>DASTAE010000017.1:0-43971 GCA_035712985.1 Actinospica sp.
GGCCGCGTACAGCCGCAACCTGACGTACGACGCGAACACCGGCCGCGTCGTCATCCTGGCGAATCAGGGCACATCGACGATCATCGACGGCGACCTCGACCTGGGCCACTCCGCAGGCGCCTACTATCAGATCACGAATAAGCTGACCGGCCAGGTCATCGGCACGCACAACAACGTCACCGACGCGAACATCGGCAACGGCAACGCGGCCGACGTGGACCTGGAGAACGCCGGCTCGGCCGCCGATCCCGACACGCAGCACTGGCACCTCGTCACCAAGTCCGGCGGCGTGACCCTGCTGAACGAATCGGGCGGACGCGCGGCCGAGATCTGGGGCGGCAACGCCACCGCGGGCGCGGGTATCGGCCAGTGGGTCGACAACACGGCCACCGGCCTGTGGAACGAGATCAAGCTCGCTGACGGCAACTACGAATTCCAGTCGACCGGCAACACGAGCCTCTACCTGACCGGCGCTTCGACCGGCGCGGCCCTCACGCTGCAGACCGCGCGCACCGACGGCTCGCAGGAGTGGTCACTCGGCACGGCCACGAGCTCGGGGATCGTCGGCAGCGCGCGCGTGCTGACCAACCTCAACACGGCCACATGCCTCGACGACTACCAGTGGAACAAGGCCAACGGCGCGGGCGTGGACCTCTGGCCGTGCAGCGGCGACCTGGTGCAGCAGTACAGCATCGCCAGCGTCGGCAATGGCGAGTACACCCTGAAGAACGTGAACTCGGGCACCTGTCTCGACGACTACCAGTCCGGCACCGCCAACGGCTCGAAGGCCGACCTGTGGGCCTTGGGCCTGCAACGGCGGCGCCAACCAGAACTGGTCCTTCGTCCCGCTGAGCGCGAACACCTACGAGCTCGTGAACCAGAGCTCCGGACTGTGCCTCGACGACCCCGGCTTCACCAAGACCAGCGGCGTCCTCACCGACCTGTGGACGTGCGACGGCGGCACCAACCAGCAGTGGCACTTCTGATCTAGCGCCCTCCGCGACCCTCATCGATCTCTCATCCGTATCTCTACGTCCGCACATGGACGGGCCGTAGCTTTCTGCGCGGCGGATGGCGGAGGAGGCGCGCGGGTGATGGGCGATGAGGAGTTCGACGCCTTCTTTTCGGTGTCCTACTCGCGCTTGGTCGGTCAGCTCTACGCGCTGACCGGTGGCTGGGCCGAGGCCCGGGAGACCGTCCTGGAGGCGTTCACCCGGGCCTGGGCCCACCGGGCGCGGTTCGATCTGCAAGTCGAGGCGGACTCGTGGATCCACACGGTGGCCTGGAATCTGGCGGGTTCGCGGCGGCGCGAGCCGGGTGCCGAGGAGCCGTATCGCGTCGCGTTCGTCGAGGCGCTGCGCGGGCTCGGCCGGGAACAGCGGCGCGCCATGGTGCTGCACCACCTGTGCCGGCGCGACGTCGCGGACATCGCGGCCGAGACCGGGGTCAGTCCCGCGGCGGTCAGAGCCCACCTGGCTCGAGGCCGCGCGGCCGTGGCGGCGGCGAGCGGCGACGGGTCGCACAGCACGGTCGAGCGGCTTGTCGACGAGCTGTACGACCTGGTCAACCAGCATGCGTATCCGCGCCTGTCGCCGGATCAGGTGCGCGAGCGGAGCCGTCGAAGCGCGACGATCCGGTTCAGGCGGGCTGTGCGATCTTGAGCGTCGCCGTCGCGGTCTCGGTGCTCGCGCCGGAGGCGAGCGAGATGCGGACGGTGACGACGAGGGCGGTGGCCTTGGTGGGTTCGTTCCTTCCCTGGGTCGGTGGAGCGCCGCGACCCACTCTCCGGGCGGAACGGGTAGATCGCAATACTCTGCGACGAAGTAAGTCAGAAGTCAGGAATTCGTGATGGAGCGGACGGCCACTGCGGCTGCCGCGACGTCCAGGGCGGCGTGGCCGGTGGACTTGAAGACGGTGATCCCGTGCGGCGTGGGACGGCCGGGGTGGCGGCGCGCCAGGACGTCGCCGATGAGGGTCACGCGGTCGGGGGTGACACCCTGGAGCTCGTGGGCGCCCGCGGGATAGGGGGATGCGGCGGCGCCGGGCCACTCGGCGAAGAGCGTGGCCGCGGCGATCGTTGCGGGGTCCAGCTCTGGGCCGTCGGAGAAGCCGACCGAGCCCACGTGGACGCCGTCGGCCAGCCAGGTTCGGCTGATCACGGGCTCGCGGGCGCCGGTGCAGCAGAGGACTGCGGCGTCGGCGGCGCGGACCGCCTCCTCGATCGAGGGGGCCGCGTGGGCGTTGTGGAGGTCCGCCAGGGCTTGGACGCGGACTGCGTCGCGGCCGGTCACGGTGACCTGCCAGCGGGGGTCGCCGGCCAGGAGCTCCAGCTGGGCTGTCGCTTGGCTGCCGGTGCCGACCACGGTGACGCGGCGGGCGTCGGGGCGCACGAGGGCCTGCAGGGCGAGGGTGGAGGTCGCGGCGGTGCGGATCGCGGTGAGGGGTTCGGCGTCCAGGACGGCCAGGGGGCGGCCGTCGCGTTCGTCGAAGCACACGACCACGCCTCGGTGCGTGCTGCGGCCGGGGTGCTGAGGATCGGCGAAGATCGTGATGAGTTTGGCGGCCACGCCGAGCCCGGGGACGTAGCCGGGCATCGCGCCGAGGAGCCCGGCGGGGGCGGCCGCGGCGATCCGGGGCGGGGTGGAGTCGGTGCCGTCAGCGACGGAGACGAGGGCGGTTGTCAGGGCGCTGAGCAGCGCGTCGGTGTCGGCGAGGGCCGCGCGGGTTTCGGCGGTGTCGAGGACGAGGGGCTTGGTCATCGCGTCGCTCCCTGGACGGTCCAGCGCAGGAGTTCGGCGCCGAGGCGGTCCGCGGCCGTGGCCAGGCGCCGTTTGAGTTCGGGGAGGCGGGCGTCGTCGAACTCCGCCACCGGGCCCACGAGGGTGAGCGCGCAGACCGGGGGCGCGTCGGGTTCCACGGTGACGGCCCGGCTGAGGGAGCCGATGAGGCGTTCGGTGCGGCCTCTCTGCACGGCGAAGCCGTCGGCGGCGGCGCGGTCGAGGGCGAGCCGGAGGCTGTCGGGGTCCTGCGCGCCCGCGGCTTCGACGAAGGGGGTGCGGGCCGCGGGAGGCAGGGCGGCGACGAGCGCCAGGGGACCGGCGAAGCGGTGGACGGGCAGCAGTTCGTCGCGCAGGTCGCTGATCATCTCCAGCGCGGCCGGACGGACGACCTCGACGACGCGGGAGCGGTCGCCCTCCAGCACCTGGAGGTTGGCCATCATGCCCGTCTCCGCCGCCAGCGCCTCGAGGGTGGGCAGGGCCAGGCGCGCGAGGGAGGTGGCGGCGGCCGATCTCGACAGGCGCAGCACCGCAGCGCCGGGGAGGTAGCGCTCGCCGACGCGGAGCACCCAGCCGCGCTCGACCAGCGCCGTGAGCACGCGGTACGCCGTGGCTCGGTGCAGGCCGACCCGCTCGGAGACCTCGCTCAGCCGCAGCGGGCGGTCCGAGCCGGCCACCGCGTCGATGACGGCCAGCGCCTTGTCGACGGCGGAGGTCGCGGAGGCGGGCACTCGATCTCCTCGGGCTCGGCGGGTAGGCTGTTGCACGTATTGAAGCAGATGTTACAACAGATGCAACAACTCGGAAGGACGACGATCACCGTGCGCGTGGCCTATCGCGGAGCGACCCTGCTCGACGGCACCGGCGCCCCCGCGCGCCCGGGGACGACGATCGTGGTCGAGGACGAGCGCATCCGCCTCGTCGCCCCGGATTCCGAGGTTCCGGCTGCGGAACTCGCGGAGGCCGAGGTCGTCGATCTCGCCGGACGGTACGTGATCCCCGGGCTGATCGACGCGCACCAGCACATCGCGACTCCGCCGAACCGCGTCGCCGCCGAGACCGGGCTGCGCCGCGATCTCTACGGAGGAGTCACGGCGATCCGCGACATGGCCGACGACCTGCGGCAGGTCTCCGACCTCGCCCGCGCCGCGCTGGTCGGCGAGATCGAGGCGCCGGACATCCACTACGCGGCGCTGATGGCCGGCCCCGGCTTCTTCAGCGACCCGCGCACCTGGCAGGTGTCGCAGGGCGCGAAGCCCGGCGAGGTCCCGTGGATGCAGGCGATCACGCCGGACACGGATCTGCCGCTCGCCGTCGCGATGGCCCGCGGCACGTACGCCACCGCCATCAAGGTCTACGCGGACCTGCCCGGCGAGACCGTGGCCGCGATCACCGCCGAGGCGCACCGCCAGGGCATCGCCGTCTGGGCGCACGCCGCCGTCTTCCCGGCCACGCCCGGCCAGGTCATCGACGCCGGGGTCGACGCCGTGTCCCACGTGCACCTGCTGGTCCACGAGGCGGCCGAGCGCCCGCTGACGACCTACCAGGACAAGCCGCCGGTCGACCACGCGCGCTACGCGGACTCGGACGACCCGACGATCGCGGACCTCTTCGCCCGGATGCGGGAGAAGGGGACCGTGCTGGACGCGACGGCGGCGCTCTGGGGGCACATCGCGCGCGAGACGGGAGAGGGCGCGGAGAACGACGCGCTGTCCGCCGCGCTCACCACGCAGGCCTTACGCGCGGGCGTGACCGTGTGCGCGGGCACTGATATCGACGCCGACCCGAACGACGAGTGGCCGCCGCTGTTCGAAGAGCTCGAATACTTCGTCGAGCGCTGCGGACTGACCCCCGAGCAGGCCCTGCACTGCGCCAGCCACAACGGCGCGATGAGCCTCGGCGGGCTCGACCGCATGGGCACCGTCGAGGCCGGGAAGCTCGCCGACTTCGTCGTGCTCGCCGAGGATCCGACGCGCGACCTCGCCCACCTGCGCACGGTCGTCACCGTCGTCAAGCGAGGCCGCCGCCACCACCGCACGGACTTCCGCCGACCCTCGTACCCGATCGTCAACGCGCTCGGCGGCCTGGAGAACCCGAACGCCGCCCTCGAAACAGCCGGCTCGCTCCTGCAGACGAGCGAGGAGATGGTCGTCAGCGCACGTGCGCTCGGCGATGCGAAGGCCTCCGGCCTGACCGCCGTCAACGTCACGCTCGGCTACGTCTTCGGCGACTACCCGCCCTACGAGCACACGGTGCACGAACTCGACGTCTGGGACGGGATCATCGCGGCCAGCCCCGACGATCTGATGCAGGTGCGCACGGCCGCCGACATCACCCGCGCCTATACCGAGCGCAAGACCGGCGTCATCTACGGCTTCCAGAACGCCGTGGCCGTCGGCGAGGACCCGAAGCTCATCGACGAGCGGATCGGCGAGTTCGCCCGGCGCGGCGTGCGCGTGATCCAGCTGACGTACAACCAGGCCAACCACCTCGGCGACGGCTCGATGGCCCCGGAGAACCGCGGCCTGACCGACTTCGGCCGCGAGGTCGTGGCGAGCCTCGACGGGCACCGCGTCATGGTCGACCTCTCCCACAGCGGCGAGAACACCTGCCTCGACGCCGTGCGCGCGGCCACCCGGCCGATCTCCATCAACCACACCGGCTGCCGCGCGCTCACCGACCTGCCGCGCAACAAGACCGACGAGGAACTGCGCCTCGTGGCCGAGCGCGGCGGCTTCGTCGGCATCTACTTCATGCCGTTCCTCAACCTCAGCGGGCACGCGCGCGCCACGGACGTGGTCGAGCACATCGTGCACGCCGTCAACGTGTGCGGCGAGGACGCCGTCGGCATCGGCACCGACGGCTCGGTCACCGCCATCGACGACCTCGACGCCTACCGCGCCACCCTCGCCGAGCACGTCGCCGAACGAGCCCGCGCGGGCGTCGGCGCGGCCGGCGAGCGCGCCGACACCCTGCCCTTCGTGGTCGACCTGCGCGGCGTCGAGCAGTTCCGCACCCTGATCCGCCTGCTGGAGCAGCGCGGCTACCGGCAGGAGCGCATCGCGAAGATCATGGGCGGCAACTTCCTGGCCTACGCGCGCCGGATCTGGGGCGCGTAGGCCGATCAGACCAGCGACGAGGTATTGATCTTCCAGATGCCGTCCTGCAGGACGAGGCCGAACTTCGTGCGCTCCTGCTGGCTGCTGCCGTCCTTGGATACGTAGGTGATGGTGACGGTGACCGTGGACGGCGCCTGCGCGACCAGGTTCGAGAGCGAGACGCTCCGGTACTGGCTCCAGAACTGCTTGTACTTGGTCTCGCCCTCTGCCGGGAACTGCTGGTAGCTGCTCGTCATGAGGCCCCACGCCGCGTCCAGGTTGCCGGGCACCAGCGAGTAGTAGTGCGTGATCGCGTTCGACAGCTGCTGGGTCACGCTGAGCGTCGCCGAACTCGAGGCGGCGGCTGACGTCGTCGACGCGGTGGCGCTGCTCGCGTGCGTCGCGGCCGTCGTCGGCGTCGTGCTCGCGTGGTGCGTGGCACCGGTCGTCTGCGTGGCCTGAGTCGTGGCGGTCGGCGTCGTGCCGGATCCAGCTGTGTTCTTGGAGCTGTTGCCGTGCAGGGTGATCGCCGCGATGACGCCCACGCTGAGCAGGGCGGCGACGGTCATGATCGCGACCGGGATCAGCGGCGAGCGGCGCCGGGGCTTCCGCGGCGGCGCGTCGGAAACCGGAGCGGGCGCGGGCTCCGCGGCGGGCGCGGTCTCCGGCATCGGCGCCGGAACGGTGGCCGGGAGCGCGGGCGGCTCGGCGGGGGCCGCGACCTCGGCCGGGGCCTCGCCCTCCCGGGCCGGCGGCACCGAGGGGACGAGACCCGTCTCCTCCACGACCGCCTCGAGCTCGCGCCGCACGCGGTAGATGTTGGGGCGGTCGGCCGGATCGTGGCTCAGCATGCGCATCACGGTGTCGATCAGCGAGCCGGACTGCGTGGGCTCGTTGATCTCGCCGTTGACGATGCGCAGCAGCAGGGCCATGACGTTCGTGCCGGTGCCGAAGGGCGGGGCGCCCTCGACCGCCGCGTACAGCGTGGCGCCGAGCGAGAAGACGTCGCTCGCGTCGTCGGCCGGACGGCCCTGGGCCACCTCGGGCGAGATGTACGCCGGGGTGCCGAGCATCTCGCCGGTCGCCGTGTAGGTCACGTCGCCGGTGGCCCGGGAGATGCCGAAGTCGGTGAGCTTCGCCGCGCCGCTCTCGGAGATCAGGATGTTGCCGGGCTTGATGTCCCGGTGCACGATCCCCGCCTCGTGCGCGGCGATCAGCGCCGAGGCCAGCTGCACGCCGATCGCGGCGGCCTCGGCCTGGCTGAGCACCGCGCCGTCGGCCAGCACCTGCGAGAGGCTGCGCGCGTCGACGTACTCCATGATCAGGCAGGGGCGGCCCTCGTGCTCGACGACGTCGTAGACCGCGACGGCGTGCGGGTGCTGCAACCGCGCCGCGATCCGCGCCTCGCGCCGGGCCCGGCCGTGCGCCGTCTCGATCTCGGGGTCGCTCAGCCCGACCGGGGCGCGCAGCCGCTTGACCGCGACCGTGCGGCCGAGCCGCTCGTCGTGCGCGCGCCAGACCACGCCCATCGCCCCGCTGCCCAACCGGGATATCAAGCGGTAGCGGCCGGCTATCAGTTCTCCGCCGTCGGTCACCACGACCGGCAGCTCCTTCCTCGGGCCGATCACGAGACGGCGTCTCCGTCTCCTCGGCTGACGAGCCCCATCATGGCCTAGACGCGCCTTGCCCGGCACATCGTGTCCGCGCCGGCCGCTATTGTGGCCGGTGCCGTCGACGCGAGGCAGGGAGACGTGGCCGAGGAGATACGCGCAGCCGCCGCGGCGGATGTCAGGGCGCTGCTCGAGCGCGCCGCCGGGGTCCAGGAGGCGATCGACGGGCTGCGCACCGGCGAGAACGCGGTGCACGAGGCGGTCCGCAGTGCGTATCAGGCCTCGCATGTAGCGGCGGTCCGCGGCCGGCTCGCGGGCATCCCGGTCGAGCGGCTCGCCGACGTCACCGGCGCCCGGCTGCCCGCGGGAAGACTCGCCGAGGCGGGGTATCGCACGGTCGCCGACCTCGCGGACGTCGATACCGAGACCCTGCGCCGGATCCCCGGCATCGGCGAGGTCGGCGCCGAGCGCACGGTCGAGGCGGTCCGCAGGATCGCGGACGCCGCGGAGCAGAGCACCGGCGTGACCGCGGACATGGACCTGCGCGGGCCCGACGCCGAGGCGCTGCTCAGCTCGCTCTACCGCGCGCGGGTCGCCGATCGCGCCCTGGAGAAGGTGCGCGAGCCGGCCTCGCGGCTCGGCGGCGTGATCTCGAGCCTCGCCGCCGCCGCGAAGCCGCTCGGCGGCCGGGTCCGCAGGCTGTTCATCGGCCGCGCCAAGCGCGAGACGGCTCAGGACGCGTACACGCGGCTCGACGGGCTCTTCGCGGACCCGCGGACGAACCGCGACCTGGACCGGATCGACGCGGCGAACCGGCGGCTGCAGGCCAAGCCGCCGCGCCCGGTCACGGCCCGCAACGACTTCGAGAAGCACTCCGCCGACTACTTCAGCACCCTGAGCCGGATCGTCGGCGACCGCCGGCGCCCCGAGGCGGCCCGCGGATTCCTGGCCGACGACCTGGCCACCCGCATCGCCGACCAGCGGCTCGACGAGACGCACCTGCGGGTCTCGCTGCGGCCCTACCAGTCCTTCGGCGCGCGCTTCGCGCTCGCCCAGCGCCGGGTCGTGCTCGGCGACGAGATGGGCTGCGGCAAGACCGTCGAGTCGATCGCGGCGCTCGCGCACCTGAAGGCGGAGGGCGCCAGGCACTTCCTGGTCGTCTGCCCGGCGAGCGTGCTGGTCAACTGGATGCGCGAGGTCGCCTCGCACAGCACGCTGCGCGCGCACCGCCTGCACGGCGCCCAGCGCGAGGCCGGACTGCGGTCCTGGATCCGCGGCGGCGGCGTGGGGGTGACCACCTTCGAGGCCCTGCAGGGGATCGAGGTGCCGCCGAACCTGGTCGTCGGCATGCTGGTCGTGGACGAGGCGCACTACGTGAAGAACCCTGACACGATGCGCTCCGTCGCCGTGCGGGCCTGGTCCGAGCGGGTCGAGCGGGTGCTGTTCCTCACCGGCACGCCGATGGAGAACCGGGTCGAGGAGTTCCGCAACCTCGTCGGCTACCTGCAACCCGAGATCGTCTCCTCGATCGGCGAGATCGACGCCGTGGCCGGCTCCGAGGCCTTCCGGCGCGCGGTCGGCCCGGCGTACCTGCGCCGTAACCAGGAGGACGTCCTCTCCGAACTGCCCGAGCTGACCCAGGTGGACGAGTGGAGCGAGTTCGGGCCCGAGGACGAGCTCGCGTACAAGGAGGCGGTGGCCGCGCGCAGCTTCATGGGCATGCGCCGCGCCGCCTACGCTTCGAAGGACCCGGCGGTCTGCGCGAAGCTCAGGCGCCTCGTCGAGATCTGCGACGAGGCCGAGTCGAACGGCCGCAAGGTCGTGGTGTTCTCCTACTTCCGCGACGTCCTCGACCTCGTCTGCGAGACGCTCGGCGAGCGCGCCGTCGGCCCGCTCACCGGCAGCGTCCCGGCCGCGAACCGGCAGGAGCTGGTGGACGGATTCAGCGCCGTCAAGGGCCACGCCGTGCTGGTCAGCCAGATCCAGGCCGGCGGGGTCGGCCTGAACATGCAGGCAGCCTCGGTGATCATCCTGTGCGAGCCGCAGGTCAAGCCGACGCTGGAGACGCAGGCCGTCGCCCGCGCGCACCGGATGGGCCAGATCCGTCGGGTCCAGGTGCACCGGCTGCTGGCCGCGGACAGCGTGGACCAGCGGATGCTGGAGATCCTGGAGACCAAGAAAGAGCTCTTCGACGCCTTCGCCCGGCGCAGCGACACCAAGGAGACCGTGCCGGAGGCCGTCGAGATCGGCACCTCCGTGGCCCGCCAGGTGATCGCCGCCGAGCGGGAGCGGCTGGGCCTCGGAAAATAGCCGCCGACCCGTGCGGCCCCGTATGCGGCCTGGTCGGGGCGGCGGAGGGTAACGTGGGCGGCGCGGCGGGGGTCCGGCGGTCGGGAACGGTGGTTGTGCGGTGGCACGGAATCGCTACGCGGACCTGCTCCGGATCACGGCCATCGGCGGCGTGGTCTACGGGCACTGGCTGCTGGTCTCGGTCACCTACCGCGACGGCCGGCTGTCCGGCCTGGACGCGGTCGACTACGTGAGCTGGGGCCGCTGGGTGACCTGGCTGTTCCAGGTGATGCCGGTGTTCTTCCTGGTCGGCGGGTACGTGAACGGCCTGTCCTGGTCCGCGCACCGGGAGCGCGGCGAGGCCTGGAGCTGGTGGGTCCGCGACCGGGCCGTGCGGCTGCTCTGGCCGACGGCGGTCTACATCGCGTTCGCCCTCGTCGTGGTCGGGATCGCGCGGCTCGCCGGGGCCTCCGGAGCGCAGTTGGCCGAGGCGGCCTGGCTCGCCGCCCTGCACCTGTGGTTCCTCCCGGTCTACCTCCTGCTGAACGCCCTGACGCCCGCGCTGCTGGCCGCGCACGAGCGCTGGGGGTTCGCGGTGCCCGCCGTCATGGCCGTCGGGGCCGCGGTGGTCGACGTCTTCGCGAACGGGCTGCACGTGCCGCTGATCGGATACGCCAACTACCTGTTCGTCTGGGGCTCGATCCATCAATGGGGCTTCGCCTGGCGCGACGGCAGCCTGACCACGCCGCGACGGCGCCTGTACGCGATGATCGCGGTCGGGGGAGTGGTGCTGGTCACGCTGGTGTCCACGCGGACGTTCCGCGTGGACATGGTCGGCTCGGGCAACACCAACCCGCCCTCGATCGCGCTTCTCGCCTTCGCGGCGGCGCAGTCGGGGCTCGTGCTCCTCGCCGAGCCCGCGGTGTCCGCCTGGCTGGCGAAGCCGGAGCGGTGGCGGCGGGTGCGTCGGCTCAACAGCCTCGTCATGAACGTCTACCTGTGGCACTTCGCGCCCGTGCTCGTCATCGCGATCGGGTTCTACGCGACAGGCGTGCTCCCGCAGCCCGCGATCGGGACGAGCGAATGGTGGGTGCAGCGCGTCCTGTGGTTCGTGCTGCTGACGGCGGTGATGGTGCCGCTGCTCGCACTCGTCACGTGGTGCGAGCGGCCGTTGCTGCGGCTGCCCGCGGGGCTCGGGCACGCGAGGTCCTGGTCGCCGGTGCTGCTGCTGATCGGGCTCCTCGCCGTCTCCGTGGGGCTAGCGCGGCTGGCGATGGACGGGTTCGCCCCGGGCGGGAAGGCGCCGACGATCACGCTCCTCGGCTTCGGAATCGGGCTGAGCGCGATCGTGGCCACGGGGCGCGACCCGGCGAAGTCCCAGCAGGCCGGCGAGAGCGCTGCGGCTGGTGGAACGCCCTAGAGCGGCCCGCGGAAGCTCCCGGAGCACCACGGCCGCCCAGAACAGCGCCGTGGCCGGCCACGCGTGGCGGCGCCGGTAGAGCCGAACCCGATTGACCGTCAGCAGCGCCCAGAGCGTGCCCGAGGCCTTGGACTCCCCGCCGAGATGGGTGACCTCCGCGGCGGGCGCCAAGCGGGTGACGAAACCGTGGTCGCGTGCCCGCAGCGCGTACTCGGTCTCCTCCGAGTAGAGGAAGAACGACTCGTCCCAGGGCCCGCAGCGCGCCAGGCACTCGGCGCTGATCAGCATCGCGGCGCCGGTGGCCCAGTCGGCCGTGGTCGTGTCCTGGTACGCCGCCTCGTCGCCGACGGTCTCGCCGAGCCGCCGGAAGTGCTCGGCGCGTCGGCCGAGCAGGGCCTCGCCGAGGGCGCGCGACAGGCTCGGCTCGCGGCGCAGGGAGTGGTAGAGCCCGCCGTCCGCGTCGAGGATCCGCGGGACGACGATGCCTGACGGCGGCCTGGCCCCGGCCTCGAGGACGTCGAGCATCCAACGGACGCAGCCTGGACCGAGCCGGATGTCGGGGTTGAGGATCAGCGTCGCGTCGGCCGGGTGCTCGTGCGGCGCGTCCACGGCGAGCGCCGCGTTGACGCCCGCCGCGTAGCCCGCGTTGCGCCCGGTGCGCACGACCCTGCCCTCGATCTCGCCGAACCAGCGTTCGGCGATGGCGACGGTCTCGTCCGCCGAGTCGTTGTCCACCACGATCAGCCGCCACTCGCCGACGCCCTCGAATCCGGACCGCAGCGAGCCGAGTAAGCCCTCGAGCACATCGGCGCTGTTCCAGGTGACGACGACGGCGGTCACGGTCACGGCGTGGCCCCCGCGCGGCTGCTCTCGTCGCGCAGCCAGGTGGCGTAGTCGCGGCTCGCGATGGCGCCGCGCGCGGCCCGCCTCGATTGAAACGCTATGAAAGCGAACCAGGCGATCTTGGGCGCCAGCCACGGATTCCGGCGCAGCAGCGCGAGGAGATCGCGGCCCGACGTGCGGGTGGCAGCCGCCGCGGCCGCGAGCTGCGGCTGAGCGCCGGCCTGGGATCCGACCGTGGCGACGCGTGTCCGACGCCGGATCAGGTCGCCGTAGGTGCGCGGCGGGTGGACCACGGACCGCGCGCTGCGCACCACGGCCCGCTCGTGCTCCGCGAAGACGAGGGAGGCGGCGAGGTCGTCGCCCATCAGTTCGGGCAGCTCGGCCAGCCGCGCGTAGCCCTCCGCGCTGACGCCGATCACGCCGCGCCCGAACAGCCCGGCCCTGATCACGGGCAGCCGCTGCCAGACGTCGTAGTACCAGCGCACGGCCCGCGGACAGCCCCGGGTCGGGACCACCCGCTCCGGCGCGGCGGCCAGCAGGCCGTCCCGCTCCAGCGCCGCGGCCAGCTCCAGCAGGTCGCCCCCGCCGATCTCGACGTCCGCGTCCACGTAGAAGCGCGGGAAGGCCCGCGGCCCCGCGGCTTCGTCGGCCAGCCGCAGGGCCCGGTGCTTGTTCGGCACCGGGGTCTCCAGCACGCGCACGCCGAAGGCGCGCGCCGTCTCGGCGCTCGCGTCGGTGCAGCCGTTCGCGACGACGAAGATCTCGATCCGGCCCTCCGCGCCGGCCAGCAGCGCGGGCAGCAGGCGGCGCAACGCCGGTGCCTCGTTGAATGCGGGTACGACGACGCTCATCACGCTGAGCAGTATCAGTGCACATTCAGCCGCATGTCTACAGGCGTGCAATGATCCTTTAATTCATCGATCTTATGCACAACCTACTCTGATATTCTCCGTTATCACAAGTAACAAGAACACTGATTCTCTGTCGTCACAGCAGCCCACCGGCGTCCCGTGGACTTTCGGTTGCACTGCGTCAGGCAGCGCACAGTGGCGCACGCCGGGCGCGGCGCGTCCGAAGCGCGCAACCCTGAAGGTATTATTAAACTCAGCTCCCGGTCTATCTTTCGAATATCTCATCGGGATACCTTGCATCGGTAAAAGGGGCCGGCACCTCTTCGCAGTGATCGGATTCAGTACGACGTGTTGCCACGTCGAAGAACGACCGTGCACTAGCCTGACTTCTTTTTCTTGGGGGAGGACGATGACTGCTGCCAGTTTGATGCCCGCACGCCGAGATCCCGGCGTCGCCTATCGCGAACTGCTGGTGAGGGCCTGGCGTCCCCGGGCCTGGACGCTGATCTTCTCGGACGCGCTCACCGCCGCGCTCGCCGCTCTGCTCGCCGCGCTCTGGCGGGTCGGCGGTGACGACGCCTCCTGGCTGCGCGGCATTCCCACGCTGCTGACCACCGCGGCCGTGGTGCCGTTGTGGCTGCTCGGCCTCTGGGTCTGCGGCGCCTACAGCCGGCGGCTGCTCGCCGAGGACACCGAGTTGCGCGGCCGGGTGCTGCGCACCGCGGCCCGCACGACCGTGCTGGTCGCCGTGGCCAGCGTGCTGATCGACAGCACCGCGCTGCTGCGCCACGACCTGCTCGCGGTCACACTCGCCGCCGCGCTCACCCCGGTGATGCGCCGGCTGTACGCCCGGCTGGACGAGCTCGCCCGCAGCGTGCCGCACGGACCCCGGAGGGTTCTGATCGTCGGCCACGCCGGATCGATCGCCGAATTCCTGCTGCACCAGAGGCCGGCCGACGCGCGGCGGCTCTCCGTGGTCGCCGCGTGCGTGGTGGGCGCGCGCTCCGATGCGGACGAACAGGACGAACTGCCGGTGCCGGTGGTCGGCGGGATGGACGAGATCGTGCTCGCGGCCGGAGCCTACGGCTGCGACATCGTGATCGCCCTCGGCTGCCCCGAGTTCGGACGCGGCACGCTGCGCCGGCTGTGCTGGCGGTTGCACCAGGCCGGGGTCGAGGTGGCGCTCGCCCCGATCCTGAGCGACGTCTCGGCGGCCCGGCTCGCGCTGGCCACCGCCGGCGGCCTGCCGCTGCTGCACCTGCGCGCCCCGGTGCTGCGCGGACCCGTGCGCCGGCTGGCCGACCTGTGCCAGCGGGCCGCGGCCGCGCTCATCCTGCTGCTGCTCAGCCCCCTGCTGCTCACGCTGGCCGTGCTGGTGCGCGCCACCAGCCGCGGCCCCGCGCTGTTCCGGCAGACCAGGGTCGGGCGCGACGGCGCCGAGTTCACCTGCCTGAAGTTCCGCACCATGGTGGCCGACGCGGAGGCCAGGCAGGCCGAGGTCGCGCACCTGAACGAGATGCGCGACGGGCCGCTGTTCAAGATCAGCAAGGATCCGCGGCTGACCCGGATCGGCGGGGCGCTGCGCCGCTACTCCTTGGACGAGCTGCCCCAGCTGCTCAACGTGCTCGGCGGCTCCATGGCGCTGGTCGGCCCGCGCCCGCCGCTGCCCGCGGAGGTCGCGCGGTACAGCGAGGACATGCGCCGCCGGCTCGCGGTCAAACCGGGCCTGACCGGGCTCTGGCAGGTCAGCGGGCGGTCCTCGCTGAGCTGGGCGGAGTCGGTGCGGCTCGACCTCAACTACGTGGAGAACTGGTCGCCGGGCCTGGACGCGATGATCCTGCTGCGCACCACCTCGGCGGTCGTGCGCGGGGAAGGAGCCTACTGATGACGGAGCGCAGCGCCCCGATCGGGATCGCCGTCGTCGGCGCCGGCTACTGGGGGCCGAACCTGGTCCGCAACTTCCAGAACTCGCCCTCCTTCCGGCTGCGCTGGATGTGCGACCTCGACCTGGACCGGGCCCGCCGGGCGCTCGGCGCGTACTCGACGGTGCCGGCCACCGACGACTACGCGCGGGTGCTCGCGGACCCCGAGGTCGCGGCGGTCGCGATCGCCACCCCGGCGGCCACGCACCGGGACCTCGCCCTCGCGGCGCTGGCCGCGGGCAAGCACGTGCTGGTGGAGAAGCCCCTCGCGTCCGGCTACGCGCAGGGCCGCGAGGTGGTCGAGGAGGCCGAGCGGCGCGGGCTGATCCTCATGTGCGACCACACCTACTGCTACACCCCGGCGGTCTCCTACATCAGGGAGCTGATCGCCTCGGGCGAGCTGGGCGACGTGCACTACCTCGACTCGGTGCGGATCAACCTCGGTCTGGTCCAGCCGGACGTGGACGTGCTCTGGGACCTGGCCCCGCACGACCTGTCCATCCTCGACTACGTGCTGCCCCCGGAGGTGGCGCCGGTCTCGGTCGCCGCGCACGGCGCCGATCCGATCGGCGCCGGGCGGGCCTGCGTGGGCTACCTGACGCTGAACCTCAGCGACGGCGCCATCGCGCACTTCCACGTCAACTGGCTCTCCCCGACCAAGGTGCGCACCACGATGATCGGCGGCTCCAAGCGCACCCTGCTCTGGGACGACCTCAACCCCTCGCAGCGGGTCACGGTCTTCGACCGCGGCGTGGACCTCGGCCCCTGCGAACGGCTCAGCGAGCAGTCCCGGCGGGACATCCAGGTCAGCTACCGGTCCGGCGACATGATCGCCCCGGCGCTCGCCGAGCGCGAGGCGCTGGGCGCGATGGCCGAGGCCTTCGCCGCGGCGATCCGCACCGGGACCCCGCCGCCGACCGACGGCCGGGCCGGGCTGCGCGTCGTGGACATCCTGGAGGCCGCCTCGCGCAGCCTCGCACTGAGCGGAGCGGTCGTCGCACTGAAGGGAAGCGATTCGTGAGCGAGACCACCCCTGGCGTGCCCGTGGCGGGCAGCCGGATCCTGGTGACCGGCGGCGCCGGCACCATCGGCTCGACCCTGGTGGACCGGCTGGTGCGCGCCGGCGCGGGCGAGATCAGGGTCCTGGACAACTTCGTGCGCGGCCGCCGGGAGAACCTCGCCTGGGCCGCGGCCAACGGCCCGCTGCGCGTCGTCGAGGGCGATATCCGCGACCGGGAGGCCCTGGGCGCCGCGACGCGGGGTGCCGACCTGGTCTTCCACCTGGCCGCGATCCGAATCACCCAGTGCGCCCAGGAGCCCAGGCTGGCCAACGAGGTGCTGGTGGACGGGAGCTTCAACGTCTTCGAGGCGGCGGCCGAGGCGGGTGTGCGCAAGGTCGTCGCCTCCTCCTCGGCCTCGGTCTACGGTCTGGCGGACGAGTTCCCGACGACCGAACGGCAGCACCCCTATAACAACGACACCTTCTACGGCGCGGCCAAGGCCTTCAACGAGGCGATGCTGCGCAGCTTCCACGCCATGTACGACCTCGACTTCGTTGCTCTGCGCTACTTCAACGTCTACGGGCCGCGGATGGACGTGCACGGCCTCTACACCGAGGTGCTGATCCGCTGGATGGAGCGGATCGCCCGCGGCGAGCCGCCGCTGATCTTCGGCGACGGCGCGCAGACCATGGACTTCGTGCACGTGGCGGACATCGCCCGGGCGAACGTGCTGGCCGCCGAGGCTCCGCTGACCGACGAGGTCTTCAACGTCGCCAGCGGTGTGGAGACCAGCCTGCTCGCACTGGCCGAGGCGCTGCTGCGCGCGATGGGCGCGGACGGCCTCGCGGTCGAGCACGGCCCGGAACGCGCGGTCAACGGCGTGCGGCGGCGGCTCGCGGACACCTCGGCGGCCGCCGAGCGGCTCGGCTTCCGGGCCGGGATCGGCCTCGAGGAGGGGCTCGCCGACCTGGTGAGCTGGTGGCGGGCCGAGACGGCGCAAGCCGACCCGATCGCCGCCGGGGTGTCCCGGTGACCGGGCCGTCGGCCGCGCGCGCGGCCGCGATCCCGGTGATGGTGCCCCACCTCGGCGAGGAGGAGGCGCTGGCCGCGGCCGAGGCCGTGCGCTCCGGCTGGGTGGCCCAGGGGCCGCGGGTCGCGGAGTTCGAGCGCGCCTTCGCCGCCCGGATCGGCGCAACGCACGGCGTCGCGCTGAGCTCCTGCACCACGGCGCTGCACCTGGCGCTCGTGGCCTGTGGAATCGGCCCGGGCGACGAGGTCGTGGTGCCGTCGTTCTCGTTCATCGCGACCGCGAACGCGGTGCGCCACACCGGCGCGCGGCCGGTGTTCGCGGACGTCGGCCTCGGCACCGGGAATCTGACCCCTGACACAATCGCCCAGGTGCTCACTCCGCGCACCCGCGCCGTGATCCTCGTGCACCAGGGCGGCGTTCCGGCCGACACGCGCGCGGTGACCGAGGCCGTGCGGCCGTACGGGGTCATGGTGGTCGAGGACGCCGCGTGCGCCGCCGGCTCGACCGCGTACGGCGCCCCCGTCGGCGCCGAGGCGCTGATCGCGGCCTGGTCCTTCCACCCGCGCAAGCTGCTGACCACCGGCGAGGGCGGCATGCTCACGCTCAACCGGACGCACTGGGCCGCGCGGCTGCGGCGGCTGCGCGAGCACGGCATGGACATCTCGGCCGCCGACCGGCACGCCAGCGTCGGACCGGTCTTCGAGCACTACCTCGAGACCGGCTACAACTACCGGATGACCGACATCCAGGCCGCCGTCGGCCTGGTCCAGCTCGGCCGGCTCGACGCGATGGTCAGCCGCCGCCGCGCGCTCGCCGCGCGCTACGCCGAACTGCTGGACGCGGCGCCGGGGGTCAGCCCGGTGCGCGATCCGGCCCACGGGACGGGCAACTTCCAGTCCTACTGGGTGCTGCTCGATCCGCGGTTCCCCGGCGGCCGGGACGGCGCGCTCACCCGGCTCGCCGAGGCCGGGATCTCGGCGCGGCGCGGCATCATGGCGACGCACCTGGAACCGGCGTACCGGGACGTCGCGCACGTCCCGCTGCCGGTCACCGAGCGCCTGAGCCGGGACTCGCTGATCCTGCCGCTCTTCCACACGATGAGCGCCGAGCAGCAGGAGCGCGTCGTCGACACGCTCCTGGAACCGGTGCGCTGACATGGGACGCGATCTGCTCATCGTCGGCGCGGGCGGTTTCGCGCGGGAGACCGCGCAGCTGCTCGCAGCCTGCATGCCCGCGCTCGCGAAGTCCCTGCGCCTGCTCGGATTCCTCGACGACGACCCGGCGCTGACCGGCTGGAACGTGGACGGCGTGCCGGTGCTCGGCCCGAGCACGATGGTGTACGACACGCCGCACGCCGGAGTCGTGCTCTGCGTCGGCAGCCCGCGCGACCCGCTGTCCCGGATGCGGCTGGCCGAGCGGCTGGACCTGCCGGCGCAGCGGTACGCCACGGTCGTGCACCCCACGGCCTCGGTGTCCGTGGACTCGGTCATCGGCCCCGGCAGCGTGCTGCTCGCGCAGTCGGTGCTCACGGCCGGGGTCCGGGTCGGCGCGCACGTCGCGGTGATGCCGCGGGTGGTGCTCACGCACGACGACGAGATCGGCGACTTCGCGACGCTCGCCTCCGGGGTGACGCTCGGCGGCGGCGTGCGCGTCGGACGCGGCGCCTACCTCGGGGCGGGCGCCATGGTCAGGGAGAACCTCGCGATCGGCGCGGGCGCGCTGGTCGGGATGGGTTCGGTGGTGCTGCGCGACGTGCCGCCCGGCGAGGTCTGGGCCGGCAATCCGGCGTGCCGGCTGCGGGCGGTCGCGGACCGCGCGCCGGTCGGCGCGGGAGCCAGGGAGGGTGCGGCAGATGGTTGAGATGATCGGTTCCTCGCGGATTCCCCTGGTGGATCTCGCCTCGGCGCACGCCGAGGTGCGCGCCGAGGTGGACGCCGGCTTCGCGCGCGTGCTCGGCACGACCGGCTTCGTCGGCGGTCCGGAGGTGGCCGCCTTCGAGCAGGCGTACGCGTCCTTCGGCGGCGTGCGGCACTGCGTCGGCGTCGCGAACGGCACCGACGCGCTGGAGCTCGCGCTGCGGGCGGTCGGATTGCGCGCGGGTGACGAGGCGGTGCTGCCGGCGAACACGTTCGTGGCCACGGCCGAGGCGGTGGCCCGGGTCGGCGCCCATCCGGTGTTCGTGGACTGCGACGAACGCTCCGGGTTGATCGACGTCGCCGCCGCGGCCTGCGCCGTCGGTCCGCGCACGCGGGCGGTGATCCCGGTGCACCTCCACGGCCAGCTCGCGCCGATGGAGCGGCTGCGCGCCGCGCTGACCGGCGTGGCGGTGCCGATCGTCGAGGACGCCGCGCAGTGCCAGGGCGCCTCGCGGTTCGGGCGTCGGCCGGGCGAGGAGGGCGTCGCGGCGACCAGCTTCTACCCGGGCAAGAACCTCGGCGCGTACGGCGACGCGGGCGCGGTCCTCACCGACGACCCCGAGCTCGCGACCGTGGTGCGCACCCTGGCGAACCACGGGGGGCGGACCAAGTACGACCACGAACTCGTCGGGTGCAACAGCCGGCTCGACGCCTTGCAGGCCGTGGTCCTCACCGCGAAACTCAGCAGGCTGTCAGCGTGGAACGAGGCCCGTCGCACCGCGGCCGCGCGCTACGACGAGATGCTCGCCGGGCTCGACGTCGAGCGCCCGATCGTCCTGCCGGGCAACGAGCACGTGTGGCACCTCTACGTGATAAAGGTGGGCGAACGCGCGGGCGGCAGCGGCACCAGGGACCTGGTGCTCGGGAAGCTCAACGCCGAGGGCATCGGCGCCGGAGTGCACTATCCGGTCGCGCTGCACCGCACGAAGGCGTTCGAATACCTCGGATACCGCCGCGGCGCCTTCCCGCACGCCGAGGACGCCGCGGACCGCATCCTGTCGCTTCCGCTGCATCCGCACATCACCGCGGCGCAGCAGGTACGCGTCGTCGAGGCGCTCGCGGCGGCGCTGGGGTGAGCGCGGGCCGGCGGCGGGCGGGCAGGCGCGGCAGGCCGCGGATCGTGATCGCGGCCTTCGCGGTGCTCGGCTGCCTCGGCCTGGCGCTCTGGGTCACCGTCGGCCGCGATCAGGGCACGAACACCGCGTCGGGCCACGCCGCGCCGACCGGCTCCGCGGCCGTGCCGAGGGTGAGCGTGCCCACCGCCCCGTCTTCCAGGGCGGTCACCGAGAGCTCCTCCGCGGGCCCCTGCCGGACGGCGGCGGCCTGCGGCTTCCCCACCTCGGCCGACACCGGTCCGCGCGTGCACGAGCTGGCCGCGCGCTCGGGCAACGTGGAGATCAGGAAGAACGGCGAGGTCGTCAGCGGCTGGAACCTCGACGGCTCGCTGGACGTGTACGCGAACGACGTCACCGTCATCGACAGCAGGATCGACTCGTCGACGTGGTGGGGAGTGAACCTGCGCCCCGGATACACCGGCCTGCGCATCCTGCACAGCCAACTGATCGGTACCCCCGGGGCCGGCCCGGACAACGGCGGCGAGGACTACGCCGTGTCGAACATGGGCGACGGCTCGGTCGAGGTCGGCTGGGACGACGTGTCCGTGTTCGGCGACGCGCTCTCCCTCGGCCACGGCTACATCCACGACGACTACGTGCACGATCTGCACCCCTTCGTGAACCGCTCCGGCACCTATCAGCACCTCGACGCGATCATCAGCGACGGCGACGACACACTCGGGCTGCGCATCGAGCACAACACGCTGCTGAATCCGGTGCCAGTGAATCAGGGACCGACCTCGGTCATCGGACTGCTGCCGAACACCGGGCCGATCTCGGACACCCGCGTCGTGGACAACTGGATCGCCGGCGGCGCCTACGCGATCTACGGCGGCGGAACCGGCGCGACCGGGGTCGTCGTATCCGGAAACGTCTTCTCCACGCAGTACTGGAGCGGCTGCGGAATCTACGGCCCGGTCGCCTACTGGAATTCCGGCGGCAGCGGAAACCGGTGGTCGGATAACCGATTCTCCAGCGGATCAGAGGTCATTCCGCCCGCTACTTGATCAGTGCCCTGATCAATTTGAAGGCCCGATGAAGAAACGGCAACAGATGTCCGGGAACTCTGTGGAAATGTCAAAGCGGCGCTACGTTGGCTGGTGGTGGCGGCCGGATGCGGCCGATGGCGGGCCCGGTGGGCGGGTCCAGTGCTGGGGGTGACGGACATGGGAGGGTTCGGCGCGGGCGCGCGGCGATGGATACGCGGAGTGCCGTCTCTGATACCCGCCGCGCTCGGAGCGGTCCTCATCGCCACGGCGCTGCCCGGGGCCGCGGCCGCGGACACCGGCGCGTGCGGCGCCGGTTCGAACGCGATCACCTGCGAGAACGCCCAGCCGGGCACGCCGCTGTCCGACTGGTACTCACCCGGCTCCTGGGGCGATATCGAGGCCTTCCCGCGCACCGCCGGCGTGGCCGTCGGCGGGACCATCGACTTCTCCGTCTCCTCCCCGGTGCCCTTCACCGTCGCGATCTACCGGCTCGGCTGGTACGGCGGCGACGGCGCGCGGCTGATGCCGAGCTCGCCGACCGCGACGTACCCGGCGATCACCCAGCCGGCCTGCGACACCTCGGCGTCCACCGGCGAGGTCGACTGCGGGAACTGGTCGGTGACCGACAGCTGGAGCGTGCCCTCGACCGCGGTCTCAGGGGTCTACCTCGCCGAGTTCGACCAGTCCGACGGCCAGGGGCTGATGCCCTATCCCTTCGTGGTCACCAACCCGTCCAGCACCTCGAACATCGTCGTGCAGACCAGCGACCAGACCTGGCAGGCCTACAACATGTGGGGCGGCGCCGACCTCTACCAGGGCAACGGCCCCGCGCCGGACGGTCGCGACTACGCGGTCAGCTACAACCGCCCGATGGACGTCGCGGGGGAGAACGGCATCTACGGGTCCGAATACCCGATGATCCAGTTCCTTGAGCGCAACGGATACGACGTCAGCTACCTCTCCAGCGTGGACATCACCCAGAATCCCGCGCTGCTGCTGAGCCACAAGGTCTACATCTCCTCCGGGCACGACGAATACTGGGACCAGCAGCAGTGGAACGCCGTCACCGCGGCCAAGGACGCCGGGGTGAACCTGGCCTTCTTCAGCGGCAACGAGATCTTCTGGCGCACCGAGCTGCAGCCGAGCATCGCCGACGGGACCGCGGACCGGACCGTCACCACGTACAAGATGACGAAGATGGAGCTGCCCCAGCCGGACGGCGTGGCCGATCCGAGCGGCCAGTGGACCGGCACGTGGATGGACCCGGCCGGCGCCGGGACCGGCGGCAACATGCCGGGCAACCAGCTGGACGGCACCCTGTTCACGGTCAACGGCTACCGCAGCGACGCGATCACCGTGTCGTATCCGTACAGCCAGGACCGATTGTGGCGCAACACCCAGGTGGCGTCCCTGCAGTCCGGTCAGACCTATGAGATGCAGACCGGCACGCTCGGCTACGAGTGGGACAGCGACGTGGCCAACGCGGTGCGACCACCGGGCGAGATCGACCTGTCCTCCACCACCATCCAGATCACCAACGGCACGTTGCGGCAGGACTGGGGCAACCTCTACGGCAACGGGACGGCGACGCACAGCCTGACCGAATACCGCGACCCGAAGTCCGGCGCCCTCGTGTTCGGCGCGGGAACGGTGCAGTGGGCCTGGGGACTCGGCACCGTGCACGCCGACCTGGCCACGACCGACGACCCGGTCATGGAGCAGGCCACGATCAACCTGCTCGCGGACATGGGCGCCCAGCCGCAGACGCTGCAGTCCGACCTGGTCGCCGCGACGAAGTCCACGGTCACCACGGGCCCGTCCGTGACCGTGAACACGCCCTCGGCGAACGTCTCCACTCCCGCGATGTCTCCGCTGACCGTCAGCGGCACGGCGACCGCCGCGACCGGCGCCGTCGTCGCGCGGGTCGAGGTCTCCACGAACGGCGGCGCCACCTGGAACCCGGCCTCCGGCCTCGCCAACTGGTCCTACAGCTGGACCCCGACGCAGACCGGTTCGGCCACGATCGAGGTGCGCGCCGAGGACGACAGCGACAACATCGGCACGACCGTCAGCATCCCGGTCACGGTGACCGCCGCGGTCTGCCCCTGCTCGGTGTTCCCGGACGCCGCGGTCCCGGCCAAGCCCGACAGCGGCGACGGCAACGCCATCAACGTGGGCATGAAGTTTCAGCCGAGCGTCTCCGGCGCGGTCACCGGCATCCAGTTCTTCAAGGCCTCGACCAACACCGGAACTCACGTCGGCTCGCTGTGGACGTCGAGCGGGACGCTCCTCGGCAGCGTGACCTTCACCAACGAGAGCACCTCGGGCTGGCAGATCGCCACCTTCGCGCAGCCGATCCCGGTGACCGCGGGCACCACGTACGTGGTCTCCTACCTCGCGCCGGTCGGCCACTACTCCGTGGACGCGAACTACTTCACCAGCCAGGCGGCCGGAATCTCGCCGATCACCGCCCTCCAGGCGACCACCGCGAACGGCGTCAACGGCGTCTACAAGTACGGCAGCAGCACGACGTTCCCAACGACCGGCTATCAGAACAGCAACTACTGGGTCGACGCGATCTTTCAGTCGAACATGACGAGCACCACGCCGCCCGCGGTGACCTCCACGTCGCCGGTTACCGGCGCGACGAACGTCGCGATCAACAGCACCGTGACCGCGGCGCTCAGCGAGGGCGTCAACGCGGGCACGCTCAAGTTCACCCTCACCGATCAGAACGGCGTCGTCGCCCCGGGCTCGATCAGCTACGACCCGGTCGGCCACACCGCGACCTTCCAGCCCGCCGGCGAGTTCACCATGGGGGACAGGTACACCGCGTCGCTCACGGCCACCGACCTGTGGGGAAACACGATGAGCTCGCCGTACACGTGGACCTTCACCACGGCGGCGACACCTCCCGCGTACACGTGCCCGTGCTCAGTGTGGAACGGCACCGCGACCCCCGCGACGCCCAGCAACGGCGACGCGAAGGCCGTCGAGGTCGGGATGCGCTTCCAGTCGGCCGTGCCCGGCTACATCACCGGAATCAGCTTCTACAAGGGCATCAAGAACACCGGTACCCACATCGGGAATCTGTGGTCGAACACCGGAACCCTGCTCGCCACGGGCACCTTCACCAACGAGAGCGCGAGCGGGTGGCAGCAGTTGACGTTCACGAACCCGGTGCAGATCCAGGCGAACACGCCGTACATCGCGTCCTACTTCGCGCCGACCGGCCACTACGCGTCGAACGGCTCGTACTTCACGACGTCGATCACGAACTATCCCGTCTCGGCGCTCGGCAGCACCGGCACCTCGGGCGACGGGCTCTACAGCTACAGCAGCACTTCTACCTTCCCGAAGAGCAGCTACAACGCGACGAACTACTGGGTCGACGTCAGCTTCACGACGCAGGCCCCTGCTTCCGGCGGCAACTCCAGCGAGGCGGCCGCCTACACCTCGACCATCACGCCGACGACGAGCAGTTGGGAGAACGCCTCCTACCCGGCGACCGTCGGCTTCGCGCAGGCGATCCAGCCGCAGTCGCTGCACCTGACGGTCACCGCCGTCACCGGCAACGAGGGCTCGGAATCCCCGGCCCACACGGTGATCGCCGGCACCGTGCAGTACAACCCGGCGACCTTCACCGCGTCCTTCCACCCCGATGAGCCGCTGCCGCCAGGCACCACGTACCACGCGGTGGCCACCGCGACCTCGGTCGCCGGCACCGCGGTCAGCCCGATCTCCTGGAATTTCACCGTCGTGGGTCCGCAGTCGCACGCCCCGCTCGGGAGCACCCCGGCGGAGAACGGCGCGCCGCCTCCGGTGGTGCAGGCCGACGACACCGATCGGGCGTCGCGCCAGCTCGCGCCGCTCCCGGACGAGGTGTGAGAGGTAGGAGAAGCCGATGAGCAGCGTGAGCGTAGTCGTGCCCTGCTACAAGTACGGGCACTACCTCGAGGAGTCCGTGGGCAGCGCGCTGAACGACCAGGACGGCGTCGATGTGCGGGTGCTGATCATCGACGACGCGTCACCAGACGACTCGGCCGACCGGGCCAGGGAGCTGGCCGCCGCCGACCCTCGCGTGCAGGTCATGGTGCACCCGCGCAACAGGGGCCACATCGCCACGTACAACGAGGGCCTGCTCGAATGGGCCGACGGCGACTACTGCGCGCTGCTCTCGGCCGACGACCGCCTGGTGCCCGGTGCGCTGGTCCGGGCCGCGGAACTGCTCGACGCGAACCCCGATGTCGGGTTCTGCTACGGCCATCCGCTGCGCTTCCAGGAGAGTACCGCGCTTCCGCCGGCACGCACCGTGAGCCGCGGATGGACCGTCTGGGAGGGCGACTGGTGGCTGCGTCGCCGCTTCGCCGCCGGTCAGGGATGCATCACTTCGCCCGAGGTCGTCGTGCGCACGAAGCTGCAGCGGGAGGTCGGCGGCTACGACCCGGGACTGCCGCACTCCGGCGACATCGAGATGTGGATGCGACTCGCCGCGCACGCCGACGTAGGCTACCTGCGCGGCGTGGATCAGGCCTTTTACCGGGTCCACGGATCGAACATGTCGACCGTCCGATTCGGCGGCAACATGGACGACCTGCGCCAGCGGCTCGCCGCGTACGAGGCGGTTCTCGAACGCTGCGGAGACCGCCTGAAGGACCGCGACGAGCTCGACGACGCCGTGCACCGCACGCTCGCCAGGCAGGCGCTACGCCGCGCCGCACGCGCCTACGACCGCGGCCGCACCGACCGTGTTCCGGTGGACGAGCTCGTGGCCTTCGCAGAGTCCTGCTGGCCCGGCTACCGCAGCCTGCCCGAGTACCGCGGCCTCGTGGTGCGCAGGCGCGTCGGTCCGCGCGCGATGCCCTACCTGCAGCCGCTCGTGCTCAGCGCGGTCGCGCACAAGGCCCGGGAGCGGCTCTGGTGGTACTCGTGGAAGCGGACGGGGATCTAGCCCCAGGTCGTGTAGTAGGTGGCCGGATTCACCAGGTAGCGCACCGTCGGCACGGGCAGGTGCGCTATCCGGTGGCGGCGGGCGTAGCGGTAGAGCGTGGCCCAGTCCTCGCGCGGCAGTACGCCGCGGTCACGTCGCAGCCTGCTGAAACGCAGCCGGGTGACGCGGCGGGCGACGAAGGCGTTCGCGTCCAGGTAGGCACGTTCGCGGGCGCTGCGCTGTTCGAAGGGCTCGGAGACGATGTCGTGGTCGGTGCCGTCCGGGAGCACTCGGCGCAGCGCGGTGTAGACCCCGGACAGGCCCGGGTCGGCGTCGAGAGCGGCCAGCGCCGTGGCCAGGTGCTCGGGTTCCCAGGTGTTGTCGTCGTCGAGGAACGCGATGTACGGCGACTCCGCGAGTCGGATGCCGACGTTGCGCACCGTGCCGAGTACGGCGCAGTTGCGGGCCAGGCTGACGGCGGTCAGCCGCGGATCGTCGGGTAGCCGGGGGAGCCCGGCGCCGTCGTCGACCACGATGACGTGGTGGTCGCGCACGGTCTGGTCGAGCGCGGACTGCACCGCGGCGACGAGCTGCTCGGGCCGACAGTAGGTGGGGATGACCGTCGTGACCAGCGCGGGCGTCGGCGGCAGCAGCGCGCGCAGCCGCTTGACCTCGGCGTTCTCGAAGCGCAGGGTCCGCGGCACGGTGTGCGCCAGCAGCACCCTGTTCCGCAGCTCGTAGAGCGGAAGCCAGCCGAAACGCCGTCGCACGGCGCGCTTGATCAGCTTCAGGACCACGGTCGGCCTCCAGACGACGGCGGCGTACGCGAGGATGGCGGGCACCGCGGCGGCGAAGAGCTCGACCAACGCGGGCAGATGGGTCAGGCGCTCGACGGCCTCGGTGATCGCGACCATCGCCGCGCCCCCGGCGAACGGCCGCGCGCAGGCCCGCAGCACGATCAGCGGACTGATCCCGGCTCTGGCCAGCGCGAGCAGGAACAGCGGCGTGACCAGCGGCCCGGCCACCAGGATGTGCCCCGCGCCGACCCCGGCGATGCCGCGGGCCCGCGCGGCGTAGATCAGCGTCGGGATCAGCGCGACCAGCCACCAGCCCTGCACCAGGATCAGCCACCGGCCGCGCCCGAGCGCCACCAGGCAGTCGTAGGCCAGCTCGAAGGCGACGCGCAGCAGCCCCAGCATCGCCAGGAAGCTCAGCGCTCCCGCGGCCAGCGTCCAGCGCGGTCCGTACACGACGTATATCAGCGGCCTGGCCAGAGTGAGCAGCAGCACGCAGGCCGGCACCGACGCCGTCATCAGCACATTGAGGCCGCGGCCGAAGCCCTCGGCGATCCGGTCCGACTCGGCCAGCCGGGAGAAGCCGGCGAAGGAGACCCGCCGGGCCACCTCGGAGACCACCCGCACCGGCCAGCCGGACATGTTGAACGCGATCTGGTAGAGGCCGAGGGCCACCGGCCCGAGCGTGGCCCCGACCACCACCGAGTCCACGTTCAGCATCAGCAGCACGAGCATGCTGGCCCCCGCGAGCGGCAGCCCGTACCGGATCAGCCTCGCCGCCTGCGCGCGGTCCCAACCGGGCCGCAGGAAGCCGGGGGCGCAGATTCCGCAGCCGACCAGGCCGACCACGTTGCCGGCCACCGAGCCCCAGGCGAAGCTCATCGCGCCGAGCCCCGCGACGGCCAGGCCGATGGTGAGGCCGCTGGAGACCAGGAAGTTCGCGAGGTCTATGAGCATCCTGCGGCGCTGGGCGAAGGTGCGGTTCAGCACTCCCGCGGGCACGCAGGAGATCCCGTCCACGATCACCGCGACGCCGAGCACCCGGAGCACGCCGGTCGCGTCGCCCGAGCCGAGCGCCCGGGCCAGCTGCGGAGCGATGGCGAACAGCAGCGCGTAGAGCAGCGTGCTGGACAGGGTGGAGAGGCTGAGCACGGTCGGCGCGAAGCGGCGCACGTCCCCCTCCCAACGCACGATCGCGAGGCTCACGCCCATCTCGTTCGCCGCGAGCATCACGGCCAGCACCGCGAGCCCGATGGCGTACAGGCCCCAGTCGCGCGGGCCGAGCAGCCCGCGTGCGAGCACCACCCCGGTCAGGAAGTTGCCGATCCGGATGACCGCGGTGTTCACGAAGCTCCAGCGGATCCCGCTGCGCACCCGGCCGTCGAGCTCCCCCGACCGCTCCTCGGCCGCCGTCACCCGCCGACCCCCGCGAGCTCGGGCAGTTCGGCCGCGCCCGGAGCGGCGGCCCGCGCGGCCGCCTCCCGCCGCGCGATGCCCAGGTACGCCCCGGAGAGCCCGAGCAGCAGGAAGATCAGCCCGGCGAACATCGGGAAGCTGAGTGAGTCGAACGTGGCGCTGAGCACCAGGGCAGCGGCCATCGCGGCGGCGAAGCTCTGGCCGAGCTCGCGCCGGGACGGATCGCCGGACAGCCGTCGCCCGAGTCGTCCGCAGCGCCAGCCGGTCAGGTAGACGACGACCAGGGCGAGCACGCCGACGGCCCCGATCTCGACCATCGCGAGCAGGTACATGTTGTCCGTGTAGCGGTAGAGGCTCGGGATGAAGGTGCCGTAGCCGCGCCCGAACAGCGGCCGCTCCCGCACGTACTGCGCGACGCCGGAATAGTCGGCGGTGCGCGCCTGCGTGCTGTTGTCGGAGTTGCCGAGGAAGGACCCGAACAGGCCCGCGGTCGTGGACAGCAGCCCCGGCACGGCGACCTTGAGCAACCCGACTCCGATCGCCAGCACCCCGAGCGCGGGCCACCGCCGCTGTGACGGCCAGGTCGGGATCAGCAGCACGAGGACGACGACGAGCCCGATGATCGAGGTGCGCGACACCGTGAGCGGCATCGCCCCGCCGATCAGCGCCACCGGCAGCCAGCGCCGCAGCAGGCCGCTGCGCCCCGGCTCGAAGGCCTGGTGGAGAGCGAACGGAAGGAGCAGCGCGAGCACCCCGGCCAGCTCCAACGGCTGCGAGGTGTTCGAGGACGGCCGGATGAAGCTGCCGCGGGTGATCAGCTCGCTGACCGTGGTGCTGGTGCGCAGCCCCGGCACGTGCACCGAGGCGAGCAGGTCCTTCGAGGTGAAGAACTCGAGGATGCCGAGCGCGCCGACACCGCTGCCGTAGAGCACCGCGCGGCGCAGCACGAGCTGCAGTTCCGCGTAGCTCTCGATGCCCGCCGACGCGATCACCACGACGCCGAGCCACGCCGCGAGCCCGATCAGGCCGCGGTCGGCCGCCTGCGTCTCCAGGGCCGCGGCCTGCCGGCCGGGCTCGGCCAGCGAGAGATAGGCCAGGAGCACGGCCGCGCCGAAGGCCCACATCGCCAGCCGCGGCGCCACGCTGCCCGAGGCCGGGCGCACCCGACCGGCCAGCCAGGACGCGGCGTACCAGATCAGCGCGAGCAGCGCGTAGATGTTCGCCGGGGTGCCGACGTCCCCGAAGGAGGGCACCACCCAGCCGGAGGGCACGATCTCGAGCAGCAGCAGGTAGCCGGTGAGCGCGGGCACGACGCCGCGGGCCTGGGCGCGGGGGCCGGTGGGCATGGCCGCCGCTCAGTCGCGGGCTTCGGAGCGCGGCCCGATCAGCTCCGCGGCGGGGCCGCCCGGCGGCTCGAGCGGGGCGAAGCGCGGCTCCGGCTCCGCGACGGCGACGGCGCCGGCGTGCGCGGCCGGGCGCCGCCGGCGCCGGGCCAGCATCGAGTCCGCGCCGAAGGTGACCAGCAGGGCCAGCGCCAGGCCGCCGGCCCCGGCGCCGAGCGCGTCCTGCGTGCGCCGCTTGTTCTGCGCGCTCGGCGGGCTGCCCGGCACGATCACCGTGGCGGTGATCATGGCCGGCCCGGGCACCCCCTGCTGCTGCTGGAGCGAGCGCAGTTGCGCGGTGGTGTAGCCGATCAGGGTCCGCATGGCCCCGGTCGCGGCGTCCGGCGTCGGGCCCTGCGCGGTGAGCTGGATGAACGGGCCCTGACTCGCGGCCAGCACCGCCGTGTAGTCGGCCACGCCCCGGCTCGCCAGCTGCTGAGCGGCGTCGTTCGAATCGAGCCTGCGCACCAGGAAGTCCGCGGTGTCGTTGAGTGAGGAGTCGAAACTCAGGAAGGGGTTTCCGGTGCCGGGAACCGTGGACGTCCCCTTGATCGACTGCTGAGACGCCAGCAGGCTCACCATCCCCGTGGTCTGATACTGCCGCGGGATCGCGCGGCCGACCGCGAAGGTCCCGGCCGCCGCCGCGATCAGCAGCGGCAACAGCAGATACCAGCGCCTGCGTATCACGCGCCCCATCTCGCCGAAATTCATCAGCTGCCCCTCCAGATCGCGAATACCGTTCGCCATCCCCGGGTGGGAATTCTGGCAGAGGCTCAAGAGCAATTCAGCCCCCTGCGCTAAATTACGCGCCAATTGCGCCTACCGCGCGCTGTTCGCGCGCCGCTAGGCTGACGGCGCATAAGAGGTCGGGAATTCCGTTACTCGTCGGCGGTTTCCCACGCCGATCTCCGGGAGGGACGCGGTGACCTTCCAGGCCGTTCTGGCCGCGCTGCGGGCGCGTCGGCTCGTGGCGACGGCCGTGCTGCTGTGCGTCCTCGCGGCAGGGGCGTACGCGCTGCACCGAGGGCCCGTCTACCAGGCGGACGCCGAGGTCGTGCTCACCCCGCCCAGGACGCCCTCCTCGCCCAACACGCTCGCCGCGGTCACCCCGTCCATCGCGGCCGCGGGCCTCGCCGCCGACGACCTGCTGCTCAGCCCGAACGAGAGCCCTCGGCTGCGCGCGCTCGGCGTGCTGGACCCGTTCACCGTCGTACCGCGCAACAACGGCACGACCGAGACGCCCGCCTACCGCGTGCCGACCGAGGAGATCACGGTGACCGGCGGCGACGCCGCGGCCGTCCTGGACGAGGCGGACACGCTGGTCGCCGAGTTCGCGGCCGAGCTGCGTGCGATGCAGACCTCCGCCGGCGTCGCGACGAGGGCCCAGATCACCGTCGGCGTGCTCGCGCCGCCCATCGTCGTCCCCTTGCACGGCTCGCACAGCCGCGGCGCGGTGGCCGTCGTGCTGCTCGCCATCGGCGCGGCCGTGGCGGCGGCGGTCCGCTTCCGGCCGCGGCGAGCACGCGGCGCCGACCGAGTGGAGGAGAACGATGCCGTCCTCATCTGACGTGGCCAGAGTCCAGCCGGGCGCCAGCGTCGAACCCGGCGCCCGTCTCGGCTCCGGCACGACCGTGTGGGATCTGGCGGCGGTGCGCTCCGGAGCGAGCGTCGGCCGCAACTGCGTCATCGGACGCGGCGTCTACCTCGGCCCCGGCGTGCGCCTCGGCGACAACGTCAAGGTGCAGAACCACGCGCTGATCTACGAGCCGGCGGTCATCGAGGACGGCGCCTTCGTCGGCCCCGCGGTCGTCTTCACCAACGACACCTACCCGCGCGCCGTGACGCCCGAGGGGCGGCTGAAGACCGCGGACGACTGGCAGGCGGTCGGCGTGTGCGTCGGCGAGGGCGCCTCGGTCGGCGCCCGCGCGGTGTGCGTCGCGCCGGTACGGATCGGCCGCTGGGCCCTGGTCGCCGCGGGCGCCGTGGTCGCGAGCGACGTCCCCGACTTCGCCCTGGTGGCAGGCGTCCCCGCGCGCCGGATCGGCTGGGTCGGCCGTGCCGGAGTCCGCCTCGTCGACGAGGGCGACGGCACGTTCCGTTGCCCGCGGACCGGGGCGCTGCACGAGGAGCGCGACGGCGCGCTGCACGAACTGGTAGCGAACCGATGACGAGCGGCGGCCCGAGTCGGAGGCTGCGTCACCGCTTCGTGGAGGCGCCGGGTTCGCTCGGGGACCGCGCGCGTGGCAAGCGCTGGGACGCGTTGAACGCCGCGTTCCCCGACCTGGCCGAGATGCGCGTGATCGACCTGGGCGGCCGAGCCGACATGTGGCAGCGAGCGCCGGTCCGCCCGGCCCACGTGCACCTGGTCAACCTGGAGAAGCAGCCGCAGGACCTGCCGGACTGGATCACCGCCGAGGTCCGAGACCTGATCGCCGAGGGTGCCGAAGGGCGGTACGACCTGGCCTTCTCCAACTCAGTGATCGAACACGTAGGCGGCTTCGCCCACCGGGAGGCCTTCGCGGGCGCGGTCCGCGAGCTGGCCCCGCGGCACTGGGTCCAGACCCCGTACCGCTACTTCCCGGTCGAGCCGCACTTCCTGTTCCCCGGCTTCCAGTTCCTGCCCCTGGCGGCGCGCGCCGAGATCCTGCGCCGCTGGCCGCTCGTGCACAGCCGACCGGACACCAGGCAGCGCGCCCTGGAGACAGCCCTGTCGGTGGAACTGCTCTCCCGCGCCGAGCTCCAGCTCCTGTTCCCCGACTCCGAGGTCATCGAGGAGCGCGTGGCCGGAATCCCGAAGTCCCTGATCGCCGTGGCACGTGGTTAACCTCCCACGGCCACCGGCGAGAACCCGTCCGGTATCAGCAGCTTCGGGGCCCCCGTGCCGTCCGCCGGAATCTCCCAGATGTCGAATCCGGGCCCTGATGACTGCGGAACCTGGTACATCACCTCGTCGTCACCGAGCCATGCGGCCTGGTCGTCGATGCTGCGCGTCTCGGCGAGCGCCGTCTGCTTCAGAGTCCTGAGGTCGAGCACGTAGAGCCGCCAGGGCGAGGTCAGGCTCGTGGAGATCCTCTTCTTGAAAACGATGCGCGTGCCGTCCGGCGAGAGCGAGGGACATTCGACGTTCGTGATCACCGAGCGCAGCGTCTTCGTGGCCAGGTCGCCGCGCATCAGCCACGTGTGCCCCGAGGAGCCCATGGTCACATAGAAGTGTTCGTCATCCGCCGCGAACGTGACACCCCAGTAGTTGATATCCACGGCACGGTAAATGGAACCGTCCACGTACGAGGTGAAGGTCTCGAGGCTGGGAATCAGCGCGCCCGTCTTCAGGTCCAACACGCCGGTGCGCGTGGAGAACTGCGGCCCGTTGTACGAATCGCCGCTGACGAACACCGTCCACGCGACCATCCGCCCGTCCTCCGAGACCCGCGCCCGGCTGGGGATTCCAGGAAGCTGAACCTTCCGCAGCAGCTTCGGCGTTCCGTCTTCATCCCGGTAGATCTCAGCGTACTGCGTGGCGACGAGGGTCCCCTCGGTCCGCAGGCAGACGAGCGTCTCGGCAGCCGCATACACGCGCTCGCACGCCGGCGCCGCGACTCCCGACTCCCCGACCTCGGCCAGATGCTCGTAGCCGGCCCCGAAAGCCGTGGAGGCATAGAGAAGCCTGGACGCGCCGCCGAGCGGCAGCAAGGCCGTCGCCGGATTCTTCGCGCTCGCCGCGACGGCCGCCGAGTGCCGATCCGCCGCGTGCAGACTGTAGCCCCCGGCGACGGCGATCAGCAGCATGCTCCCCGCGACGAACGCCCAGATCCGCCACCGCGAAATCGGTTCCCGCTCGCTCATGACGTCTCCCCGGCGACACGCACGACGGCTGCCAACGCGAGCGCCAAAGCCGCCGCGAATCCCCACACCACCACGCGCGACCCGGCCACCGACCACGCGAAGCCGAAGACCAGCGACGCGAGGAACGCGCCGAGCGCGCGCACGCTCTGCAGGATCGCCAGGCCCGCCGTGCGCAGTCGGCGCGGCAGCATCGGGCCCGCGTGCGCCATCAGCACTCCGTCCGTCATCGCATAGAAGAGTCCGTGCACCGGAAGTAGGACACAGAGGACGTACACGCTCGCCGGGCCCGCCGCGAGCAGCAGATAGACCGCCACCAATGCCACATGCCCGCCCAGGAAGACGCGCCACCGTCCGACTCTGTCGGCCAGTCGACCGCACGGGATCGCGAGCAGCAGATAGCCGCCACTGGTGCCGACGGCCAGCAGGGCGTATTCGACCGCTGTCAGGTCGAGGCGCTGCTGGAGCACCAGGTAGACGAACGTGTCGCTGATCCAGGCGGCCGCCAGCAGGGTCGCGGCCACGCAGACGCGGCGGAAGCGGCGATCGGCCAGCAGCCCGAGCGCCGCGCGTAGCGAGACGGTCTCGCCGCGATCCAGCGGCTCCCGGTGGTCCGTGACCAGCAGAACCAGCGCGAGCAGCCCGATCGCCGCGATGCAGAAGGACACCACGAACACCGCGTCGAAGGCCGTGGCCGCCACCGAGACGCTGAGCGCGACGACCGCGATCAGCGGGCCGAGGAAGGCGCCGATCGTGTCCATCATCCGGTGCGCGCCGAAGGCCCGGCCCTGGATCGCGCCCGGCGCGGACAGCGAGATCAGCGCGTCCCGCGGCGCCGTCCTCAGCCCCTTGCCGAGCCGGTCCGACCCTTGCACCAGGCCGAGCCCGAGCACCGAGCGGCCGACCGGCGCGAAGCCCAGCTTGCTCGCCGCCGAGAGCCCGTAGCCGAGCCCGGCCAGCAGCTTGCGCCGCTGGAAGCGGTCGGCCAGGTACGCCGCGGCCAGCGCGAGCAGCGCCGGCACGGCCGCGTAGAAGCCGTCCAGGAAGCCCACCGTGATCGTCGAGACCTGCAAGTACACCAGCAGGTAGTAGCCGACCACCGACGTGATCATCTCGGCCGAGACGTCCGTCAGCAGGCTGACGAGGCCCAGGGCCAGCACGTTGCGCGGCACCCGGACCCGCGCCGCGGACGGCGTCGTCGCCGCCGCGGGCGTCGTGCGGCTGCGCGAGATGTACATCCGACCCCCTCCGCCCCCGATGATAGGACTGACTCAGTATTCTGCCGAGGCGTGCGTATCACGGATCTGTCACAGTGTCGGTGCGCACGGTAGCGGCCGGTGCGCCCGGGTACGTCCGTGGCGTGGCCCAGGAGAGCGCAGCGGCGGACGGGTCGCCGTCCGGAGTCGTGATCGTGGTGTTCAACCTGCCCGTTCCCGACGACCATCGGGTCTGGGCACAGGCCTGCGCCCTGCGCGACGCGGGGCTCCGGGTCGCCGTGGTCTGCCCCGCGATCCGCGACGCGCCCCCCGGCTCGCGCCGGATCGACGGGATCGACGTGCACTGCTTCCGCTCCTTCGAGGGCGAGGGCCGCGCCGCCACCGTCATCGAGGGCGCCTGGACCACCTATGCGGCCGCCCGCGCCGCGAGGAAGGCGCTGGCTCGGCTCGGCGGTCCACGCGCGCTCCAGGTCTGCAATCCGCCGGACCTGTCCTTCCGCGTGCTGCGCCGCGCCCGCCGCCGCGGCGTGCTCACGGTCTACGACCAGCACGACGTGGTCCCGCTCCTCGCCGCCGCCCGCCCCTCCTTCCGGCGCCTCGTCCCCTTCTTCCTGGCCTGCGAACGCCGCACCGTCGAAGCGGCGGACGTGGTCCTCACCCCCAGCGACGAGCAGGCCGCCCGCCTCCGCACCCTGTACGACCGGGACGCCGTGGTCGTCCGCACCGCGGCCGTCTCGCCCTCCGACGACGCCCCCTCGCCCTCTCACGAGCCGACCGTCCTCGGCTACCTCGGAGTCATCGGCGAACAGGACGGAGTGGTCGAACTCGTGGACGCCGTGCAGGCACTCCGCGCCGCCGGACGCGCCGACTTCCGTGTCGAGATCGCCGGAGACGGTCCCGCTCTCCCGTCCGTCCGCGCCCGAGTCGCCGAACTCGGCCTCGACGACACGATCCAGCTGCACGGCTGGCTCGGCCGGGACCGCGTCGACGCCTTCCTCTCGAGCATCGACGCGATGGTCGTGCCCGATCCCGAGAGCGAGTTCAACCACCACTGCGCGATGAACAAGGTGACTCACGCGATGGCCCGCGGCATCCCGATCGTGCTGCGCCCGCTGCGCGAGAACGCGCGCCTGGTCGGCAAGGACGGCTTCGTCGCGAGCGACATGAGCCTCCCCGCCTTCGTCGAGGCGATCGCCGACCTCCTCGACGCGACACCCGAGGATCGCGCAACCGCCGGATCCCGCCTCCGCGCCACCTTCGACGCCGAACTCACGTGGGACATCTCGGGCCCGCGCTACCTGGCCGTCTTCCAGGCGGGCCGAGCCTGACGCACCGTCGTCTCGGGGCCGCCGCGTTCCCCGCGCAGCCGCTTCTTCAGATCCAGCGCCGGCCGCTCGACCCCGAACCAACTGGCCACGGCCAGCGGCACCGTCACCAGCACCGACAGCAGGATATAGAGCCAGACCCCGTGCCGATTCCACCCGGCAGCCACCAACAGCTGCTGCACAGGATAGGCATAGATATAAACCCCGTACGAAATATCGTTGCGCTGCCCCACCCGCTGCAACGGCAACTCCACGCCGAGCCAGAAGCACGCGTACACGATCACCGGCGCCCCGACCGAGGACGCCACATTCAGCTCTCCGACCAGCGGCGTCAGCACCAGCGCCGCGACCCCGAGCGGCCGGCTGAACGGGACCCGATCCCGATACAGGAAGAGCAGCGACCCGGCCAGAAAGACCGGCGCCAGCGACAGGAAGTCCGCCGCAGTCCCCGTGCGATGCACCGTCACCTGCGCGCCGACGGCCGTCACCACGAACGCCGACGCGACCACCGGCCCGTGCCACCGCCGAGGCAAGCTGAGCAGCACTCCGATTAGCAGGTAACAGAGAAACTCGTAGAACAGCGTCCAGAGCGATCCGTTCCACGCGGGGCCATGAGGCGCCCGCGGAATCGTCCCGCCGACCGTGTTCGCCTCGATCTTCAGCAGCACGTTGTGCGCCACATACGACGCTCCGGCCGACGGCGTCCAACTCCCCGGCGTCAGCGCCGTGCTCAGCGGCGCCGCGACGAACGCCACCACCACCAGGCACACCAGGAACGCCGGATAGATCCGCAGCACCCGCGCCGCCAGGAACGTGCCGAACCCCCCGCGCACCCGGCTCGCCGCGATCAGATACCCCGACACCGCGAAGAACCCCAGCACCGCCCAATGTCCCAGCGACTGCCGTGCCGGGCTGGGGTCCGCCCCGAACCCGCCCAGCGGCCACGCATGCGAGACGATCACCAGCCCCGCGAGTATCAGCCGCAGGGCATTGAGACTATTGCGCCGCGCATCGAACCGCGCGCCGAACCCGGAGCTCGCCACTCGTCGTCCCTCCCCGTGAACGCACGGTGCACCAGGGCCCCAGGATACGGGCCCTGACACCCTCGCGGAGGGGGCGGAAAGGAGCAGCCGCGAGACCCGATCCGCCCCTGCGCGCCGGATGCCGTCGAAGATCTGCTGAACAGTGGTCCGGTGACTCGATCTCGCCGGACCGTTCGCGTCTGCGCGTCACCGGAACGGAGGATTTATTTCGCTCTAGCGGGTGCTTTTTCCTTCCCCGAGCAGGAGATCGGGGCTTGAGCGCCGCTTCGGCTGAGTACCCTCTGGATCCGCGAGTCGAACGACACTCGCGCGAAACCAGCGTATTACAAGGGTTCAATAGCTAAGGCGGGTCTTGGTTCGATGTACAGGGATCTGGCGGTCGCCGTTGTCGTGCCGGCGTACAACGAGGTCAGGCTGATCGGCAAGACGATCCGCACGATGCCCGGATTCGTCGATCACATCATCGTCATCGACGACTGCTCCACGGACGGGACGTCCGACGAGGTGCTCGCCGTCGGGGACCCGCGGATCCGGCTGATCAAGCACGAGCAGAACACCGGCGTGGGCGGCGCCATCCTGGACGGCCACCGGCGCGCGCTCGAGCTGGACGCCGATGTCAGCGTGGTCATGGCCGGCGACGCCCAGATGGACCCGCGGTACCTGCCCGCGCTGCTCGACCCGATCGCCGACGGCGAGGCCGAGTTCACCAAGGCGAACCGCTTCTTCTCGCGCACGTCGTTCACCGGAATGCCGAAGCACCGCGTGTTCGGCAGCGTGGTCCTCTCCTTCATGACGAAGGCGTCATCAGGGTACTGGCACCTTTTCGATCCGCAGAACGGCTACACGGCGACCTCGACGCGCGCCCTGCGCTCCATCGCGCTCGACCGGGTGGCCCTCGGATACGAATTCGAGAACGACCTGCTGATCCGGCTGAGTATCGCGAACGTCCGGGCCCGCGACGTTCCCATTCCCGCCGTCTACGGCGCCGAGGTCTCCGGAATGCGCCTGCACAAGGTCATTCCCGCGGTCTCCTGGCTGCTCTTCCGCGGATTCTGGAAGCGCATCCTCGTCAAATACGTGCTGCAGTCCTTCTCGCCGGTCGCGCTGCTGCTGTTCGCCGGCCTCGCGCTGTTCGGCTTCGGCTCCGCCTTCGGCCTCGGCATGACGGTCTACCGGCTGTTCGGCGGCCACGCGCCGAGCGCGGGCACGGTCCTGCTCGCGGTCACGCCGCTGCTGGCCGGCCTGCACCTGATCATCAGCGCCTGGACGCTGGACATCCAGCACGCGCCGGACCGCCCGATGTGGGGTGACGCCGTGCCGGGCGCGGCGATCCAGCGCCAGCGGTCGGCGAGCGTGAGCGAGACGGTGTCCGCCGGCAGCATGTCGGGCCAGCTGTGACGACGCTCGGCACGGACCCGCGGATCGAGCCCTCCGCGCTCGTGGACGACCGGGCCGTCGTCGGCCGGGGCACCGCGGTCTGGCACCAGGCCCAGGTGCGCGAGGACGCGCGGATCGGCGCTGAGTGCGTCATCGGGCGCGGCGTGTACGTCGGCTCCGGAGTGCGCATCGGCGACCGGGTCAAGATCCAGAACTACGCGCTGGTCTACGAGCCGGCGCACGTGGAGGACGGGGTCTTCATCGGCCCCGCGGCCGTGTTCACCAACGACCGCCACCCGCGCGCCGTCTCCCCGGACGGCTCCGCGAAGTCGGCGGCCGACTGGACTCCGGTCGGCGTGACCGTGCGGCACGGCGCCTCCGTCGGGGCCCGCGCGGTCTGCGTCGCGCCGGTGACCATCGGGCGCTGGGCCATGGTCGCGGCGGGCACGGTGGTCATTCGCGACGTCCCCGATTTCGCGCTGGTCGTGGGCAGTCCCGCGCGGCGCGTCGGATGGGTCGGCCGGGCCGGGGTCCCCCTGGAGCCGCTCGGCGGCGGTAGGTATCGGTGCCCGCGGACAGGCGAGCAGTACATCGAATCCGGAGATTCTCCGGAGCTCCTGGAGGAAGTTCAGCCATGATTCCCGCAGCCAGGCCGGAGATCGGCCAGGACGAGATCGACGCCGTCGTGCGCGTCATGCGCACCGGACGGGTCGTGCAGGGTTCGGAGGTCGCCGACTTCGAGCAGGAGTTCGGCAAGCTCGTCGAGAGCCGCGCGTGCGTCGCGGTCAACTCCGGCACCTCCGCGCTGCACCTGTCCATGCTGGCGCTCGGCATCGGCCCGGGCGACGAGGTGATCGTGCCCTCGTTCTCCTTCGCGGCCACCGCCAACGCCGTCGCGGTCACCGGCGCCACCCCGGTGTTCGCCGACATCGAGCCGGCCTCGTTCGGCATCGACCCCGAGGCGGTCGCCGCCGCGATCACCCCGCGCACGGCCGCGATCGTGCCGGTCCACCTCTTCGGCCACCCCGCCGCGATGGACCGGCTGATGCCGCTGGCGCAGAAGCACGGCCTCGCCGTCGTCGAGGACGCGGCCCAGGCCGTCGGCGCCCGGCTCGGCGAGACCTGCGTCGGCGCGTTCGGCACCACCGCGTGCTTCAGCTTCTATCCGACGAAGAACATGCACAGCCTCGAGGGCGGCATGATCGTCACCGGCGACCAGCACATCGAACGCCGGCTGCGGCTGCTGCGCAACCAGGGCATGCTCAAGCAGTACGAGAACGAGATCGTCGGGCTCAACAACCGGATGACGGACGTGGCCGCGGCGGTCGGCCGGACCCAGCTGACGAAGCTGGACGGTTGGACCCGGCGCCGCCGCGAGATCGCCGCGCGCTACGACGCCGAGTTGACCACGGTGGCCGTGCCGCCGGTCGCGCCCGCCGCCTGGCACGTCTACCACCAGTACACGGTCCGGATCGCGGAAGGCCGCGACGAGGTCCGGGAGCGGCTCGCGGAACTCGGAGTCGGCAGCGGCGTCTACTACCCGACGCCGATCCACCGGCTCGCGCCCTTCCGTGCGTCGGCCGCCGACCTGCCCGAGACGGACCGCGCCGCCGCCGAAGTGCTGTCGCTGCCGGTCTATCCGCTGCTCGCCGACTCCGAGGTCGAGCAGGTCATCGAGGCGGTGAACTCGCTGTGACCGAGATCCTTCGCGCCGGCCTGGTCGGCCTGGGCATGATGGGCCGCAACCACGCGCGCGTGCTCGCCTCGCTCGACGGCGTCAAGCTCGTCGGCATCGCCGATCCGCGACCCTCCGTGGACGTCGCCGCCTTCGGCGCGCAGCTCGTGCCCGACGTCGATTCGCTGATCGCGCTCGGCCTCGACTACTGCGTCGTCGCCGCGCCCACCACGATGCACGAGGAGATCGGCACCGCGCTGGCCGAGGCCGGGGTGCACGCGCTGATCGAGAAGCCGCTCGCCCCCGATTCGGAGTCCGCGCGGCGCCTCAGCAAGATCTTCGCCGACCGCGGCCTGATCGGCGGCGTGGGCCACATCGAGCGCTTCAACCCGGCGCTGCAGTCCATGCGCGAGCGGCTCGCCGAGGGGCGGCTCGGCGAGATCTTCCAGGTCGTGACGCGCCGTCAGGGTCCGTTCCCGTCCCGGATCGCCGACGTCGGCGTCGTGATGGACCTGGCCACGCACGACATCGACCTGACCACCTGGGTCACCCGGCGCGCCTACGCCACCGTCGCGGCGCACACCGCGCACCGCAGCGGCCGCGAGCACGAGGACCTGGTCGCGGTGGTCGGCGGGCTCGAGGACGGCACCGTGGCCAGCCACCTGGTCAACTGGCTCTCCCCGATGAAGGAACGCGTCACGGTGGTGACCGGCGAGCGCGGCTGCTACGTGGCCGACACGCTGACCGCGGACCTCACGTTCTACGCGAACTCCAGCGTCCCGACCGAATGGGAGGCGCTGCAGAACTTCCGCGGCGTGACCCAGGGCGACATCGTGCGCTACGCGATCGCCAAGCCGGAGCCGCTGCGGGTCGAGCACGAGGCCTTCCGGGACGTGGTGCGCGGCCTCGACGCGCAGATCGTCACCTTCGAGGAGGGCGTGCGCACGGTCCGGACCGCCGAGGCGCTGCTGAGCTCCGCGATCCGCGGCCAGCGCGTCGCGGTCGACTAGCTCCCCACCTGTCGTCTCTGCGTTCGAAGGCGGAATCCTGGTGTTGTCCGAAATCCGGCGGGTGTGGGCCCTGGCCTTCACCGCGTTCTTCCTGCTCGGCGCCGCATGGTCGCTGTCGATGCCGTACGACGGCCCGGCGGACGAGATGCAGCACGTGACCCGCGCCTACGGGGTCGCGTCCGGGCAGATCTTCGCCGGACCGGCCGACTCCAAGGTCAGGACGGCGCGGAGCCTGGTGCCGCACGGCACGGCCTGCTTCCGCTGGAACCTCCAGGCCAGCGCGGAGTGCGAGCAGTCGCCGGGCGCGAACGTGAAGGCGGAGCACTCGACCACGAGGTACCGCAGCGGCGCCTCGGGCTACGACCCTTCGTACTATCTGTTCGTCGGCCCGGTGCTCTACGAGTGGCCGAACATGAAGGGCATCGTCATCGCCCGCCTGATGACGGACGCTGAGATCAGCGCCCTGCTCGCCGGCGCGGTCGCGATCGCCTGGGACGGACGGCGCAGGCGCTGGCTGATCGCCGGAATCACCGTCTGCGTCACGCCGGTGGTCATCAGCCTGATGGGCGCGGTGAATCCGGCTGGCGTGGAGATCGGCGCCGCGATCGCCTTCTGGGTCGCCCTGCTGGACCTCGTCGAGGCGAAACCGGTCCGGCGGCCCGCGGTCCTACTGCTGCTCTGCTCGGGCGCGCTGCTCGCCGTCACCCGCGGCTTCGGCGTCGGCTGGCTCGCCGCCACGCTGGTCATCTGCCTGTTCGGCGCGAGCCGGGGGCAACTGCTCGCCCTATGGCGCTCGCGCAGCCTGCGGCTCGCGCTCCTCGGCATCGCGGGCGCCTGCGGACTCGCCTGCGCCTGGGACCTGCTGGCCGGCCCGAACTTCGACCTGACCGGCGCCACCAGCGCGCCGCACACGACGACGGCCCAGCTCGCGGCGCAGGAGGTGTGGTACCGGCTGCCGTACTACCTCGAGGGCACCGTGCGGCTCACCTCGTACGGCGACATCCCGGTCCCCGGCGTCGTCTCGCAGATCTGGTTCGGCTTCGTCGGGCTCATCGTGCTCGGCGGTCTGTGGCTCGGCGGCACCCGCGCGCGGATCCAGATCTGCGCGGTGATCGGCATCTCCGTCACCATGCTCATGGTCACGGACGCGAACGCGCTGCGGCAGGGCTTCTACTTCTCCCAGGGTCGCTACGCGCTGCCGCTCCTGGTCGGCGCCCCGATGATCGCGGCGCTGGAACTCGGCCGCTCCGGGGTGCTGAACAGCCGACGGGCCACGACGCTGCTGCGCGCAATGGCCGTGGCCCTGCTGCCGATGCAGTTCGTCGCGCTCTGGGTCAGCATGCTGCGGTTCCAGAAGGGCTTCCCGACCGACGGCGTGCTTCCGCTGAACGCGCTGAAGGGCACGTGGCTGCCGCTGTTCGGCCCGACCCTGCCGCTGGCGCTGATGGTGATCGGCCTGGCACTGGCCGGCTGGTGCCTCTGCCGCCCCGACCTGAGTCGCGTCGACGCGACCGTGCTGCGCTTCGCGACGGTCGGCGCCCTCGTCTACGTGATCGACATGACGGCGCTCTGGGCCTTCCACGCGGCCGTCGGACTGCCGCTCTGGCTCGCCACCACGCTGGCGTTCGCCTGCGCCTTCGTCGCGAACCTGAGCCTGAACCGGGTGTTCACCTTCCGCGTCGACGGACCGGTGGCCCGCCAGGGCGCCAGGCTGCTCGTCCTGTCCGGGCTGAACTACCTGTCCACGATCGTGATCGTGCTCGGGCTCTCGCAGGTCTGGAGCGCGTATCTGCTCTCGAAGACGATCGCCACCGTGATCAATGCGGCGTTCAACTACTTCGCCTACCGACGCTGGGTTTTCCAGGTCGCGCCGGACGCCGCGATCCCGGTGCAGGGCCCGGAGCACGGCCCGAAGCAGGACCGGACGCGGCATACGCAGGCGTCCCTTCGTGGGTAGCTGCGGCGTGTCGCCGACCGAGGAGGGCGGAGCAGGTTCCGCGTTGGGTCAAGATCGGATCGTGTGATCCAGCTCTTGGACCGGGTCGGGGACACTCCGTCGCACTCACGGGAATGGCTACAACGGTGGCATTCGATCCCAATCAGAGGTTCCTGTCCGTTGTTCCGGGCGGGAACGGGATTCTCTATGCGATCCAGGCCGACGGGATCCTCTACTGGTACCGGCACCTCAGCTGGCAGACCGGTGGCGTGTCCTGGGCCAACAACGGCAGCGGCGCGCGGATCGGCGCCGACTGGCAGCAGTTCACGACGGTGCTGGCGAACACGGACGGCGAGATCTTCGCCTTCCGCGCCGACGGCACGCTCCTGTGGTACCGCTACGTGCTCACCAACTCCAACACCGGCGCGGGCTACTGGGCCTCGGGCAGCGGCTCCGTGATCGGCAGCGGCTTCAATCGCTATAAGCGGATCTTCGGAGGATTCGACAACGTCCTGTACTGCCTGGACGACTCCGGAAACCTCTACTGGTACAAGTACCTCGCGGCCAACGGCTCCTTCGGCTGGGCCAACGGCGGCAACCCGCTGCGGGTCGGCGGCGGCTGGAAGCCCTTCGTCGAGGTCTGGGCCGACGCCGGCGGAGTCGTCTACGGCGTCTACCAGACCGGCGATCTGTACTGGTGGCGCCGCGTCGTGCAGAACAACTCGACCGGCGCGGGCTACTGGGCCAACGGCGGCAACGGGATCCAGGTCGGCAGCGGCTGGGGCTCCGACAACCAGCGCGCGGCCTGGGCGAACACCTCGGGCGTCGTCTACGCGATCAACCTCGACACCTCGACCAGCCCGGGTACCGACAACACCCTGATCTGGTACCGGCTGCGGAACGAGCAGACGATCAACACCTCGGGCGTGTCCTGGGTCAACAACGGCAACGGCATCCAGGTCGGCGCCGGCTTCACCACCGAGCCGACCGCCAACCTGCAGGGATACCCCGGCGCGCTCTCGACGCCGCAGGGCGGCAGCGTCGGCATCAACGTCTCCACGACCTTCCCGAACTACACCGCGAGCGTGGTGCGGGTGGCCCCGGCCGCCTCGGGCCCGGTCACCGTGCAGAACGCCAGCACGTACACCGGCCGCTTCCAGCCGCT
>DASTAE010000018.1:0-9391 GCA_035712985.1 Actinospica sp.
GGCCGCACACCACTGCCGCTACACTGCGGCACCGAAGAATTACGAAGCTAGCACAGGATGCGTAAACCCACCCGGTGCGTCGGAAAATTTTCGGTTGCAGGATCAGCTCACCCGGCGCACACGGTAGCATCTCCACGCAGCAGCTGGTGAGAACAGCTCAGAACAGTTCATGAGGGGACACGAAGCTTCATGTCTGAAGTCCTCGGTCGGCGGCGCGCCCGGCCCCGGAAGACCGCTTTCCCCCCCATGACCAGGGCTGTGAGCGATCCCGCGAGCACCACCCAGGATCTCGGCGGACTGCTTCCGGTGCCGCCGAGCGACCGGGAGAAGTACTCTTACACGAAGCGCAACATCAGATTCCTGACTGCGTTCTCGATCTTGAGTTTCTTCGCCGTCGCGTATACGCAGCTCTTGATGACGCGGATGTCCGCGTGGATGTGGTCTTACGTCCCCTTCCTCGTGTTCACCGTCCTGTACATCTGCATATCCCAAGTCGTCACGCTGTTGACAAGGGACTTCGACCTTCCGGCGCATCGCAAGCTGGTCGCCGCGTGGCAGCCCGAGAAGTACCCGGCGGTGGACGTCATGCTTCCGGTGTGCGGGGAGCCGGACGCGGTACTCCGGAACACCTGGCAGAACGTCGCGGCGCTACGGGAGCGTTACAAGGGCCGGGTCACCGCTTACGTGCTGGACGACTCCTCGAGCCCGCGGCTGCAGAAGATGGCCGGCGACTTCGGCTTCGTGTACGCCGGCCGGGCCAACCGCGGCTGGTACAAGAAGGCCGGAAATCTGCTCTACGGGTACCGAATATCCCACGCGCCGTACATCCTGGTGCTGGACGCTGACTTCGCACCCCGGCCGGACTTCCTCGACGAGGTCCTCCCGCACATGGAGGCCGACCCGACCGTCGGCATCGTGCAGACCCCGCAGTTCTTCCGGGTCCTGGACCAGCAGACCTGGCTCGAGCGCGGCGCGGGCGCCGTGCAGGAGCTGTTCTACCGGAGCGTGCAGACCTCCCTCTCGGCATACGACGGCGCGGTCTGCGTCGGCACCTGCGCCGTCTACCGCAGGGCCGCCCTCGAGGCGAACGGCGGCATGACGCTGATCGAGCACTCCGAGGACCTGCACACCGGCTACGACCTCTACTGCCGTGGCTGGCGGCTGCGCTACCTGCCGATCGTCCTGTCCGCGGGCGTGTGCCCGGACAACATCTCGGCGTACGTCAACCAGCAGTACCGCTGGTGCTCCGGCACGATGAGTATGCTCGGCAGCAGAAAGTTCTGGGGCGCGAAGCTGCCGCTCAAGGTGCGGATGAGCTTCCTGTCAGGCTTCTTCTACTACGTGCACACGGCGCTCTCCACGTTCTTCGTCCCGCTCATCCCGATCGCCATGCTGGTGTTCTGGCCGCAGGCGATCCAGGTGAACAACCTGGTGTGGGTTCTGCCGGGCTTGATCTACACAGGTATGCTCTTCCCGCTCTGGCACCGCGCACCGTACCGCCTCGAGGCCTACGCCTGCCGAATGATCTACGGCTGGGCGCACGTCTTCACCATCTGGGACGTGGTGCGCAAGAAGCGGATGGGCTGGCAGCCGACGAACAGTTCGGCCAAGAAGCAGGGCCGCAACCGTCGCTTCTGGATCGGCATGTCCGTCTGGACCGCGGCGACGGCCGTGGCCTGGGTCGGCCTCGACCTGTGGCGGATGCAGAACGGCCACCCACTGGCCTTCGCGCTGTTCATGGCCACCGGACTGTTCTACGGGGCGACCGCGGCGCGCGTGTTCGTGCAGCCGAAGGGCGTGGACTCCTGATGCGGGCGCGCACGCGACGCCTGGCCGCGATCCTCGGAGCCCTGACGCTCACCGCCGCGATGACCGCGGGCTGCTCGACCGTCCGCGCGGCGGCGACGTGGAACGATCCTCGCGTCCCCGTGGCCGGCAGCGGAGCGACGGGCGCGGCCACGGTCCCCTCGATGGGCGCATCGGCCTCGGCCTCGTCGTCGAGCAACGGCTTCGTGGGCCCGGCGTACGACGTCACCCCGCTGCTGCATCCGTCCCGCAAATATCTCGGCGTGGAGATCGACGGTGCGCCGGGCTCGATCACCCCGGCGAAGAACTTCGCTTCCTGGATCGGCGCGAAGCCCAACCTGATCGGCCAGTACGTCGGCTGGGGCACCTCCTTCGACGCGGCGGCGGCGTCCAACGCCTGGTCCTACGGCGCGATGGACTTCGTGGTCTGGGAGCCGTGGGCGACCACGATGGCGAAGATCGCGGCCGGAGGCAGCGACGCCTACATCACCGCCTACGCGACCGCGATCCGTGAGCTCAACGTGCCGATCGCGATCAGCTTCGGCCACGAGTTCAACGGCAACTGGTACCCGTGGGGCACCACCGGGACCACGCCCGCGCAGTTCGTCGCGGCCTGGAAGCACATCCACGACCTGTTCGCGGCGGCCGGGGCTACGAACGTGATCTGGATCTGGGACCCGAACGACATCTTCCCCGTGCCGGACGTCAAGCTCTCCCAGTACTACCCGGGCGACGACTACGTGGACTGGGTGGGCGTGACCGGCTACTGGTCGCAGGCGGGCCCGAACAGCTACAGCACCCTCTACCTGCCGACGCTCACCGAGATCCGCGGGTTCACCGAGAAGCCGTTCATCATCGCGGAGACCGCGGTGGAGTCGGGCTCGGACGAACTGCGCTCGCTCAGCGATCTCTTCGCGGCAGTGGAGCAGCACTCTGATATACTCGGTTTCGTCTGGTACGACTACAACAAGGGCGGGGACTGGCGGGTGGAGAACCGGCCGACGCTGGAGTCCGCGTTCCGCAACGACCTGGCGTCGAGCACCTTCGGCTTCAACGCGAGCGAGGCGAGATGACGCCGACGCCCGACGAGCCGGACGCCTTCGCGGAGACGCAACTCCTGCCGAAGTTCACCGTTCCCGAGCAGACGCCGCGCAAGGGTTCTGAGGCGGCCGAGGCCGCGCCGAAACCGGCCGCGAAGCCGGATCCGAAGCCCCGGGCGAAGCCGGAGCCCGAGACCGAGTCCAAGACGGCTGCGAAGCCCGCGTCGAAGAAGACCGCCGGCTTCATGGACGCTCCGGAATGGCGCGAAAGCGTACCCTTCGACGAGACCGGTGTGCTGCTGCGCCCGGAGTCCCTGCGCCAGCACGCGATGCAGGCCGAGACCGAGCTGATGAGCGTCGTCAAGGAGGCTCCGGACGACGGCTCGGACACGGCGCAGCCGGAACGCTCCGGCTTCTGGAGCGCCAACTGGACGCGCCGCGCGCTGGTAGCCGCGATCCTGCTGGTGCAGGCGCTGCTGACGCTGCGCAACAACAACACGGCCTTCGAGGACGAGGCGCTCTATCTCTACTCCGGGCACCTCGAGCTCGGACACCTGATGTACGGCACGTCCACCGGCGCGGACTTCTGGAGCTACTTCTCCGGCGCGCCGACCCTCTACCCGGTGCTCGGCGCGATCGTGGACCAGATCGGCGGCCTGTTCGCCGCGCGACTGCTCAGCCTGGCGTTCATGCTCGGCGTCACCGGTCTGCTCTACCTGCTCACCCGCCAGTTGTTCGGCACCCGGGCCGCGGTGTGCGCCGCCGCAGTCTACTGCTGCGGCGAGGGCACGGTGTTCGTCGGCGGGCTGGCCACGTACGACGCGCCCGCACTCTTCCTACTCGCGCTAGCGGCCTGGATCGTGGTGCGCTTCGGCAAGAGCTCGCTGCCGCTCTACCTGATGGCCGCGTTCCCCGCCGCGCTCGCGGTGGGCACCAAGTACGCGGCGCTGATGTTCGTCCCGGTGGTCATCGCGCTGGCGCTCTTCGCTGCGCTGCCACGCTTCGGCGGCTGGGCCTGGATCCGGCCGGTGGCCCTCAGCATCGCGACCAGCCTGCTGATCTACACCGAGATACGAATAGCCGGGCCGGACGCGCTCACGGGTGTCCAGTCGACGACCACGAACCGCGCGCAGGGCACGGACTCGGCCATGTACATCCTGCAGTACGCCGGCGAGTGGGGCGGTTGCGTTTTCGCGATCGCGCTGCTCGGCGCCTTCTTCCTCTACCGCCTGCCGAGTACTCACGCGAACAGTTCGCTGCCCGGGCCGCGCTGGCAGCGACTCGGCCTCGGGGTCCTGCTGGCCGGGGCCGGGCTGCTCGCCCCCGCGTACCAGGTGCACCTGCATACGGCGGTCTCACTGCAGAAGCACGTCGCGTTCGGCCTCTTCTTCGCCGCCCCGCTGGCCGGGTACGGCCTGGTCCGCCTAGTCGGCCGCAACTACCATCTGCTCCAGTTGGGGATCGCGGCGGCCACTCTGACCCTCGCGCTCGGCATGGGGCAGTCGATCGCCATGTTCCACGTCTGGCCGAACTCGGACGAGATGCTGGCCCAGCTGGTCAAATACGAGCAGCCGAACGCCCATTATCTGGTGAGCGCGGACGAGGTGGCGATCTACGGCCTACGCGGGGACACCGACACCGAGCCCGCGCAGTTCTCGAACACCTTCTACTTCCTCTACACGACGTCCAAGGGCCAGCAGTTGACCGGCCTCCCGGCGTACTCCGCCGCTATCGCCGACGGCTACTTCCGCATCGTCGTCTACACCGGGGAGGACGACCCGGCCACGGAGACGGTCATCGCGCAGGACCTCGCGCGAAACCACGCCTACAAGCTCGTCGCCAAAATCCCGGAACCGATCGACTACCAGCAGACTTCCGGCATCACCTACTACTACGTATGGGTGCATACGTAATAATCTTTGCCCCATGACGAAGGAATCGGCCTCCGGCGAAGCGCTGTCGCAGACCAAACAGCACCGCGTATTCGCGAGCTGGTATCCGGGCCGTGCCGCGGCGATGGACAGGGCCGGGTTCGCGGCGTACCGGGACCGCTTCCTGGCCGGGCTGTCCGGCCGGGTGCTGGAGCTCGGGGCGGGCAGCGGCCTGAACTTCGCGCACTACCCGCCGGAGGTCGAGCGGGTGGTCGCGGTCGAGCCCGGGGAGCGGATGCGGGAGCTGGCCGGGCGGGCGGCGGCCGGGGCGCCGGTGCCGATCGAGGTGGTGGACGGCGTCGCGGAGGACCTCTCGGCGTTCGCCGGGCAGTTCGACGCCGCGGTGTGCTCGCTCGTGCTGTGCTCGGTCCCCGACCAGTGCGCCGCGCTCGCCCAGCTTCGCTCCGTGCTGCGGGTGCAGGACGGCAGCGACGTCGGCGAGGTGCGCCTGCTCGAGCACGTGCGCGCCGACGGCCGCGGACTCGCCCGCGTGCAGAGGGCCCTCGACGCGACCGTCTGGCCGCTGATCGGGGCCGGCTGCCACTGCTCCCGGGACCTGACCGCGGCGATCGCGCCGGCCGGCCTCGCGGTGAAGTCCGCCGAGCGCTTCCGCTTCCCGGCGAAGGGCATCGGCACCCCCACCTCCCCGCACATGTTCATCACCGCCGTCCCGGAGCGCCGCGCGGATCCGGGACGGCGGTAAGCGGGCCGCGCAGGACGCGGTCGATCACAAGGCAGGCCGCGGCGGCGGCGTTCACCCGCGGGCCGAAGGCGCTCGGGGTGACGGCGGCTCACTACCGCTGTCAACACCTGACCGGCCCTCAGCCTTTCGGGCACTGCGGGGCGTTCGGGACGACGGCGAGCGCGTCGACCTTCCAGCGCCGGTCCGGCTGCCGGGCCAGGCCGAGCCGCTCGAGGCTGCCGTTGGCGGTCTTCGCCTGGACCGCCGCGCCGACCACGTGGGTGCGCGACTCGCCGCGGACCACGTGGGTCCAGTCGGCGCAGAAGCTGACGGTGGCCGCGCGGCCGCCTGCGGCCGCGGTGTACTGGGTGTCTTCGAGCACGATGGTGCCCACGGGCTGCTGCTGGCGCCCGGTCCACTGCTTTATCTGCGTGGTCACCGCGGTCAGGCCGGCGCCGGTCCAGTAGTGGGCGAGCTGCGGGTCCTGGCCGTTGCCGGTGTACTCGGCCTGCACCATCGCGCGCATCGCCTGCTGGACGGTGAACAGCACCGCGTACTCGGTGCGGGTGGCGAGCACCGGATGGTGGAAGGCGACCGCCACGGTCACCGGGAGCGTGATGCGCTGGTCCTGATGCTCGGCCGTCACGGTCGTCGGCTGGATCTGCGGCGGATCGGCCGGCGACTGCGCACAGCCTGCGGCCAGCGCCGCGACCGCCCCCAGCGCGAACGCACCGACGCACCTGCGGCCCGTCCTCGTCACCACACGCACCTCCCCAAGGTAACGCTACGTACACCATTGCGCACAGCTAGTGAGCAAGAGTGTGACGCATGGTGCTCAGCCTCCCGAGTCGTCCAGCTCCGCGCCCTCCGGGACCGTGTCGTCGTCGCGGTTGTCGAGCCAGCCGTACGGCAGCACGACCCGCGCGGGCGCGTTGGTCCGGCCGCGGGGCTTGCCCAGCACCTCGACCGGGAACGGGGCGTCCTGGTCGAGCTTGCCGAGCAGGTCGTCCAGTTCCATCAGGCTCGAGGCCATGGCCATGCCCCGGCGCAGTTCCGTTCCCACCGGGAAGCCCTTCAAGTACCACGCCACATGCTTCCGAAACCCCGTGACGCCCTCTCGCTCGTCCTCCAGCCACTGTACGAGGAGCTCCGCGTGCCGTCGCATGATTTTCGCGACCTCGCCGAGCGCCGGCATGGTGCGCTCGTCGCTGCCGGCGAAGGCGTTGGCCAGGTCTCGGAACAGCCAGGGCCGGCCCAGGCAGCCGCGGCCGATGACGACGCCGTCGCAGCCGGTCTCGCGCATCATCCGGAGCGCGTCGTCGGCCTCCCAGATGTCGCCGTTGCCGAGGACCGGGATGTCCAGCGCCTCCTTGAGCCGCGCGATCGACTCCCAGTCGGCCTCGCCGGAGTAGCGCTGCTCCCCCGTGCGCGCGTGCAGGGCGACGGCCGTGACGCCCTCCTCCTGCGCGATCAGACCCGCCTCGATGTAGGTCAGGTGGTCGTCGTCGATGCCCTTGCGCATCTTGATCGTGACCGGGATGCCGGCCTCGCGCGCGGGCTCGACCATGGCGCGCACGATCTGCCGGAACAGCTGCCGCTTCCAGGGCAGCGCCGAGCCGCCGCCGCGCCGGGTGACCTTCTTGACCGAGCAGCCGAAGTTGGCGTCGATGTGGTCGGCGAGGTTCTCCTGCACGACCATCTCGGCGGCCTTGCGCACCGTCGCCGGGTCCACGCCGTAGAGCTGCAGCGAGCGCGGCTTCTCCTGCTCGCCGAACTCGATCATCCGGTAGGTCTTGGGGTTGCGGGCGACCAGCGCCTGCGTGGTGATCATCTCGCAGACGTAGATGCCCGCGCCCTGCTCCCGGCACAGCTGCCGGAAGGCCAGGTTCGTGATCCCGGCCATCGGCGCGAGCACCACGGGCGGGTCGACCGCGTACGGGCCGAAGCTGAGAGAGGGTTCCACCCCTCCAGGATCTCACGCCGCGACGTGGGGCCTCTCACGTCGACAGCGTACCTACCCGCGGGTAGTGTCTATAGACGTCAAGTGGGCTGCTGGTCGTGCGGGTCGGCAGCCTTTTTCCGTACGCGCTGGCTTCAGGGAGCCCCACGTGCCGACGCTCGATTCGCCGTCCCCTCAGGCGCCGAAATACGTATTCGACTTCACCGAGGGCCACAAGGACCTCAAGGACCTGCTCGGCGGGAAGGGTGCGAACCTCGCCGAGATGACCAACCTCGGCCTGCCGGTCCCTCCCGGGTTCACGATCAGCACGGACGCCTGCCGCGCCTACCTGGAGGCCGGGGCGACGCCCGAGGGCCTGGACGAGCAGGTCTCCTCGTACCTGGTGGCGCTGGAGCGGAAGATGGGCCGCCGGCTGGGCGATGCCGCGGACCCGCTGCTGGTCTCGGTGCGCTCCGGCGCCAAGTTCTCGATGCCCGGCATGATGGAGACGGTGCTGAACATCGGCCTGTCCGACCTCTCGGTCTCGGGCCTGGCGCAGGTCGCGGGGGACGAGCGCTTCGCGTGGGACTCCTACCGGCGGCTGATCCAGATGTTCGGCAAGACGGTGCTGGACATCGACGGCGAGCACTTCGAGGAGGCCCTCGACGCCGCCAAGCGCGCCAAGAACGTGACCAGCGACGTGGAGCTCGACGCCTCCGACCTGGCGCTGCTGGTCGACGCGTACAAGGCGATCGTGCGCGAGCAGGCGGGCCGCGACTTCCCGCAGGACCCGCGCGAGCAGATGGACCTGGCGATCCGGGCCGTGTTCGACTCGTGGAACACCGAGCGCGCCAAGCTCTACCGGCGCCAGGAGCGCATCCCGCACGACCTGGGCACGGCGGTCAACGTCTGCTCGATGGTCTTCGGCAACCTCGGCCCCGACTCGGGCACCGGAGTCGCCTTCACCCGCGACCCGGCCACCGGCCACTCCGGCGTGTACGGCGACTACCTGGCGAACGCCCAGGGCGAGGATGTCGTCGCCGGAATCCGCAACACGCTGTCTCTCCAGGAGCTCGAAGGCCTGGACAAGACGTCGTACGACGAGCTGATGCGCATCATGAAGGTGCTCGAGGGCCATTACCGGGACCTGTGCGACATCGAGTTCACGATCGAGCGCGGCAAGCTGTGGATGCTGCAGACGCGCGTCGGCAAGCGCACGGCCGCGGCGGCGTTCCTGATCGCGGCGAACCTGGTGGACGAGGGCGTGATCTCCCCGGACGAGGCTCTCGAGCGGGTGACCGGAGCCCAGCTCGCGCAGCTGATGTTCCCGCAGTTCGACCTCGCCGGCGCGCCGAAGCAGGCCGCGCGCGGGATGAACGCCTCCCCCGGCGCGGCGGTCGGCAAGGCCGTGTTCGACTCGTACACCGCGGTGAAGTGGTCCCGCTCCGGCGAGCGCGTGATCCTGATCCGCCGGGAGACCAACCCGGACGACCTCGGCGGCATGATCGCGGCGCAGGGCATCCTGACCTCGCGCGGCGGCAAGACCAGCCACGCGGCCGTGGTCGCCCGCGGCATGGGCAAGACCTGCGTGTGCGGCGCCGAGGAGCTGGACGTCGACACCAAGGCGCGGCGCCTGACCGCGCCCGGCGGCGTCGTGATCGAGGAGGGCGACGTCATCTCGATCGACGGCTCGTCCGGCGCGATCTACGTCGGCGAGGTGCCGGTCGCCCCGTCCCCCGTCGTCGAGTACTTCGAGGGCCGGCTCGGCGCCGACTCCGCGCGGGCCGGCGAGCTGGTCAAGTCCGTGCACCGGATCATGACGTGGGCCGACGAGAAGCGCGCGCTGTACGTGCGCGCCAACGCCGACACCCCCGACGACGCAGCTCGCGCCCGGCGGTTCGGCGCGCAGGGCATCGGCCTGTGCCGCACGGAGCACATGTTCCTCGGCGAGCGCAGAACGCTGGTCGAGCGGCTGATCCTGGCCGAGGACGAC
>DASTAE010000019.1:0-12421 GCA_035712985.1 Actinospica sp.
GCGCACCCCGGCGAACTCGGACAACTCGCCCCAAGGCCGGTGAAGCGACTTTCCCCCAATGATCCCCACCCCGGCAAGACCAGGGCGAGACAGTTACCGTTCCGTTATAAGACGCGGACGATCATGGCGCATTCGACCCGAATTCGCGCCACACACACCAATTTTCGGCTACCCGCAGTGCCCGGCCGCGTGCTCCTCGGCGTCGGGCGCGCCGTGTCCGATGGTGAGTATCTCGGAGGGCGCGTGCTCCACCTGGAGCGTGGTGTGCTCGATGTCGTACTCGTGGTGCAGCAGCTCCTCGAGCTCCATCCGCACCGCGTGGCAGTCGCGACCCGGGGCCACCAGCACGTGCGCGGACAGGGCGGGAAAGCCCGAGGTGATCGTCCATACGTGCAGGTCGTGCACCTGGACCACGTCCGCGGCCGCGCGCAGCCTGGCGCCGAGCGCGACCGGGTCCACCCCCTCGGGCGCGGCCTCGAGCAGCACCTTCCAGGACTCGCGGACCAGCCCGTACCCGGCCTTGGCCATCAGCGCGGCCACCACGAGCGAGGCGATCGCGTCGGCCCGGTCGAAGCCGGCGGTCATCACGACGATGCCGGCCACGGCGGTGGCCAGGAAGGCCCAGGCGTCGTTGAGGATGTGCTGGAAGGCGCCCTCGACGTTCAGGCTGGTCCGGTTGGCCCGGTTGATCAGCAGCGCGGCGGCCGCGTTGACCACGAGCCCGGCCACGGCCGTGCCGGTGACCAGCGCGCCGTTCACCGCCGGCGGATGCAGCAGCCGGTCGATGGACTCGTAGACGAAGATGCCGACCAGCACCAGCAGCGTGATCCCGTTCGCCTGCGCCGAGAGGATCTCCGCGCGCTTGAAGCCGAAGGTCCAGCGGCCGTGCGCGGGCTTCGCGGCCAGCCGCATCGCGCCGAGCGCGAGCACCAGCGAGAAGGCGTCGGTGAGCATGTGGCCCGCGTCGGAGATCAGCGCGATCGAGCTGGCCGCGAGGCCGATGACGACCTCGACCAGCATGTACGCCAGGATCAGGGCGAGCGCGCCGAGCAGCAGCCTGCGGTCGCTGTCGGCGGTCACCGCGGCGCCGTGATCGTGGCCGCCGTGGCCGTGCCCGTCGTGACCGTGTTCCCCGCGCTGCTGTGCCATACGGTCAAGTCTACCCGAAGAATGACAGGGCATTGAGATCTGATAATGACAACGGTTGTCGCCGCCACCTGCGCCGAAGCCCGGCGCCGCGCCCGAAACCATGACGTAACAGTGCTTTTGCCAAGGATCTACCGAGACCGGTCTTGCGGGGTCCGGGCGACGGTCCTTGACTCCACCCTGCGGCCATGAGCCGTTACCCACCTGCCCACAGGTTCGCAATACCGAGGAGACTCATGTCCTTCAAGCGATCCCCGCTGCGCGCCGGCATAGCCGCCGCCGCGCTCGTCCTGCCCGCGCTCGCGCCCGTCGCGGCCGCCGCCACCGCGGCCCCGACCGTGTTCGCCCCGATCCAGCGCGCCGCCGGCAGCGCCACGCCGTTCTTCATCAGCCACGGCGGCGGCGTCAGGAACGCCGACACGACCAGCACCAACTGGGCCGGCTACGCGGCCAACGGCAGCACCTACACGAGCGTGACGACCACCTTCAAGCAGCCGAAGGTGACCTGTTCGTCCGGCACCGAGTACTCCAGCTTCTGGGTCGGCCTCGACGGCTACAGCTCCTCCTCCGTCGAGCAGACCGGCACCGAGGCCGACTGCAGCGGCACCAGCGCGTCGTACTCCGCGTGGTACGAGATGTACCCGAACAACCCGGTGACCTACAGCAACACGGTCGCGGCCGGCGACACCATCGTGGAGAAGGTCATCTACGAGGGCTCCAACAAGTACGAGCTCTACCTCGCGGACAGCACCCGCGGCTGGAGCCACACCACCACCAAGACCGGCAGCTTCTCGCGCTCCTCGGCCGAGGTCATCGCCGAGGCGCCGTACAGCGGCGGCGTGCTGCCCCTCGCGAACTTCGGCACCGTGACCTTCACCGGCTCGACGGTGGACGGCTCCTCGCTCTCCTCCTCCAGCCCGACCAGCATCAACATGACCACCAGTTCGGGCACCGTGAAGGCCTCCACCGGCACGCTGTCCGGCGGCACCTTCGCGATCACCTGGAAGCACAAGTAGGCCGCGGCCCCCGCCGACCCGGGGTCCGCCGGGAGCGTGTTCGGCTGCTCCGCCTCCCCCTCCGGAGCAGCCGATTCGCTCTTCATGCCCGCTATGCCGCACGATAGGGAGCGGGAGGCAGGGCACGGGCAAGCGAAAGACGAGGGCATGGCTGCGGGTACGACGACGGCGTTCGCGGACGGGAACCGGGGCCCTGGACCGCTCGGTGTGCCAGGCAGGATCAGCGTCTGGTACCTACGGCTCGTCGTACTGTTCGACCTGCTCGGCGTGGTGTCCTACTCGTTCGGGCGACAGGTGCACCGGCACTCGCACGGTGCCGGCTTCGGCAACTTCTTCACCCCCTTCCTGCTCACCGCGAGCCTGGTCTCCGCGGCGCTGGCCGCGTTCCTGGCGATCATGCTGCGCCGCCGCAAGCACGTCGCCTGGCTCTGCACCGTGGTCCTCGTCGGCTTCACGAGCCTGGCCGACATCTACTGGCTGAGCGATCCGCCGTACCGCACGCATTGGTTCAACTGGGTGTCCGCGGGCCTCACCATCGGCCTATTCGTATGCCTGATGCTGAGCCGAAAGGATTTCTACGCCAAGGGCGAGCAGTCGAACCCGAAGACCGCGCTCTTCGTCGCGGTCGGCGGCGCGGCGGCGGCCACGGCGATCGGCGTGGCGCTGCTGACCTGGTTCGGCCATACCAACGGCGCCTCGTTCAACGCGCGGATCGCGTACTCGCTGCTGCGGCTGCTGACCGTGGACAAGCAGGACGTCTCCGACCTCGGCATCTTCAGCCCGCACTGGCTGGACATCCTGATCAACGCGATGAGCCTGGTGCTGTTCCTGGCTGTCGTGTACGTGTTCTTCCGCTCGCCGCGCGGCCGGGTGCGGCACAGCCCCGAGGACGAGGCGCGGCTGCGCGAGCTGCTGGCCCGCGAGCCGGAGCCGGACTCGCTCGGCTACTTCGCACTGCGCCGGGACAAGTCGGTGATCTTCTCCCCCTCCGGCAAGGCCGCGATCGCCTACCGGACCGTCGGCAGCGTGTCGCTGGCCTCCGGCGATCCGCTCGGCGACCCCGAGGCCTGGCCCGGCGCGATCGACGTGTGGCTGCGCGAGGCCGCCGAGCACGCGTGGGCCCCGGCCGTCGCGGGGGCGAGCGAGCAGGCCGGCGAGATCTTCGCGCGGCACGGCCTGAGCGCGCTGGAGCTGGGCGACGAGGCGATCGTCGAGGTCGCCGAGTTCACCCTGGAGGGCCGCGCGATGCGCACGGTCCGGCAGGCGTTCAACAAGGTCAAGCGGGCCGGGTACACGACGCGGATCCGACGGCACCACGACATCGAGCCCGCCGAGATGGCCCGGCTGAGCGGCGCCGCCGACCACTGGCGCTACGGCCAGGCCGAGCGCGGATTCTCGATGGCGCTGAACCGCATCGGCGACCCCGCGGACGGCGACTGCCTGATGGTCGAGTGCTTCGACGCCGACGGAAGGCTGCGCGCGCTGCTCTCCTACGTGCCCTGGGGCAAGGACGGCATCTCGCTCGACCTGATGCGCCGTGACAAGGACAGCGACAACGGCCTGGTCGAGTTCATGGTCATCGACCTGCTGCAGCGCGCCGGGGAGTTCGGCGTGGCACGCGTGTCGCTGAACTTCGCGATGTTCCGCGCCGTGTTCGAGCGCGGCTCCAAGCTCGGCGCCGGCCCGGTGCTCCGGCTGTGGCGCGGCGTGCTGCTGTTCTTCTCGCGCTGGTGGCAGATCGAGTCCCTCTATCGGGCGAACGCCAAGTACCGCCCGATCTGGGAGCCGCGCTTCGTGCTCTACGCGCGCTCCTCCGACCTCGCGCGGATCGGCATGGCGTACGCGCGCGCCGAGGGCTTCCTGGCGCTGCCGCAGATGCCGTGGAAGCGCAAGAAGTCCTGCAAGTGACCCGCGCCTGACGGCCGGTCAGCCCTGCGGCCGGTACCAGGGCGAGGGCTTCCAGCCGTTCGTGTGCCCCTGCGGCTTCTGCGGCTGATCGGCGAGCCAGGGCCCGTCGTCGCGGTCGGCGAAGTCGCGGTAGGGCTCATTGACCAGCTGCGCGGCCAACTGGTCGAAGCGGGCGGGTTCCCTGGACAGCGGATGCCCGCGCCGGGAGCCCTGGTAGACCGCGTCCGGCGAGGCGGCCCGCAGCGGCGCGACCAGCCCGCCGACCCGCGGATCGCCGAGGATCGCGAGCTGACGGGTCTGCCGCCACTCGTTCTCCTCGGCGCTCGTGCGCGAGCCCCAACCGGTCACGCTGAGCTCCGCGATCGGCGCGCCGCTCGACGGATCCAGCACCTGCACGCAGCTGTCATCCAGCGTCCACAGGCCCGGGCGCCAGGGCAGCAGCACCGGCGCGAGCACGAGCGCCCAGCCGTCGCCGCCCCATTCGTAGAGGTACGTCCTGCGCTTCCACCGCCCGACCTTGACCGGGAACACCCGCCAGGCGCCGTAGCGCTGCACCAGGTGCTGCTCGTACACCGCGGCCCGCTGCACCGCACCGGGCTTGCCCGCGAGGTTGCGCTGAATGGACTCGATCAGCCAGGGCTGAACCGGGATGGTCGAGCCGGCGGGGTACAGCTCCGTCATGCGCCGAGGCCTCCGAGGAGATGGTGGATCTGCTGCGACGAGGCGTTCTCGTCCGCCGAGCCGGGCGGCGGCGTGAAGGAGACCGAGTTCGCCAACAGGACCATCATCTCCCGGTATTGCGTCCCGTACTCGACCTGCGGCGTGGAGAATTCGAGCACGGCGAGCAGGTCGCCCTTCGCGCTCGGCACGATCACCTCGAGCTGGTAGACGTCGGCGCGCCCCGGATCGCCCTGCTGTCCCGGCAGTTCCGGCTTCGGCAGGCTGCGCACGCTCTCGAAGAACAGCGCGGGGCCGCCGGGCAGGTCGACGAGATCGGCCTGGGCCTGATCATCCGCGTCCGCTGCCACCCTGACCAGGTCGCCGAGCACGAGGCGCGGATTGCGCTCCTGCCCCGTCGGCTGCAGGGAGACCACGAGGGTGGACGAGACCAGCACCCCATCCGGCGCCGTATGCCAGCCGAGGCCGCAATACACGGTGTTACGCCGTTCGAGTTCGGTCAGCAGCACCGCGAAGGTGTTCAGCGTCGCGTAGAGCAGCTCCTGCCGGTCGGGCGGGCAGAGCTCGGCGAGCACCGGCTCCGCCTCGTTCAGCCGGTCGACCGGGTTCTCGACCGGCAACGGCAGGTAGCCGGGCGGCATCGTCACCCAGATGTTGGCCGCGTCCTGTTCGCCCTGCGGCTCGAGGCTGTTGAGAAGGTCGGCGACACCCATCAGAACGCTTCCGTGACGTCGTGGTAGAGATTCGTGGCCACGCCCTTGACCTTCCACCCGAGGTTGAGGTTCTGCATGGTCTCGGCGGAGACCTTGAACGCGTTCTCGGTGTCCCGGCCGATGTTGACGACCTTGCTCACCGCGCCGATGCCGAGCTTCAGCGGCAGCGCGACGCCGTGCGCGTTCGAGGAGACGATCTGCGCGACCTTGGACGCGCCCTCCTCGCCGAACTTCCCGAAGCCCGCGGCCACCTTCTCGCCGTCGGAGGCCAGCGCCGGGAGCTTGTCCACCAGCGTCGGGATCTTGTCGGCCACCTTCGCCGCGTCCGCGGTGAACTCCGCGCCCTTGGTCGCGGCCTTGAACAGCGCTCCGCCCGGGATCGCGCTGACCAGGTCGAGCCCGGTGCCCACCGCGGCCTCGATGTTCGCCTTGGTGAAGTGCCCGGTCAGCAGGCCGCCGAGGGCGTCGCGCGTCTTCGGGTTCGCCAGGTCCATCGCGAACGCGCCCGCGCCGGCGACCAGCGCGACGGCGCCGGCCACGACGTCGATCGGCGGCGGCGTGCACAGCGCGATCAGCCCGGCGATCGCGGAGACCGTGGACAGGATCGAGTGGATGACGTTCGCGTGCTGCTCGATCCAGTGGCCGACGGCGCTGAACGCGCCGCCGATGTCGTGCATCATGCTGGAGAACCAGCCCGGCTTGTGCGGCGCGAGGCCCTTGGTCGCGTGCTCCAGCTGCGAGGCGTAGTTCCGCGCCGCCGAGTCGACCTCCTGCTGGAGCTGGCGGGCGCGCTGCAGGATCGAGTTGAGCTCGTCCTGCGCCTGCTGCTCCGCCGCGTTCGCGTCGTTGACCGCCGACTCGGCCTGGTCGAGCGCCGACTGCGCCTGCTGCAGGGCCTGCGGATCGGTGAAGACCTCGTTGACGAGGTTGAGGTTCGGGTTCGACTTCGCCTGGGAGACCTGCGCCTGCGCGTTCTGCAGGGCCTCGCGCGCGGCCGCGGCCTCCTGGTCCAGGTTCTGCGCGGTCTGCTTGAAGCCGACGATGTCCTTGTACCAGTTCTGCAGCGTGCCGCTCGCCTGGGTCAGCGACTGCTGCGCGTGCTGGAGGTCGGTGAGCAGCTTGTCGTTGAAGCTCGCGCGGAACGCGTCCCCGGCGTCGCCGACCCACACCCCGGAGTCGGCGCTGCGCATCTGGTCGAGCAGCTTGCCCGACTCCTGCATCGCGCTCGTCGCCTTGGCGACCGTGTTCTCCAGCGCCTCGACATCCGCGGGCACCCCCGGCGCCGGGTTGAAGCCGAGGTGCGGATAGCTGGCGCTGTCGTCGTAGGCAGCGTCGAACATGACGTCCAGTGACATGGAATCCCCCTATTCCTGCAGCAGACTATTGATCTTGCCGAGGGACTGCTGCACAGCCTGCTCGGCCTCCTGGTAGTTCTGGTGCACCTTGTCCACGCCCTCGGTGCACTCGGATATCGCCTTCTGCAGCTGTCCGAGCCCGTACTTCCAGGTGCTCTGGAAGTGCTTGGCCGCCCCCACCAGCGGCGCCGGCCCGATCTGGCCGTCCTGCGCCGCGCCGAAGGCCTGCAGGGCCTGGTCCATCTGGTCCCCGGCCTCCTTGAGCGTGCCGGTCATCTTGCCGAGCACGTCGAGATCGACCTGGAAGAAATCTGCCATCGGGAGTTCCCCTTCACCCCGTATCCGTGTCCGCGCGCTGGTCCCCGACGCCCGACGCATCGCGGCGCGGCACGATAACGCCCACACCGTATCGGCATATCATCGGGAAATCCAACATCTCCGCACCGCGATCTCACGGCCTGGACGACTCCACCCCGGTTCCACCCCCGGGTGGATCCGACGACGGGCCGCCCGACGTACCTTGGGATGCGTAAAGACCCGACGAAGACGGCGGTAGGACGACGTGTGGCTGCGTGATCTGCTGCGGATTGATGCCGGCGCGCCGAAGACGGTCGTGCTGCCGTGGTCCGGTGCCGAGGGCCCGCGGGTGGCCCGGCGCGGGCTGCCGGAGAGCGCGTTCGAGCCGCGGGCCCGGGAGACCGCGGGCATGCGCTTCGCGTTCCTGCTGGTGATGATGGTCATCCAGTTCGCCACCGTCGGCAAGCTGGGCTGGCAGGGCGTCGGCCTGTTCGCCAACGTCGCGAGCATCATCGCCGTGCTCGGCTGCGCCGGCTGGGTCGTCGGCTGGCTGGTGCCCTGGTCCTTCAGCCCCTATCTCGCGCTGGCCGGCCTGCTCGTGCTGGGCACGAGCGGCGCGCTGATGAGCGGCCTGCTCGTGCAGAACATCGGCGCCAGCCCCGCCTTCCCGGCCGCCGCGGCCGCGGTGATCTCGGCCCGCTGGCCACCCGCCCGCGCCGCGATCGTCATCGTCTGGTTCGAACTCGTCCTCATCACCTCCGCCGCCACGCAGGGCTGGCACCAACTGGAGACCAGCGGCCTCGGCTACGGATTCCTGCTCGTCGGCATGTACGGCCTCGGCGTCGGCCGCCGCTCGTACATCCTGCGCGCCGAGAGCGCCGAGAAGCTGGTTCTGGAGACCGAGCGCGCCAACCACGAGCAGGCGCACGCGGCGGCGCTGGCCGAACGCAGCCGCATCGCCCGCGAGATCCACGACGTCCTGGCGCACTCGCTGGCGGCCCTGACGGTCCAGCTGGAAGCGGCCGACGCCCTGCTCGAGTCGGGAAGCGAGGGCGGCGTCGAGCGCGCGCACGCCTACGTGCAGAAGTCCCGCCGCATCGCCCGCGAGGGCCTGGTCGAGACCCGCCGCGCGATCGCCGCGTTGCGCGAGGACGCCCCGCCGCTGCCCGAACTCCTCTACGGCCTGGCGGACGCGTACCGCGGAGACACCGGCGCCGAGGCGGACGTCGAGATCGAGGGCCTGACGCGCCCGATGCAGGCGGACGCCGGCCTTACGGTCTACCGGGCCGCCCAGGAATCCCTCACCAACGTGCGCAAACACGCCCCGGGCGCCGCCGTCCGGCTGAAGCTGCGCTACGGCGACGAAGAGGTCGTGCTCACCGTGGCCAACGGCGCGCCGACCGGGGAACCCGGCCCGCTCGCCGAATCAGGAGGCGGATACGGCCTCGCCGGCCTGAAGGAGCGCGCCGAGCTGATCGGCGGCAGCCTCGAGGCCGGACCGTACGCCGACGAGGACCTTCCCGGCCCCGGCTGGAAGGTGAGCTTGCACCTCAGCGGCTGAGATCACCGATATCCTCGGCCCCATGGCCGATGAACCGATTCGCGTCCTGGTGGTGGACGATCAGGCAGCGGTGCGCGAGGGCCTGGCCACGCTGCTCGACCTGACGCCCGGAATAGAGGTCGTCGGCACCGCCCGCGACGGCGCCCAGGCCATCGAGCTCGTCGCCGAGCACAACCCCGCCGTCGTGCTGATGGATCTGCACATGCCCGGCGTGGACGGCATCGAGGCCACGCAGCGCATCACCGGCGAACACCCCGGCGTGCGCGTCGTGGTCCTCACCACGTACGCCGACGACGCCTCGATCCAGGGCGCCCTGCGAGCCGGAGCCCTCGGCTACCTCACCAAGGACGCCGACCGCGTCCAGATCGCCCGAGCCGTCCAGGCCGCGGCCGGCGGCCAGTCCGTGCTGGACGAGACCGTCCAGCGCCGACTCATCGCCGCGATAGGAGCCGGCACGTCGTCCCCCTCGGAATCCGCCGCAGCCCCCGCGCCGACCCAGGCCGCTCCCCCCGCCGGACTCACCGCCCGCGAGATCGACGTCCTTCGCCTGATCGCGGCGGGCCGGTCGAATCCCGAGATCGCCAAGGAGCTGTTCGTCTCCGAGGCGACCGTGAAGACCCACATCAACCACGTCTTCGCCAAGACCGGCGCCAGGGACCGGGCCCAGGCCGTGCGCTTCGCCTATCAGCACGGCCTGGTCGCGGACTCCTGATCTTTCGGCTCGCGGGCTCGCAGCCTCGCGGGCTCGCGGTTCGCGGCCTCGCGGTTCGCGCCTAGCGGTTGGCCGCGAACCCCTGGTCAGCCGGTCCGCGCCTAGCCGTTGGTCGCGTTCCCGCACAGGCTGTCGACCGCGTCGCCCTCACTGCCCAGCCGGTTGGCGACGGACTCCAGATCCGAGGCGGCCGCCGAGTTGCCGGACTCCACCGACTGCAGGTCCGTGATCAGCTTGCCGAGGTCGGTGTCGAAGGCCTGGAGCTTGGCCTTCACGTCGGCGTGCGTGGCCTTGCTGACGTCCGAGTCGAGCTGCGTCTTGATGCTCTGCATGTCGGAGATCATCGTGTTCAGCGCGGTCTTGACGGCGTTGGTGTCGCTGGAGTTCTCCGCCGTGCTGAGCGCCGACTCATCCGAGGTCAGCTTGCTCTCCATCGACGTGGCCGCCGACTCCGACGAGATGCAGGCCGGATCGGCCGCGGTCGAGTTGGCCAGCTTGTAGATGCCGAAGCCGGCGCCGCCGGTGACCAGAATCGAGATCACCAGCCCGACGGTCCCCGCCGTCTTGCCCGCCCCGCCGAGCGCCTTCGCCTTGGCGAGTCCGATGATCGAGAAGACCAGCCCGATCAGCGGAATCCACGACGTGACCGCCCCGGTCAGTGCGAGCCCGTTGGTCTGCTTCACCGCGGCCCCGCCGTACGGCGCCCCCGCGTACGCACCGCCGTACGGGTCACTGCCGTACCCCGGCTGCCCGAACCCCTGCGCGTCCTGCCCCGGCGCCCCGAACTGCGGCTGCGCGTCGAACTGCCCCGGAGTCCCCAGCGTGGACTGCGACTGGGACTGCCCGTACGGATACTGCTGGCCCCCGCTCTGCCCGGGAGCCGACGCCCCGAACTGCGGCTGGGACTGGGACTGGGACTGGGACTGTCCCAGCGACTGATTCGCCCCGGGCGCGCCGTACTGCGGCTGATCCGGCACCGGCGCGCCGTACTGCGGCTGCGACTGCCCGGGAACCCCGTATTGCGGCTGAGGCTGAGACTGCCCCGGCGCCCCGTACTGCTGCTGCGACGCCCCGTACTGCTGCCCGCCGCTCTGCCCCGGAGCGGGCGCGCCGAACTGCGGCTGCTGGCCCTGCTGCTCCGGCGCCGGCGCCCCGAACTGCGGCGCCTGCCCGTACTGCTGCTGCTGTCCATACTGCTGCTGGCTCTGCTGCGGGTCGTACGGCGGCTGAGCAGCCCCCCACTGATCTGACATGCGATGTCACCTCGGACTGGTCATCAAGGGCAGAATGCGCGCCGATCTTATAAGCGCACCGCAGGCCACGATAAGACCCCCGACCATTCGCCGCCGAACCGTAACAACCGCGACCGAAGTCTCACCCGTCGGACAGCCCGGCACACCGATCACCCGATCGGTCGAAAACGGACACGCGACACCCCGTCAGCACGACGCAGAAATCTGACACAGCGCCCCCCGCGAACCATCCGCCCGCCCCCGGCGCGCGAACCGATCACACCCCGCCGAGCAGCCACAACACTCACCTGCGGCCCGACACCGGGCAAAACTCTCCCATGATCGCCCCGCCATGCTATCGGTTTACTAACGAACCCCTGGTGACCACCAGGCCGCTGGCAGCGCACCATCCTTTGTCGGTAAGCTGAAACAGGTACGGTTGTGTCGCGGGCGGCGTGTCACAGGCGCACGGGACTTCAAGAACTGCGAACGGGGCGGTTCGTGCACCTACCACGGCGCCCCGGGGATAGACCTGAGCTGAACTGGGGGTACCTCACGTGGGCGCGAGTTTCAAGGTAGAACTGCAGGAGCTGGAGCAGGCGAGGAACACCCTGCAGGGGCTGCTGCAGGATGTGTTCACCGACGTGTCGAGCCCGGTGCATCCGGTCACGTTCCAGAACAACACGGCGTCGAGCCTCCGGCAGGGCCGGTACAGCTCGATCACCTACAAGGTCGCCAACATGGACGGCGGCTCGACCTCGTCCAACTTCGGCCCGATGGACCAGGGCGTCCCCGCCATCACCGCGCTCGACAGCGCGCACGGCGCCGCGCACGCCGCGATCCTCTCGCTGATCAACGACCTCAACACGCAGATCAACCTGCTCAGCGACCGTGCCGCCAAGACACACCAGGTCTACTCGCAGACGGAGGACGCGCTGCACGTCAGCGTGACCAACGTCGCGAAGGACATGTGAGATCGAGGGAGGGGAACGGGCACCCATGGCCGGTTTCAACCAGCAGGCGGTCAACGACAACGGCGGCGTCGCCTGGGCGAAGCAGGTCGCCCAGACGATGGACCCCGGCGCCATCGACAGCCAGATCCAGGGCTACCAGTCGGCCGTGAGCTCACTGGCCAACGTGCAGTCCACGCTGCAGAACGTGAAGAACAACCTCGCCTCCTCGTGGGCCGGCGACGCCGCCGAGCAGGCGCAACAGTCCTTCCAGGCCTCGATCAACCACGCGCAGCTGACCCAGGAGACCATCAGCGGCTCCGTCATCCCCGCGCTCCAAAGCGCCAAGGCCGCGCAGCAGACCTACATGAGCTCGATGAACGGCGTCCCCGACGAGCAAACCGTCCCGAAGAACAGCATCATCGACGACGTGGAAAGCTTCTTCGGCGGCGAAACCCCCGCCCAGAAGGCCCAAAGCCACAACATCGCCGCCCGTGGCCAAGCCGCAGAGGCGCTGAACACGCTTTCTGACAGCTACGAGAATTCGGCTAGCCAGTTGAATTCGGTGGGAGCTGGCAGCAGCGACGTGGTCACGAGTTCAAACACCGGTGCTTACAGTCTTGGTTCTGTATCTTCGTCCTCTGGCGACGGCGCAGCGAGCAGCTACAGTTCGCGTGTCAGCGGCGGCGGCTCCACACGCACAGCCGGTTATGTATCGTCCTCGCCGACCGGAACGGTCAACTCCGGCCCCAACCCGAGTACCTCGCTTGCTGGCACCACCGCAACCCAAACGGGCAACCCAGCTACCGACCCGATCTGGGGAACCGGCAATCCGACGAACACCACGTCGACT
>DASTAE010000020.1:0-25323 GCA_035712985.1 Actinospica sp.
GGGCTCGCCGACGCGCTGTTCCACCTGGTGCTGCCCGACGTGGGCCGGGAGACGGGGGAGTGGGCGTCGTTCGACGTCTTCGATCGGCGCTCGGTGATCCACCAGGCCGCCGGCATGGTGGCCGAGCAGATGGGCTGCGGACTCGATGACGCCCAGGCGCTGCTGCGGGCACACGCGTACTCCTCGGGCGAGGAGCTGGAAGAGCTCGCGAAGGGCGTCGTCGAACGCCGGGTGCGCTTCGACGGTCTCTGAGCGCCGATTCAGCCCCGCCACCGGAAGGGCGGCAGACGCCGCGCCTGCGGTGGAGCGGACGCGAGCCGGGTGCGCGCCATGTACCAGAGGTGCCGGTCGGCGTCCGACAGGCCGCAACCCGCGGTGAACGCGTGGAGTGTGCTGGGCGTCGGCAGGCCGCGGTGGATCAGCGCGTGCCGCAACGCGTCGACGGTCACCGGCACTCCCGCGTCGATCGCCGCTCCGGCGAGTTCGGTCAGGCTCAGCCCGGACCAGGCCACCAGCGCGTGCAGCGCCTCGGCGAACTGCGCCCAGGTGTCGGCGGTGCGCGGATCGGGAGGCGGATCGAGGCTGCGCCGTCGGATCAGGTCGAGTTCCTCGCCCACCGTGTTCGCCGCGGTCCCGCGGTGCGGCGTGAGCCGTTTCCTGGCCAGCCGCCACGGCTCGCGCTCGGCCGGCGGAACCCCGCAGCCGGTCAGGAAGGCCTCGAGCACGCGCGGCGAGGGAAAGGCGCTGCGCCCGCCGACCGCCCACAGCCGGGTCCAGTCGACGCCGCACCCCGCCTCCTTGGCCACCCGCTGCATCTCGCGGTAGCTCGGGCCCGAGCGCTGCCTGAGCTCGCTGAGCAGCGCGGACAACTGCGCCGGGCTCTCGGCACCGAGCGGATCGAGCGCGGCGGGCCCGCCGGCCGTCGGCTGCGGACCGCGCGGGTCCGGCGAGCGGCGGTCGGGCAGGTAGGCGCGGGCGGCCCGGTGGCGCGCGGCGAGCCACGCGCGGGACTGCTGCTCGGGCAGGCCGCAGCCGCGGACGAGCGCCTCGGTCACGGCGGCCGAGGGAAAGCGCCCGTCGCGCAGGGTGGCCAGCAGTTCGGCCTCGAGGGCGCTCGGCCGGCTCGGCCTCTCGGATTCGGCGATGCCGCGCGCGCTCGCCCCGCTCCAGTCCTGCAGCGCGCGCAGGTCCTCGACCAGCGCGACCGGCTCGTCGATCAGGGCCGGGTCCGGCGGGGACTGCGGCGCCCTGAGCGGTTCCCCGCACGGCTGCGGCAGCAGCGCGTAGGCGCGGCGGGTGTGCAGCACGGCCCAGGCCAGCGACTGCTCCAGCTCGCCCCGCGCCTGCGCGTCGGACTCGGCGGCGGCCGTCGGCGCGGGCCGGACGGCGAGCGCGACGTGCTGCCGCGCGGCGTCGAAGGCGTCGGCCGCCGGGTGACAGCCGAGCCGCCGCGCTGCCTCGGCCCGGCGCCCCAGCACGTCGCACAGGGCCTGCGCGGGCAGTTCGGCAGGCGCGCCGAAGAGGGCGAAGGCGAGCCTGCGGGTGGACGCGCTCCCGGCCGTCGCGGACGCGCCGCAGGTCGCCCGAGCCTCCGTCACGTGCGTCGATTGACTCGATTCGGCGTCCATGTCCCCGATCATGACCGCGGCCTCGCGGCGAAACCAGGGTCCTTCGACCCTGGTTCGGCGCAGATCCCCGGGCCCGCCCGCGCGGACCGTACCGGCGCGCATGCGCGCAATACGTGCCGGTACGCGCGCGCACCGCTCCCGGCCGTGTCGACCCGGAAGCACATTCCGATGCAATGTGCATCGCTTGATCGGCCGCGGCCCATAGGGTTTCAGCGAGTCGTTCCCGGACCCCGAACGGCCGCTGACCTCAGCGAGCTGAAAGGGAGCGACGATGTCAGGCGAGGCGATGCTCGAGGTGGGCATCCGGACGGACGAAGACTGCCGGATCGCGATCCTCACGGTGGCGGCGGAACTCGACGTCGCCACCTCACCCCTCCTATGCTCGGCAGTGGACAAGGCATTGGTATATGCGTCATTGCAGCTGCTGATCCTCGACCTGAGCGGCCTGCTGTTCATCGACGCCGCCGGCCTGGGCGCGCTGGTCCGCGCCCGCGTCCGGGCCCACGAGCAAGCCGCCTCGCTGCTGCTCGTCGGCGCCTCGCCGCGCGTCCTGCGCCTGCTGAGGATCACGCGCCTGATCGGCAGCTTTCCGATATGCGCCACCCTCGCGGACGTCGGCGGCGCCATCCACGACGCGGCCATCCCCGGCGCGGATTCGGACCTCTTCACCGTGTAGCGGCATGCGGGCGCGTTTGAGTGCTCTTGTTCGCCCGCCGTGGTCGGCCGCAATCCGCCGTCAAGCGGCCAACCCGTGGCGGCCCGTGAAAACGCGCAGGCCAAGCGGGTCGAGTGGTTCATGAGTCGGGGTTAACCGGCGTTGCGACGTCGCTCATCGGGTGGACTCGGGGGCGAAACATCCGTGCGTTAGCTTTCGCGCGGTGACGACTCGCCCGCCGAACAGACGCAGACCGGTCGCCGCGTGGATCTGGCAGCTCGCGGCCGACCGGCCCGGGACGATGCACGAGGTGATCCGCGACGAGCTGCGCGCGGTGATCCTCGCCGGGCTCGCGCGTCCCGGCGCGCCGATCAATGTGGACGACGTGGCGCGACGTTTCGGCGCGAGCCGGATTCCGGTGCGCGAGGCGCTGAAGACCTTGATCGGGGAGAGCCTGGTCGACCACGAGCCGCGCGCCGGATACCGCGTCGCGCAACTGACCCGCGCCGAACTCGCCGAACTCTACGTCGTGCGCGAGGCGTTGGAGGCCGCGGCGCTGAGCGCGGCCGTGGCTGCGGCGACCGCCGAGGACGACGCGGAGGTCGCCGCGGCGCATCAGGCGCTGTCGCGGGCGATCCAGGAGCACGACGCGCGCGGCCACCACGTCCTCAGCCGCCGCCTGCACCTCGCGCTGGCCAGTCCGTGCCGCATGCGCCGGCTGCTGGGCATGTTCGAGTCGGCGTGGAACGTCACCGAGCCGCTGCAGCCGATGTCGCACGTCACGGACGAGATGACGTGCTCGCTGCACGAGGACCACGGCGTGATGGTCGAGGCCTTCCACGCGCGCGACGCGAACGCGCTGCTCGCCGCCTCGGCCTCGCACTACCGCAGGCTCCAGCAGGTCGTCGCGGGCCTGCCGGCGACGCGGCTGCTGCCGTGATTCCGGATATATCCGTGCGGTCATCGCCCCGCAACAGCCCGTTCCTAGCATCGTCGGCACCGGGACAGGTGAACCCAGGAAAGGACGCGCATGACCGCTCTCGAAACGACGGACGAGGTCCGCCGCGACTACGACCCGCGCCTGACGAACGCGGAACTGGCCCCGCTCGAGCAACAGACCTGGAGCGCGTACAACATCTTCGCGTTCTGGATGTCCGATGTGCACAGCGTCGGCGGCTACCTCACCGCGGGCAGCCTGTTCGCGCTGGGTCTGACCAGCTGGCAGGTGTTCATCTGCCTCATCGTCGGCATCGTCATCGTGCAGGTCTTCTGCAACCTCGTCGCCAAGCCGAGCCAGCAGGCGGGCGTGCCCTATCCGGTGACCAGCCGCGCGTCCTTCGGCGTGCTCGGCGCGAACATACCGGCGATCATCCGGGGCCTGATCGCGGTGGCCTGGTACGGCGTGCAGACCTTCCTCGCCGCCGAGTCGCTGAACATCGTGTTCCTGAAGCTGTGGCCGGGACTCGCGCCGTACGCCGACGTCCACCAGCACGGCTTCCTCGGCCTGTCGCTGCTCGGCTACCTGAGCTACGCGATTCTCTGGGTGCTGCAGGCGGCGCTGTTCTGGCGCGGCATGGACACGATCCGGAAGTTCATCGACCTGGCCGGCCCCGCGGTCTACGTGGTCATGGTGGCGCTGTGCGTCTACATGCTGACGAAGGCGCACTGGCACATCGACCTCAACCTCTCCGCGAAGCACCTGAGCGGCTGGTCGCTCGTCTGGACGCTCTGCGGCGCGACCGCGGCGGTCGTCGCGTACTTCTCCGGGCCGATGCTCAACTTCGGCGACTTCTCCCGCTACGCCAAGTCGTACTCGGCGGTGAAGAAGGGCAACCTGCTCGGCCTGCCGATCAACTTCGTGATGTTCTCGCTGCTCACGGTCCTGACGGCGGCGGCCACCGTTCCGGTGTACGGCCAGCTGATCACCGACCCGATCGAGACCGTGCAGAAGATCGGCAACACCTTCGCGATCATCCTCGGCGGCGTCACCTTCGTCACCGCGACCGTCGGCATCAACATCGTGGCCAACTTCATCTCGCCGGCATTCGACTTCTCGCACGTCAAGCCGCAGAAGATCAGCTGGCGCGCGGGCGGCATGATCGCGGCGGTCGGTTCGCTGCTGATCACGCCGTGGAACTGGTACGACAACGCGAACGCGATCTTCTGGACGCTCGGCCTGCTCGGCGCGCTCATCGGCCCGCTGTTCGGCATCCTGATCGCCGACTACTACCTGATCCGCGGCCAGAAGATCATCGTGGACGACCTGTTCACGCTCGCCGAGGACGGCGCCTACTACTACCGCAAGGGCTACAACCCCGACGCCGTCAAGGCCGTGATCCTCTCGGGCGCCGTCTCGCTCGCCTCGGTGATCGTGCCCAAGGTCGGCGATGTGCTGACCTGGCTGCCGCAGTACGGCTGGTTCGTGGGCTGCGGCGTGGGCTTCCTCTCCTACTACCTGATCGCGCGCTCCGCGAGGCAGCCGCAGCGGTGATCCTCAAGCTGATCAACCCGAACACCACCGAGTCGATGACGCGGATGATCGAGAAGGCGGGCCGCGCCGCCGCAGGCCCGGAGGTCGAGGTGCGCGCCGTCACCTCGGCCTCCGGGCCCGCCTCGATCGAATCGCACTACGACGAGGCGCTGAGCGTGCCCGGCCTGCTCGCCGAGATCACCGGCGGCGAGCAGGCGGACGGCTGCGTCGTCGCGTGCTTCGGGGACCCGGGACTGGACGCGGCCCGCGAGGTCGCGACCGGCCCGATCCTCGGGATCGCCGAGGCCGGGATGCGCGCGGCCACCTACCTCGGCCGCACGTTCGCGGTGGTCACCACGCTCGCCCGGTCCGCCGGACGCACCCGGGAACTCGCGCACCGCTACGGCGTCGCGCAGCAGTGCGTCGGCGTCCGGGCGACGGACATCCCCGTCCTGGAGCTCGAGACCGATCCGACCGCGCGCTCCCGGATCCTCGCCGAGTGCCGCGCGGCGATCGAGGCGGACGGCGCGGAGGTCGTCGTTCTCGGCTGCGCCGGCATGGCGGATCTCAGCCTGGAACTGCGCCGTGAACTCGGCATCCCGGTGATCGACGGGGTCTCGGCGGCCGTCGCCGCGCTCGAGGGGCTGGTCCGGCTGGGCCTCGGCACCAGCCGCGTGGGCGAGTACGCGCGGCCGCGGAGCAAGCCGTACCTCGGCCTGCTCGCGGGCTTCGAGGTGGCACCGGAGTCCGCGGCGGTCCGGTGAGCGGACCGTGCTCTTCTGTCCGTCTCCGCACGTACCGATACTCGTGACAGCCCCGTACGAGGGCTGTCACGAGAGGGGACGACACCGCCATGGCACACGACCACGAGCTCGAAGAAGCACAGCGGCCGACGGGGAAGGAGCTGTCGCGTCGCGCGGCCATCCGGCTCGGGGGCCGCGCCGCGGTCACCACCGCGGCCGGCGGCCTGCTGATCGCGGCCGGCGGTCCGGCGGCGCTCGCCGCCGCGAAGGCCGGCGCGGCGCCGGCCGGCCGGGTGCGCCCCGCCGGAGGGCGGGGCGCCACGTTCCAGGGAACCGAGGACTGGACGGGAACCTACGCCGGCGTTCTCGACGGACGCCCGGCCACCCTGGACATCCGCGCCGGCATGCCGTACGCGGGCGACACCGACAGTTGGGGCTTCAGCATCACGCTCACCGACTTCAGCGGGGTCCAGTACTGGACCCACTCCGACTTCATCTCCAACGTCGGTCCCCAGTGCCACGAGCTGCCCGGATTCTCCCTGGCGACCGACGACTACAGCGGCTACGCCACCTTCAACCGGCTCCTGCTGCACACCTGGGACACCTCGTACGTCTCGGGCGAGACCTCCTGGAACGGCTCGGAGTACGGATGCATGTTCCGCATCGGCGGGCTCTCCTAGGCCGACGCACGGGCGCCGTTCACCGCGTTCACGCCTGACGGCCCAGCATCTCGTCGATCAGCGCGTCGAGCGGCTCGCCGTGCGACGCGCTGATGATCGCCTCCGCCTGATCGCCGAGGGCCGCGCGGGCGCCCGCGCGAGCCCGGTCGCAGTCCTCGATCTCGTCCTGGACGAACAGCGGCGCGCCGAGCCGGACGCGCTCGCGTTCGGTGACGGTCAGCAGGCGCAGGCTCCGGGCGGGCCGGTTCTCGTGAAGCTCCACGGCGGCGAGTGCCTCGAGCACGTCGAGCGTGCCCTCCGCCAGGTCGAGATCGCGGTAGACGGCCAGGGACTCCAGGTACAGCCGGCGGGATTCGGCGGCGTCCGCCCGCAGCCATGCCAGCCTGCCCAGGTTGCCGAGGGTCGCGGCCTCGCCTCGACGGTCGCCGACGCCCCGCCAGTGCCCCAGCGCGTCGGCGAAGGCGGCGGCCGCCTCGTCGAGCCGGCCGAGGCAGCGCAGCGCGAGGCCGATGTTGTTGAGCGCCGACGCGTGGCGGAGCCGGTCGCCGCCCGACTCGGCCAGGCGGCGGCTCTCCTCGCCGAAGCCGAGAGCCGCCTGGAAGTCCTGTTGCGCGATGGCCGTGACGCACAGGCCGCCGAGCGCCGAGATCAGGCCCGTGGGCTGGGAGAGCGACGCGTAGACGGCCAGACACTGCTGCCCGAGTATGCGCGCCTCGGCGTAGTCGCCGCTGTTGCGCGTCAGCGCCGCCGCGGCCCGCAGCGCCGAGCCGCGCAGCGGCGTGGGCGCCGGATCGACGGCGCTGAGCGCGCGCCGCAGCCAGCCGCGCCCTTCGGCCATCAGTCCGCGCGCCCACCAGTACCACCACAGCGGGCTGGCGATCTCCAGGGCGCGTTCCGGATCGCCGCCCTCGGCGAGGCACCACTCCATCGCGGCGCGCAGGTTGGCCTGCTCGCCGTCGAGCATCCCCGCGAGCTCCGCGTGATCGGCCCCGCCGAACTGCGCCGCCGACTGGGCCAGGTCCGCGCACCACGCGGCGTGCCGCCTGCTGAGCTCCTCGAACTCGCCGGACTCCGCCAGCCGCTCGGCCGCGTAGCGGCGGATGAGCTCAAGCATGCGGTAACGAGTGCCACCGCGATGGGGAGCCGCGGTGAGCACCGATCGGTCGACGAGCCGAGCGAGCAGGTCGTCGGTGGCGTCGGCGGGAGTGTCGTCGAATGCTGTGACGGTCGCGGCTGCCTGTGCGGCGCAGCCGTCGGCGAACACGGAAAGCCTCCGGAACAGCGCCTGCTCAGCGGGATCGAGAAGGCGATAGCTCCAGTCGATGGCGGCGTGCATGGTGTGGTGCCGGTCCGACGTGGTCCTGGACCGGCGGTCGGTGAGAGTCAGGCCGCGATCGAGCCGGTGCTCTAGGCGGTCGACGAGCTCGGGCAGCGACAGGGCCCGCAGTTGAGCGGCGGCGAGCTCGATGGCCAGCGGCAGTCCGTCCAGCGATCGGCACAGCCGACCGGCCAGAGCGGCGTTCTGCGCGCTGATCGCGAAATCCGCCCGGGCCGCGGCGCCGCGGTCGGCGAGCAGCCGGACCGCCTCGGCGGCGCCCGCCCGGGCCGCCGAGGCGGTCTCCGCGGGCACCGCCATCCCGGTCAGCGGCCAGACCTGCTCCCCGCCGACGCCCAGCGGTTCGCGGCTCGTCGCCAGCACGCGCAGGCCCGCGCACCGGCTGAGGAGCTCGGCGGCCAGTTCCGCGCATCCGTCGAGCACGTGTTCGCAGTTGTCGAGCAGGATGAGCGCGCGCGCCGTCCGCAGCTGCGCGGCGAGGGTCGCCAGGAGCGGCTCGTCGGGGCGGGCCCGGACGGAAAGCGCCGCGGCCAGCCGCTCGGCGACCGCGGCGCCCCCCGTCGAGGCCGCGAGTTCGACCACGGACACCCCGTCCGGGTAGTCGGCCGCGGTCTCCCGGGCCAGTTCGAGCGCCAGGCGCGTCTTGCCCGAGCCGCCGGGGCCGGTGAGTGTCAGGAGCCTGGTGCGCCCCAGCCGCTCGGCGAGCCGGTCCAGTTCGCCGCGGCGGCCGATGAAGCGGCTGGCGGGGGCCGGGATCGCGGTGGGCGGGTCGAGGGTGGGATCGCGCCGACGGACCGCCGCGGCGAGCGCGCTGATCTCCGCGGGAGGCTCCACGCCGAACTCCTCGGCGAGCCGCTCGCGCAGTGCCCGGTAGGCGGCCTCGGCCTCGCCGAAGCGGCCGCACCGGTAGAGCGCGAGGAGGTGCAGCCGGGCCAGCCGGGAACGGTCGGGATGCTCAGCGGCCAGGCCGGCGAGCTCCGGCGCCGCCTGCGCGTGCCGGCCGAGGGCGAGTTCCAGCTCCAGTCGGTCTTCGAGCACTGACAGGCGCAGCTCGGACAGCTTCAGCCGGGCGGCCCGCACGTCGGGGCCCGCCGAGACGCCGCCGAAGGGTTCTCCGCGCCACAGGGCCAAGGCGGCGGACAGGTCGGCGGCCGCGCGGACCGGACGCCGGGTCAGGTGCGACCTCGCGTCGCCGATCGCGGCCTCGAAACGGCGGGCGTCCACCTCGTGGTCCGCCGCCTCGAGAAGATAGCCGGTCGCGGTCGTGACCACGCGCGAGCCCAGCAGTTTCCGCAACGCGGAGACGTGCATCTGCAGCGCGGCGACGGCGGTGGCCGGCGGCTGCTCACCCCATACCTGGTCGATCAGGTGCGCGACGGAGACGGACTCGCCCGCGTGCGCCAGCAGGGCGGCGAGCAGCGCACGCGGCCGGGGGCCGCCCACGTGCACGGGCACCCCGTCCACCTCGATTTCCAGGGGACCGAGAATCCGGAAGGCCACCGCCGACACGCTCAATTCCGGGCCCCCGCCGCACTCTCCGCCGATCACGTCGCGTGTCCGAGTATAGAACGCCCCGCCGTATTCGATGTCGGATTCACCCGGTGTCGGCGTGGCGGTCTTTGGCGTTCCTTTGGCGCGCTCCCGGACACTCTCGCGCGACGGTGAGGCCACACCAGGGGAGAGGTCTGGTCGATGTCGGACTATGAAGCATCGGGAACGTTGGCGACGGCGGCCGGGGGTCGAAGCGTACTCGAAGGCGCGTTCGCCCTGCTGGAGGCCCTGCAGCGCGCCGGGGACGCCGGACTGACCCGGCTGGCCGCCGAGAGCGGCCTGCCGAAGGCGACCGCGCACCGCCTGCTCGACCAGCTCGTCGGCCTCGGGGCGGTCGCGCGCTCCGGGGGCCGCTACCGGCTGGGCTCGCAGATGTTCCGGCTCGGTCGCGGATGGAGCCCCGTACCAGGCCTGCGCGAGGCCGCCAAGGCGCCTTCGCTCGAGCTGGCCCGCGCGACGGGCGCGACGGTGGCGATCTGCGCGCTGCACGACGGACAGCCGATGGCGGTCAGCGGGATCTCCGGAGAGGTGGAGCAGCTGGTGCCGCTGCGCTCGGGCCAGCTGTGGCCCTGGCGGACAGCCGCGGGCCGGCTGCTGGTGGCCGGGCTGCCGGCGAACACGCCCCTCGGCGCGCTGCCGGCCGGCTGGCGCCGGGAACGCGCGGCGATCCTGGAACGCGCGGTCGTGTTCGACCACGAAGAGGTGGTGGCCGGCGTGGTCTGCGTCGCCGTCCCGCTGAACGGACCGGACGGCGGCATGGTGGCGGCGCTGACGGTGCTGGCCACCCCGGAGCGCCGGTTGCCGGGACTCGCCGACGCGGTGGTTCGCGCGGGCCGGACCGTCAGCGCGCGGCTCCGCCGGTGAACCCGTTGCGCACCGCGGCGGCGCTGTCATACGACCGGATACAAGGGGAGGGCTGAGTGGAGATTCGGCTGCTTGGTGCCATGGAGGTTCGCGTGCGGGGCCGATCGTTGGCGCTCGGGCCGCGCCAGCAGCGGCTGGTGCTCGCGATACTCGCCCGCGAGGCCAACCGCCTTGTGTCGGTCGATCGCCTCGTCGAACTGGTGTGGCCGGCTTCGCCGCCGCGCTCGGCGGTGCATGCGATCCAGGTGAACGTCTCCGGCGTGCGGCAGGTGCTGGCGCACTCGCAGGGACGGGTGACGCTGGAGACCCACGGAGCCGGGTATCTGCTGCGGGCCGATCCGCTGCTGATCGACGTCCACCGCTTCACGGCGCTGCTCACCCAGGCGCGGCGGACCGACGACGATCTGAGCCGCGTGTCGCTGATCGATGAGGCGCTCGCGCTGTGGCGAGGACCGGTGTTCGCCGGCGTCGCCTCCGACGCGACCCGGGATCGGCTCGGCGCGGGCCTGACGGAGGCGCGGCTGATCGCCGTCGAGGACCGGATCGACGCCCTCATGCGGGCCGGCCGGCACGGGGACGTCGTCTACGAACTGTTCGACCTGACCGAGGCCCATCCGACGCGCGAACGGCTGGTCGGGCAGTTGATGCTCGCGCTGTACCGCGGCGGACAGGCGAGCCGAGCGCTGGACGTCTTCCGCCGTGCCCGCAGGCTTCTGGCCGACGAACTCGGTATCGATCCCGGCACCGAGTTGCGTCGGCTGGAAACGGCCATCCTCAACGCCGACTCCGCACTCGAGCTCGCGGCGTCAGGCGGTTAGGTGCAGGGCGACCGCGGCTAGGCGGATGTTGCCGGGAACGCCGGGCGGCAGGAGGAGCCGCAGTTCGGTGGCGGTGATCGGGTGACCGGCGCTGGCCGGGTCGGGGTCGGTGACGCGGTAGCTGCGGGCGGGTTGGTCGCTGATCAGCCTGCTGATGGGGCGCCACGGGCGGTCGGGCGAGTCGCGGACGTCCAGGCGCAGGTCGCGCAGCCAGGATTCCGGGTGCGCCGGATCGTCCCACAGGGAGATCGCGTCGAAGGTCACCGATTGCGGCGTCTGCGGGTTCTGCGTCGTCGGCGGGAACTGGATGAGGATGGCGTGCGCCTCGGCGTTCTCGGCGGCGGCGCTGAGGCCCTCGACGACATCGTCGGACAGCCACGGGGATTTCAGCGGTGTCGGCTGGTAGCCGTCGGGCACCGGATTCGGCACCGCGAGGGTCAGCGGCCCCTGGCCGGGGACGCCCGGGTCGAGGAAGACGGCCGCGGCCGCGGCGGGGAAGAGGTTCTCGCCGGTCAACGGCGCGATGCCGTTGCCGTGGTCGGTGACCGCCGAGACCGAGGCGGTCGTCGGGGCGAGGAACCGACGGCGCATGTCGGGCGCCGTGGAGCGCGCCACGGTCGACCACGTGGCCTGATAGTCGCCGTTCAGCCGCTGGACCTGGCCGAGCCAGGTGCCGACGAGCAGATCGCCGCCCGGCAGCCACCGCGGCACCGGCAGGCCGCCCACGTCCGCGCTGAACACGGGGGTCAGCGTGCTGTCGAGGACGATGAGGTCGCCCTGCTCGTCGCCGCAGGCGATCCGGCCGTCGTCCGCGACCGCGATGTTGTGCACGACGTCGCCTGCGGGATAGACGCTGTCCAGCGCCCAACCGGAGCCGGCCGAGTCGTTCCGCCGGTAGCGGGAGACCCGGGTGTCGTATGCCGTGATCAGGCCGCCGTCCGTGGTCCACGCGAGTTCGTCGGCGCGGGTGGTCAGGACCGCCTGGAGCGCGAGGTCCGTGGTGTCGAGGATGACCACGCGGCCGCCGTCGTGGCTGGTCGCGACGGCGATGCTCGCTCCGTCCGGACTGAGCGCGGCGGCTGTCGCCTTGCCGTTGACGGTGGCGAGCGCGCCGGAGAGGTCGAGCTGGACGAGCTGCTTGCCCGACGCGGCGTCAAAAGCCGTCGCGATCCGGTCGTCGACGAGGAGGAGCCTCGTGTCGTCGAGTGCGGCGAGGAATGCGGTGGATGCACGACCGGGGTGCGGGGTCGGGGACGTCTGGGACCATGAGGCTTGCGACCAGAGCAGATCGCCGGATCCGCCCCACACGGCCAGACCGAGGTTTCCCGCGCTCGCGATCCACGAGCCGTCGGGCGCGGTGGCGAACGCGGGCGGCCGTCCGTCGGTCAGGCAGGTGGTGGTGCGGTCGAACCAGCGCGCCGTGGTGCCGTACAGGTCGAAGCGGCGGCCGACGGTTCCGGTGCCGGGGTCGATCAGGTGAAGGCCGAACTCGCTCGGCGTCGTCAGATCGGCGCCGATGACGGCCACGCCCTGGGGGAGCGTGCGGGGGAGGTAGCTGAACTGGTGGCCGATACGGGCCTGCCAGCGCGGCGCGCCGGTGGCGAGATCGACGGCGTAGAGATTGCCGTCCCAGTTCGCGGCCGTGAAGACGGCTGACGTCCCGTCGGAGGTGAGCGCCACGGCGGAAAGGTGCGCGCCGAGGCGCGCGGCGGCGGGCTGCCAGTCGGGCTCGGGGGTGGCCGAGACGCGTGGCGTGGCGGCCGCCGGGACGGGCGCCGACGCGGAAGCGGCGGCGGAGCCGCCGGCCACCGGGCCGGTCAGCAGGTCCAGCGGCGTGTCGGCGCCGTCGCCCGAACCGACGGCGACTCCGGCGGACGTGCTACCGAACCGACCTGTGATCAGTTCGACGGCCTCGACCCGGATCTCGCCCTGCGCGTTGACCGGCACGGTGAACGATCCGCTCGCCGGCGCCTGGGTGTGGCTCTCCCACAGGACGCTCTGCCGGTCGTCGAGGATGCGCACGCGCACGGGGAGTGGCACGTCGCCGCCTCCGGACGCGCTCGCGTCGGCTTCGGAGCCGCCGATCACGGTCACCGACCAGTCGATCTGCGGAGGCCCGGGCGCCGCGACCACCTCGACCACCGGGCCGGCGGAGACCGCAACGCCGGTGATCGGGCTCGGCAGCACGGCGAGGATCGCGGCGGGCCAGTGGCGCAGGTCGATCGGCACGGTGCCGTCGGCCGCCGGGGTCAGCGTCGTGCCGCCGAGAACGTCGTACACCGCGGCGCCGCTCGACAGCCCCGGGAGCGTCACGGTCGTGGGCAGCGGGGCGCGGACCGAGTGCCACGTGTCGGCGCGGCGGAAGATCGCGTTGTCGACGCCGATCGTGTCCGCGTCGGTGCTGAAGACCGAGTTGTTCACGGCGAGCACGATCCGTGCGCTGCCGTGCCTCCGTTCGCTGATCAGGACCTGGCTGTCGCCGGCGGTCGGGTACCTCGTGCCCGTGCCGGTTCCCGTGTCCAGGCCGACGGCGTCCGGCAGCGGGCCGCGCAGCAGCGCCTGCGACTGCGTCGCCGCGATGCCGACCCAGCTGACGGGCACCCCGGCTGGAGTCGCGTTCGCGCTGAAGACGGACGCGTCGTCCTTCTCCTGCGCGAACGCGTAGTCGCCGTCGGGGTTCTTGGCGTACGCGAGGCCGAAGCTCACGCCGAGCGAGGTGCTGCCGAGGCCGGCGACCACCGTGTCCAGGCAGCCGTCGCCGTCCTCCGGGGAATGGGCCGGATCCCCGTCGCCGGGGGAGGTGCCGTCGTGGAAGACCGGCACGCCGGCCTGCCGGGCCGCGGCCAGCGCGGCGAGCACCTTCGGGTCGAGCTCGACGCGCTCGTTGACCAGCAACACCGCCGCATAGTCGCTGATCGGCCGCGCCCCGGGAGAGCCCAGGTCCTCGACGAACACCAGAGCGGCCGGGATGTGCGCGTACAGCAGCGAGATGTAGGCCTCGAAGACGCGCCCGACATGGCCGGGCAGCGTGTTGCCCCAGCGCTGCACGGCGAACTGGCGCCGACTCAGCAGGATGACCACCGGATCGGCGGAGTCGAACCGCGAGACCCACTCGCCGTACTCGTGCAGCACGCCGCTGAGCACGCGGAACATGCCGGGCAGCCCGGCGCCGAGGAACCGCGGATCCGGCAGCAGATCCTGCTGGCGCGCCCACGGAATCTGCTGGTGGTCCGGCAGGTTGCCGGCGGCGGCGTGCCCGCTGGTGTCCGCGCCGCGCAGCAGCGCCTCGAAGGCCTGGCCGAGCACCTGGTCGCCGGTGCCGCTGTCGTTGTAGCTCTCCTGGTGCAGCACGGCCGCCTTGCCAGGACGCCGCAGGTAGTCGAGCCAGAACGCCGAGCCGAGCATCATCGGGTACTGCTCCTGCTGGTTCTGCAGGTCCACCTCGTCCGCCTCGGCGAAGGAGTCCGGCGGATACAGGAACGCCTGGGTGGCCGGACCGGCGTACGCGGCCACCAGGTCCGCGCGCCCCGCCCCGGCGTCGGCGACCGCGAGCAGCTCCTTCCTCAGCATGCGCGCGGCCGCCGGGATGTGCTCGACGGCGTGCGCGAACCACGCCGCGAGCAGCGGGCGCCACACGCCGTCGCCCTTCGTGCGGTACAGCGTGTCGTGGTACTCCTTCAGGTAGCCGTCCAGCGACTCGGGGAAGCCCGGAGGGTTGTATTCGATCCCGTACGGACCGTTCTCGTACGGCCACCAGTTCGCGGCCCAATGCCAGCCGCCGAACGGCCGATAGCCGGACAGCAGTCGGTTCGCCTGCGCCAGGAGGTCGAAGCGCGGGCTGACGGGATCGTTGCCGGCCAGCGCCGTCCGGTCCAGCTCGGGCAGCGGCAGCGCGCTGTCGTTCGGCAGCAGGATGCTGCGCAGTTCGACGCCGCGAGCGCCGTACCCCGTGATGATCTCGAGCAGCGGCGGCAGCGCCCAGATCTTCGCGGGATCGACCGCGGAGCCGCCGAGCGCGAGCCGGTTCGCGATCGCCGAGATCCGCACCTCCGGGTCCCGGCCGTCCCGGTACACGGGATTCACCTGCGACATGCCGCTCTGCCCGGGAGAGTCCGCCAAGCGGTCCACGACCATCGACCAGCCGAGCCGTCGCGACCGCTCAAGGAACACGGCCGCCGTATCGGCGCCGTCCAGGTAGTCCGCCGCGTACGGGCCGGTGAACACGCTCGCCATCGCCGGGAACGTGGTGCTCAGGTCGCCGAACAGCACCCGGCGGAACCCGCTGCCGATCCGTCCGGGGCCGAGCTCGATCGGCTGCGCGGCGACGGTGATGTCGGACGCGGCGGTCGTCGTGAGCAGGTAGCCGGCCGGCCGCAGCAGCGCGGTCACCGAGCCCGGCACGGTCACCGTCACCACGCCGGGCGTCGTGCCGTCGGGCGGGATCGACAGCGTGGTCCGGGCCACTGTCACCGGGTTCGGACCGGACACGTCGTCCAGGCGCAGCACCACCTGCCGAGCGGCCGTCGGCGCGGGCCGGACCGAGACGCTGACGACCATCGGCTCTCCGGCCGCGTAGCGCAGCCGGTTGAACGGACGCGGGTCGGGCAGCGGCAGCGAGTTGCCGAAATCGCCGTGATAGGAGGCCACGGTGCTGATGCTCACCGAACCGGCCGCGTCCGGCGGGCAGACCTCGATGACGCGCCGCAGCCGGTACTCGTCGACGACGCCGGTGCGCCAGGGGCTGGTGTGCGGCGCGATCGTCAGCTGGAACAGGCCGCCGAGGTCGGCCGGCACCGCGATCTGCACGGTCGTCGCACCGGTTCCGGCCGCAGGCGCCTGAGCGACCGCCAGTTCGCGGTGGTCCTGGCCGCCGATCGAGCGCACCCATGCGGTCCACTTCGGCGCGGGCATCGGGTCATCGTCGCTCGCGCCGTATCGGGTGAGGGTCAGCGTCGCCGTCACGGAGCCGCCCGCGGTCCAAGGGGCGCCGGCGGGGTCGGGTTCCGCGTCGAAGTCGGCCTGCGCGACGTCGTGCCGGCTGAGCACCGATCGCTCGAAGCTGATCGATCCGCTGCTCGCCGGATCGGGAAGCGTGAATACGCCGTACAGTTCACGGTTCTGGCTGCGCTGGAGCAACGCGTTGCCGCCGACGATCCTCAGTTCGCGGTACGGCGCATTCGAGGCTGACGGTGCGTCGGCGGGCAGCGCCAGCGCGGTGGCCGCGCCCGTGCCGTCGCCGGGCAGTCGATAGATCGCCGTCCCACGCGGGGCGAGTACGTAGACGTGTCCCGAGTCATCGACGTCGAATCCGCCGGCGATCCCCCCGGTGTCGGGGTCGACCATCTGCTCTCCGCCGAGCTGACGCGCGATCGAGCCGATCGCCTTGCCGGTGCTGGCATCGTCGGTCCGGGTCCAGAGCAGTGTCCCGGTCTGGTCGACCTCGGCGAGGTGGTTCGTGAACGTCTTACCGTCCGAGTCGAGGGTGTGGTAGAGCACGTAGAACACCGGCGCGGGCGCTGTCGGCGATCCGGTCTCGCGCACCCGGAAGTCGAGCACTTGAATCGTCGCGTCGTGCCCGAACGGCAGAGGGATCGCGGGCAGCCCGGTCAGCGGCTCCAGCGCCGGATCCCCGATCACCGCGATCTGCGCGTTCTGCGTCACCGTCCCGTCCGCGTTCTTCAGGCCGTACTGCGCCAACGCGTAGAACCGCTTGCTCAGGCCGCCCGCCTCGACGCGGTACGGCACCATGCCGCCGATGAGCGGGCCGGCCACGCGCGCCAGAGGGTCGATCCCCAGAGCCGGCGAGAAGAGCCAGACCTCCGGCGGCGCGCCGACATCGGCGATCGCCGCGTATCCGTCCGCGTTCCCGGTCGCGTAGGTGAACCCCTCGCCCGCACCGCTGCCATCGGTATTGATCGGGTACTGAATCCCCTCGCGGCCGGAACCGTCCACGTTCGTGCGCAACAGGTACATGGTCGCACCGCGCTCGTGGATCGCGGTCGACAGCAGGTAGACCCTGCCATCCCGCCCGACGCTCAAATAAGCGCGCTCGCACGCGAATCCGAGACCCTCGCGGCTGACCACTCGCCGAACCGTGAACGTCATCGCGCCCGCACCTCCTGCGGAACCCGCCGCGCGGCGGTCGCCGACGCGTGCGTCTTCAGACCCCTCATAACCTGCCCCCTGATCGGCCGGACGCCCGGGAACGGGCCCGGACGTCGTCGTACGTCATCGGCACCAGTGTCGGCCAGGCCGATCAGAGTTCAGTCAAATGCGGGTCAGAGGCGGGTTCCGGGGTCGGCTCAGCTCAACCCGGCGGGAGGTTCCACGACGCGGTTGTAGCCCAGCGCGGCCGGCGTCGTCGTGTTGAAGAATCCGTAGAGGGGCGACGCGGCCTCCAGCGCCTTCGGCATCCGCTCGAGATCGGCCGTCTGGCTCTGCGGGGCCGTGAGCCCGAACGAGCGCATGCATCGCGCCTGCAGGGTGTTCGCGGCGTTCAGCAGCGTGTGCACCTGGCCGGGCGACGGCAGATAGGCGTTGACGGGCCGGGTGATCTGGCCGGTGGCGCTGATCACCGGAATCGGCCCGAGCGGCGGAACGGCCGCCGGCGCCGCCGGCTTGCGAGGCCGTCCGGATCCGTCCGGATCGGGACGGATTCCTTGGTCACGCGGGTCCGCGGGCCCTAGCGTCGATCGTCAGGACATCCGATCCGTTGCGGTAGGGGGAACTGTCATGGAGTTCGGTCGGCTCTTGCGCGAATACCGGCTGCGGGCCGGCTGGACCCAGGAGCAGTTGGCGGAGCGCTCGGGTGTCTCGGTGCACGCGATCAGCGTGCTGGAGTCGGGCCGCAGGCGGCCGCGGCTGTCCTCGAGGTCCGCGTTGGCGGCCGGCCTGGAACTCGGCCAGGACGACCGGGCTTGGCTGCTCGGAGCGGGGATCACCACCCTCGATCCCCTGAGCGAACCGCCCGCGCCCGGCCCCGGCTGGCTCGAATCGCTGTGGCCGACCGTGTCGGGGGCCGCAACCGTCCCACCTCGTGCGCGACCGGTGCTCGCCGCCCGGCTGGAGGACGCAGAGCCGCTGCTCGCCCTGGCCGACCTGGAGCCCGACCGCTACGCGGGCCTGGTCGTGCTCTACCGGGTCTGAGCCCGGCCGCCGACCAGGGTCCTGAGACACGTCCTGGCCGCCGGATTGCGCGAGCACGGTGATGAACGTCGAGGTGGCGAAGAAGGTCCCAGTGGTGAGCTGTTCCAGCCAGGCGTGTGCGTCGTCGGCTGTGAGGTAGCCGGCCGTGACGGCGCGATCGGTGTTGCGGCGCAGCCCGAGGATCGTCTCGGCCGTCTCGAAGTCGGTGAACACGGCGGCGATGTTGCCCACGGCGCGCAGCGTGAAGCCGGCCTGGGCGGCGAGTCGGGGCAGTTGCCGCCCGATGGCCTGGTTTCTGTTGACGCGTTCTGCGATGTAGCGGGTGAAGGCGCGGCTGATCGCGAGGTCGGGATGGTCGATCGCGAGGGCGTCCCAGTCGGGTTCGGCGAGGGTGAGCAGGCCGCCGGGACGCAGGACTCGGCGGATCTCGGTCAGCACTGCCGCGGGGTCGGCGACGTGCATGAGCACGCGGTCGGCGCGGGCGCGGTCGATGCTGTGGTCTGCGAAGGGGAGACGGTGCGCGTCCGCCTGGTGGACCTGGACGCCCGGGTGGTCGGCCGTGCGCGTGCGGGCGGTGGCGACCATGTGCGGGTCCTGGTCGATCCCGAAGACCGCGCCGCCGGGGCCCGTCGCGACGGCGAGGGCCGTGAGATCGGTGCCGGGGCCGCAGCCGACGTCGAGCACGTGGTGGCCCGGTTCGATCGCCAGGGCGGCGAGGAGGTCGCGCTTGTAGGAGCGGGCGATGTCGGTGGCCGCGACGGCGTCGAGATAGGGCGTCGAGGCGGAGCCGGCCGTGCCTTTGTCGGTCATGTCCCTCATCGAATCAGGAGGCGGTGAAGATGCGGGGGAGGAGCGTCGTCTCGGCGGCGTAGGCCAGCGCGGCCGTGGTCGCCGCGGCGGCGAGCATCAGCGTGACCAGGTCGTATGGTCCCAGGCGCCCGGTCTGGCCGAGCAGCGACCAGAGTTGCGTGCGGAAGGCGCCCGCCACCGGGATGCTCACGCACGCGGCGATCCCCGCGTGCACGGCGCGCCGTCGCACGGCCGCGGACCTCGTGGCGGCGCGCTGCGGCGGTGTCCCCGCGATCCCGAGGAATGCGCCGATGAGGGCCAGGTAGGCGAACATGCCGGCCAGGTGGTTGATGAACAGCACCAGGTAGACGCCGAGCGTGTACCCCTCCCGCAGCCCTTGCGCGAGGGCGGTGGAAGCCGCGAACGCCAGTGACAGGCCGCCCGCCACGAGCAGCGGGTGACGGCGGACTGCGTTCACCGCGTAGCGGTCGGTCAAGAGCACGACCCGTGTCGCGTGTGGACGCAACGGCCCGAGCCGCGCCGCCGCCTGGTTGCCGAGCGCGGTCATGTCGGTGAGCCAGTCCGGCCCCTCGATCTGCGGGAACCGCTGCCGCGAGGCGCGGCGTAGTGCCCGCGCGGTCGCGAGCGCCGCGAGGCTCACCACGGCCAGCCCGGCGACGGCGACGGCCGTGGCGCCGGTCCAGCTGGCCCGGTGGACGCGCAGTGCGACGCTGATCCAGTCGCTCGCGAGCGTGGCCGCCATCACCGCGAGCAGCACGGCGCTGGCCCGCAGCAGTTCGCGGGCGCGGCGGACGGGCTGCGGTGCTGTGCGGCGCCACAGCAGCACACGCGCCAGGCAGAGCACTGCCAGCAGCGGCACCCAGAAGAGCGAGAGTGAGATCAGCGCGTCGTACGGATCGTCCTGCCACGGCTCGTGCCGGTAGAGCGCCGGTACCTTCTTCGCCGACCAGATGTAGAGGACGAACAGCAGGGCGAGGCCGAGCGTGCCCGCGACCGCGCGATCGGCCGGCCGGCGTGCCGGATCCCCGGCAGGCAGCTCCGCGTTCGGCTCCGGCATCATGAGAACCCTTCCTGGCTCCGGGAGTGCCTGGCTAGCTGTTGACATCGCGCCGCAGGAAGAAGATCAGCGCCACCGCCTCGATGGCGATGAAGGGGACGAAGACGCGCGCGAGCGCGGCGGCGTAGTCGCTGCCCGCGATCTCTCCCTTGGTGATCTTCTGGGAGACGAGGCCGGGCAGCCAGGAGCTTATGGTGCCCGAGCCGAGCAGGTGCTCCGCCGCCAGGATCCAGCCGAGGCTCACGGCCAGCGCGACCGGGACGTTGCGCACCAGCAGGGCGACGGCGTGCCCGAAGACGGTGAAGCCGAGGCAGGCGAGCAGCAGCTCGCCGGCGACCGAGCCGACGTCCGCGAACGTGGGCGTGGTGCCGAGCGCCGCGCTCATCGCGAAGCCGACCGCGCCGGCGGCGACGCTGAACGCGGCCGCGACCGTGAGCGATGCGGCCAGTTTGCCGAGGCAGACGGCGCCGCGCCGGGGCGAGGAGATGAGCCAGGGGCGGATCGCGCCGCCGCCGAAGTCGCCGGCCGCGACGGTCACCGCCCGGCCCATGACCAGGGTGGCGGCGAGGATCGAGGCCTGCCGGAATCCGTAGAGCGGGAGGTGGTGCTGCGGTTCGGCGTTGGCCATGCCGAACACGAACAGGCTCAGGCACAGGGCGAGGAAGCAGTACGTGCCCCTCGTGCGCGAGCGCAGCAGCTCCGCGCGGTACGTGGTCATCAGTGCTCTCCTGAGGTCGCGAGACGGAAGGCCTCTTCGAGGGTGGGGGCCCGGTGGCCGAGCTCCACGAGTTTCAGGCCGTGGCCGGCCGCGACGTCGAAGACGAGCGCAGCCAGCAGATCGGCCACCTGCGCCGGGCCGTCCACGGCGAGCCGCAGGCTGTCCGCGATGCGCTCGACCCGGACGCCCTCGGCCCGCATCAGCCGGGCCAGGGTGTCCGTCGCCGCGTCGTCCGCGGCCCGGACGCGGAGGTCGGGGCTGCCGACGAAGTCGGCGAACGGCCCGTCGTAGCGGATCCGGCCCTCGTGGATGAGGGTCAGCGCGTCCGCGGTGCCCTCCAGTTCGCGCAGCTGGTGGGTGGAGACCACGACGGCGGTGTTCCGATCGGCGATCTGCCGGATGAGGTGGCGCAGCTGGAGGATCGCGTCGGGGTCGAGCGCGTTGGTCGGCTCGTCCAGCAGCAGGACGGCCGGGGAGCCGAGCAACGCCACCCCGATCGCCACCCGCTGCCGGAAGCCCTGGGAGAGCGCGCCGACGCGCCTGCCCATCACCTCGCCGATCTGGAGGAGCTCGGCGATCTCGCCGACCTGCGCGGTCGGAGCGTTGGTCAGGACGCGGTGGATCTCCAGGTTCCGGCGCACCGACAGGCCGGAGTAGAGCCCCGGCGCCTCGATCATGGCCGACAGTGTTCTGCCGCCGGGTCCGGCGACCACCGCCACCGTGCCCTCGGTCGGTTTGACGAGCCCGGTCATCACCCGCATCGCCGTGGACTTGCCGGCTCCGTTGAGGCCGACCAGCGCCGTGATCATTCCCCGCTTCGGCGCCCAGTCCAGCGCCTCGACCGCGGTGGTCGCGCGGAATCTCTTGGTCACACCCCGCAGGACGGCCGGGGTATCGGTTTCTGCCATGACCGAGATAGTACACGCCGTGTAGTACTTGTTGCGTAGTACCTGTCCCGTAGTAGTGTGGCGGCGACGAAGGAGGACGCGATGCAGGCCAACGACGCCCAGACGCTCGTACTGTGCGCCCTGTCCAAAGGGCCGCTGCACGGCTACGCGATCAACGCCGCCATCGAGGAGCTGACCGGGACGCGGCTGGGGCCCGGCAGCCTCTACGGCGCGCTGACCCGGCTCGAGGCCAAGGGCCTGGTGGAGTCGCTCGACGAGGTCGACCGCGCCCGGCCCGTCCAGCTCACCGCCGAGGGCCGCCGCGTGCTCGAGGGGGAGTTGCGCTCGATGGCGCGGGTGGCGGCGGCGGGGCTGCGCGGCCTCGGGGTGAACCCGGCGTGAACCCGGTCCGGCTGCTCCTGCGCCTTCACCCGGCCGCCTTCCGGGAACGGTGGGGCGCCGCGCTCGAGGCGGAGGCGTCGGCCGCGGGGCGCCGGTCCTGGCCGGGCCTGCTGGCCAGCGCCGCCGGCCTGTGGCTGCACCCGGTCGTCTGGCCGGCCGAGTCCGCCGCCCAACGCCGGCACCGCGCGGCCGCGGCGGCCTTCACGCTCACCCTGGCCACGTGGCTGGTCGGCCGTGCGGGGACGACGAACGACCCCCGGCTCACCTGGCATGCCCACCGGGCGCTGAACATCGCCGAATGCGCGGCCCTGATGCTGCTCGGCACGCTCGTGATCATGCCGCTGCCCCGGCCCACCCCGCGCGCCCTCGCCGCGCTGCTGCGCAGAAGCCTGAGGGCGCTGGCGGCACCGGCGGCCCTCGCCGTCGCGGGACTGGTGTTCGTGAACGCCGCCCACCCCGCCGCGCACTCCGCCACCCGCCTGCTCGTGACCGCCACCTACTGGTTCACCCTCGCCCTCGGCGCGGTTCAGGCGGCGCGGATCGTCGGCACCGTCAGCACGTCCGCGGTCACCCCGCCCCGACCGACGCGCCTGCGGCTCGGTATCGCAGTCCTCGCCATCGGCTGCGCGCTCACCGCCTGGATCAGCCTCAGCTCGACCGTGACGGGCCACGGCTTCGACGCCGTCTCAGCCGCCGCGGGCAGCGGCATGCTGATGCTGACCGCGTGGTTCCTCTCCCTCCTGCGCGACGTGAACGAGTACTGAGATCGCAGCGGACGGTTTGGGCATGGAGGGCTCAGCCGATGAGGAGCCTGGGGTGCAGCCCGAGCGCGTTCGCGATCACGCGGCTGCCGTCCCGCTGTCGTGACTTCTCATCCGGCAGGAAGAGGGAGTCACTGAGCATCGCCATTCCCGCGAGGACGAGCGTTGAGTCGAAATCCACGGCCGGCGACCAGTCTCTCGGCGTGGAGTCGGCCCAGTCGGAGCCGAGATCCTCGGATGGATACTCCAGGCCTACGCACGGGAGCGGATAGCGGGTCTCGTCGGCCAGATAGTCGGAGGGCGTGACGTAGCGATCGGGATCCGCGATGAACGCCTCCGCCATCGTTCGCCGGGCCGCGGCGAGTGAGGAGAACAGCGTGGGCGGGAGCAACGGCAGTTCCGCGGACCGCCGGCAGAACGCGGCGAAGCTCGCATTCGCCGCCTGGAGGGCGCCGAAGCTGTCCGACCCGACGACGGCGTCCCAGTCCCTGGCGAGGTCCGCGAAGGCGCTGCCCTCGGGCCACCTGCTCCCGAGAGTCGCCGCGGAGGCTAGCGTCGCGAGTCGGAGCCCGGGCGAGGACATGATCGTCTCGCTCTCGTACGCTCCCATCTGAGCCCACGTGACCAGCACGAGGTGGTTGCGAAGGGTCCGGGGCCAGTTCAGCCGCTCCAGGCAAGCCGTGAGCCCGGTGAGCCCGCGTCGGTAGACCGCAGGGCCGTGCCGTTCGATCCACCGCATGAACCGTTGCATCAGCGGCTCTCCCACGTGTCGCTCGATGACGGCCAGTTGGCAGATCATGGCCGAAGCCTCCCAGGCGTCGATGGCCTTGTAGACCGCCTTCTCCGCGTTCTCGTGCGGGCTCTGCCAGAGTCTGTCGATCATCCGGTAGTCCGCCAGCGCGATCCTGCACCCGGCGAGCAGTGCGTCTGCACGGTCGAAACCGTGGAGCCCAGCGGGGAACGCGGTCACGTCGTCGTCCGCCGTGATCACCGGGAGCCGCGGCACTCGCAGCGGCTTGCCGTCGGCGCCGGTCTTCCCGGCGAGGTAGGCGCTCCGCTCGTCCGACGGCATCCGCAGCCACTGCTGGAGCGGGATCGGCAGGGTGTCCGCGTCGCCGCTCAGCAGTTTCAGCGTGGTCGCGGCCTGGAATCCGTTGTACGAGGCGTGGATGCGCGCCCGGGTGACGGCGGCGCCGAACGGGAACAGCAGCGAATCCCGGAAGTGGCGCAGTTCGTGGTCGAGGACCGTCTTACGGGACAGGTCGGAGACGACCGCATGGTCGCCGAGTTCCGCGAGCACGTCGGCGGGAGCCCAGCGGGACCTGTCGGAGAGGCCGAAGCTGTGCATGTCGGACGCGCTCGCGCGGATGCTGATGCCGAGGAAGCCCGGATCGAACCGGCCGACGTAGATCCACGGTGTCATCAGCCCACTGCGATCGCGGCGGCGAGGAGATCCCGCAGCTGTTCCTCCGAGAGGTCCTTGGTGACCTCGATGGTGACCTTTCCTGTGGGCGTGTCCACCCGGATCCGGGTCCCATGGTGTCGGCGCAGGATGCCGAAGAGCCTCGGCACGATGGCACCGTCGAAGAACAGCGCGTCGACGATCGCCACGACGGCGGCGATCGTCTCCAGGATGAAATCGGCGCCCATCTCGTCGGCTTCGACCTCGTCGGTCCGGACGTACTTCACCCCGCTGCCGTCGCTCTCGCGGATCAGCGACTCGATCTCGGTGATCACGTCGGAGGCGCCTACGATGCGGATCGTTTCAGACATCTGATTTCTCCTCGGAGGTATACGGTGCGGCAGGTCCATCAGGCGTAGAAGATGGCGCGTGCGGCGACGAGGCGTTCCCCGGGGCGCAGGGGGCGGCCCACGGACTGCTCCGCCGCGAGCGCGGCGGTGGTGAACGCGGCGTGCTCGTCGCCCGCGGTGAACGCGTCGGGCTTGAGGCTCGCGAGCACGCCGAGCGGGGGCGCGCCGTCCTTGACGATCAGCTGAATGCCGTCGACAAGTTGGAGCGCGCTCCAGACGGGTCCGCTCGCCGGCCGCGCATCGGACCGGACGGGCTCGGTGAGCTCGAATCGCACGGAGACCGTCCAGCCCACGTCGTCCGGGTCGGCGCTGCGGGTCACGAGCGACCTGCAGGAGGTGTAGCCTCCGGGGTCTGAGCCGGCCGGCAGATCGAGCATGCTCGCGAAACCCAGCAACCGCGGCGCATCGGCCCGCAGCGTCGTCAACTGATCGCGCGGCGTTGACGCGATCATCGCCGCGATACCGCCGTTGCCGACCGATGCCATCAGCTCGCCCAGGAAGCGCCGGCCGACCGCGGTCGCCGACAGCGACGCGACGTCTGGAACATAGATCCAGTGGTCGGTGGACTCCAGCGTGGCCAGCATCTCGGTGAGAGAGTCGGCGGGCCCCGTGGCGATGCTCGCCGGATCCAGCTGCAACAGCTTGCCGACGCGCGTCGGCCGGTCGTGCCACGGCCCGGAGCCGGTGTAGACGGCCGCGGCGACCTTCGAGGAGGCCTGCGCGTCGCCGACGATGAGGAGAACCGGTGACGGGGACGCGCAGAAACCGTCCATCAGGAACAGCGTTTGTTGCCTAGTCCGCTCCGAAAAGCCGGTCGGGTCCACCGAACAACCATATCTCCGCACTAGACGGTTGATAGGCCGTTTTGCCGACACCGCTACTCCAGGCGGGCGACCGATCAGTTGGCGAAACGCTCGTGGTGGATCCTGCGACGGGTCACGCCGGCCCCGCGCAGCGCCTGGCGCGCTGCGTCGACCATTCCGGG
>DASTAE010000021.1:0-2566 GCA_035712985.1 Actinospica sp.
GACCCGCCAGGCGCTGCTCTCCCACCAGAGCCCCCACATCTACGTGATCGGTCCGCCGAGCGCGGTCAGCAACGCCGTGCTGCATCAGCTGCGGCGCTACGGCAAGGTCAAGCGGGTGGCCGGCCCCGGCCCGGCGGCCACCTCGGTGGCCTTTGCCGAGTACCGCGACCCACCCTGCACCTACGGGCAGGCCTGCGCGCACGTCCCCGGCAGCTTCGGCTGGGCGATCCGCTCTCCCGGCCACGGCTACGTGCTGCTCAACATCGCCCAGCCGCTGACCGCGGCGGCCGCCGCGCCCCTGTCGGCCTCCGGCAGCTACGGGCCGGCGCTGCTGCTCGACAGCGCCGACCGCTTCCCCAAGCCGGTGCTCGACTACTTCCTCAACTACGCCACCCCGGGCTACACCCAGGAGGGGCCGACGGCGGCGGTCTACAACCACGGGTGGGTGATCGGCGACCAGGGCGCGGTCTCCGTCGGTGTCCAGGCCGAGGTCGATAGTCTCCTGGAAGCCGTCCCCCAGACATCAGCGAAATGAGCCAGGCCGAACATCCCGACCGTCTGCGGTCCGATCATGAGACGACCATCGAGGACGTGCGTCAGCTCATGGGCGCCTCGACACCGCACTTCGCGCTGCAGCTGCGCAACCGCATCCGCGCGCTGATCCGCAACCTGCCGGAGGGCCACCCGGCCCGCGTGGAGGGCGAGCGCGAGATCGCGCGGCTTGACCGGATCGCCTACGTCGGCGAGGTGCGCGGCCACGCCGCCGAAATCGGCCTTGAGCCGCTGAAGAGCGTCGGCCGGGACCCGCGGGCGGCCCACAGCTAGCGACCAATAGGCCGCCGGCGCGTGCTGCCGTCGGCGCCGTCCGTCAGAGTACGGGCCGTCCCGCCCGTTTCGTCACTCCGGGCCCTGGCTACCGTTAACGCACGCAGATGAGCGAGAAGCGCTTCATATCCGTGATCGGCCTCGGCCGGGTCGGACTACCGCTGGCGCTGTGCTTCGCCGACCGCGGGCTGCGCGTGCTGGGGGTCGATCACGACCCGGCGATCCTCGAGTCGCTGCGCGCCGGGCGGATGCCGTTCAACGAGGCGGGCACGCAGGAGATGCTGGAGCGCGTCCAGGCCGCCGGCACGCTGGAGCTCTCGGATCGCGCCGCCGATGCCGCCCGCGCCGACGACATCGTCATCACCATCGGCACCCCCTCCTTCTCGCACGTCGAGTCTGATCTGCGCCAGGTCCGCGCGGCCGTCGACGACCTGCTGCCGTTGCTGCGGCCGGGGCACGGCCTCATTCTCCGCTCCACGATCGCCCCGGGCACGACCGAGTTCGTCGCCGGCTACCTCGAGAAGCGGCGTGGACTGCGCGTCGGCGAGGACGTGTTCGTCGCCCACGCTCCGGAGCGGATCGCCGCCGGCAAGTTCCTGCAGGAAATAGGCACCCTGCCCTGCATCATCGGCGGCGTTGGCGAGAGCTCCACCGAACACGCGGCCGGCCTGTTCAGCGTGTTCGGCGCGCCGATCGTCAAGACGACGCCGGTGCAGGCCGAGCTGGCCAAGATCTGGACCAACATCCTGCGCTACGCGACGTTCGCCCTTCCCAACCTGCTGATGATGGACTGCGAGAGCTACGGCGCCAACGTGTTTGAGGTCATCGACCTGATCAACCACGATTACCCGCGCGGCGGCATCGCGATGCCGGGCCTGACCGCGGGCACATGCCTGCGCAAGGACTTCGCATTCTCTGAGGAGCGGTCGCACGCCCCCGGGATGCTGCTGGCCGTCTCACGCGTCAACGAGGGCGTCCCGCTGTTCCTGGTGGAGGGGATCAAGCGCCGGATCGGCACGCTGTCCTCGCGCAAGGTCGCGGTCCTCGGCCTCACGTTCAAGCGCGACACCGACGACGAGCGCGACTCGCTGTCGCCGAAGCTCATCCGGCTGCTCGAGCGCGAGCTCGCCGACGTGGCCGTGTGCGACCCGCACGCGCCGACGCCGACGGCGCCGCTCGATGACGCCGTGCGCGATGCCGACGTCGTCATCGTCGCCACCAACCACTCCGAGTTCGAAGGTCCGGACACGCTGCGGCAGGTCCGGGCGCTCGCGGCTGAGGACTGCCTGCTCGTCGACCCGTGGAACAGCCTGGGCACCAGCCAGGTGTTCCTGTTCGCGGCCGAGGCCGGCACCCTGCTCGGCGACTCGGCCCGCCTGTCCCCTGACGCCGCCGGCTGAGCGCGTGTCCCGCGTGCTTGTCACCGGCGGCGCCGGCACCATCGGCTCGGCGGTCGTCCGGCGACTGCTGCGCGACCCGGACTGGGAGGTGCGCGTCGCCGACCACCGGCCCGCCCCGGGCTGGATGCGCGAGGGCTGCGAGCTGCATGCGGGCGATCTGCGCGAGCTTGACGTCGCCCGCGCCGCCGTGAAGGGCTGCGGCCACGTCATCCACCTGGCCGCGATCGTCGGCGGGATCGCCAACTTCCACAAGCTCCCGTTCACGCTCACCGAGGTCAACAACGCGCTGACCGGAGCGGCCGTCCATGCCGCCGTCGACGAGCAGGTGGAGCGCTTCACCT
>DASTAE010000022.1:0-4395 GCA_035712985.1 Actinospica sp.
CGGGCGCACCGCCCCGTCGCGAAAGGTCACGCGGACGAGCTTAACAACGGGGTCTGACGCGGAGATCCACTGCCGGTCGGCCTCGGTCCCGGGGTGAGGGTGGGCGTCGGGCTGAGCGTGGGGCCGGGAGTGGGCGTCGGAGCGGGGCTGTGGGTCGGGCTCGGGGTGGACGTCGGCGAGGGGGTCGGCGCGGCCGTCGCTGTCGGCGAGGGGGTCGGAGACGACGTCGGAGTGGACGAGGCGGTCGGCGTGGGGCCCGGCGCGGGCGTCCCGGAGGCGCTCGCGGTCGGGCTGGACGTCGGACTCGGCGCCGGACCGGTGGTCGGACTTTGACTCGTGCTCGTGCTCGGGGTCGGCGTTCCGGTCGGGGCCCCGCCGACCTCCACCGAGAACGAGTTCGTCGCCAGCCCGGCCCCGCCGTTCCACAGCTCGAACCCGGCCTCGACCGCGATCAGGTAGCAGGAGTCGGAGATGTACCCGCGGGACACGGCGTCGCGCGCGATCGGATACAGGTCCATCGCGGTCACCGACGTGGCCGGGGTCGTCATCTCGTAGCTGATCGTCGGCTCGATCGTCTGCACGCCCTCCCACACCGTGTAGTCGATCCCGCCGAGCGTCACCTTCGAGGCGACGTTCGTGCCGTACGGCTGCGGCGCGCCCCGGTGTCCGAGCCACACCATGACCTCCGCGCAGTCCGGCGCCGCGTGCGTGGTCGCGGCGTGGTTGAACCAGATGTCGTACGCGACGTCGTAGATGTCGCCGGGCCCGGTCGGCTGCGTGGTGGACCAGCTCGTGGTGACCTGACCGGCCGTCAGGTTCGCGACCTGGATCGGGTTCGCGGCGAGCCCGCCGGCCGTGCAGGAACCCCAGTGGCAGCCCGCGTAGATCGACGGATAGCCGCCCGGCGCTCCGGGCGGGGTGGTCATGTCGGAGTTCGCGACCGTGAAGTCGGCGGAGCCGTCGCTGGTCACGCACTCGTTGGCGCCGGAGTTGTACTCGTTGTTCTGCACGATGTACCGCCCTGCGGAGACCGAGGCCTGCTGCCCGCCGCACAGCGTGGCCGGGTCGGCGTTCGCGCCCTGCGACGGCAGGAACACCAGCGAGGCGCCGACGACGGCGAACGCCCCGATGACCGCGAAGCCCGCGGCGAGGTGCGTCTGACGCGGAAGCCGCCGACCGTGGTGCGTCCTCATGGTGCCGCCGTCCTTCGCCTGATCACGCGCCGACCCTACGATCGGGAGGGTTACCCCGGCCGCGCCCGAATCAAGACGTGGACCGGCGCGTCATGCCCGAACGTCACCCGAAGGGGCGGAAGCGCGCCCTTGAAACCTCCGGCCCCGGCCCGGCGCCATGCCGCCGCCCCTGGACCGGCCGACAGCGCGTCAGTAATCTGACGTACGGCGGCGACGGGGAGGTCTCGGCCATGGGAAGAGCGCGTGAGCAGCGACGACGCTGGCTGACCCGCGGCAAGGTCGGCAGGCTGTGGCACATCCGCCCCCAGGACCACCTGCTCGCCCGGGTAGCCGACCAGGCCGGGGTCAGGTACCGGACCGTGGCCTCCTACAACTACCCCGTCGGCGGCCAGGGCCCGCCCACCTGCTACTACGACGCCGAAGCCGCCCGCCGCCTGGCCCCCGAGATCCGCGCCGGCCTCGTCGAGGTCGACCCCGCCTGGCGCACCGACACGCCGGAAGGCCGCAGACTCCTGTACCGGGGCCGCGCCAAAGCGGCCCTGATAGTGCTCGCGGCGCTCTCCCCTTTCATCGCGATCCTGCTCTCCATCCTCATCTGAGCCCCGGCCGCGTCGACGACGCCGGGGACGTCGTGTCGCCGCCGAGACCACCGGCAGCGACACGACTACGACCTCTACCGCCGGCCGCGCCTAGACTCGCCGGGTGGTGGAACGGATAGCGAGCGCCGTCGACGTGTTCTGCGACGCGCAGGACCGGCTGGTCGCCGCCTTCGAGGCGTACGAGGGAGCGCGCGGGTTCCAGGCCGCGCCCTGGCAGCGCCCTGGCCTGGGCTCCGGCCGGGTGCTCGTCCTCGAGGACGGGGAGGTCTTCGAGCGTGCCGGCGTCAACACCTCGCGCGTCAGCGGATCCACGATGCCCGCATCCGTGGTGGCCAAGGCGCCGCACCTCGAAGGCGCCCCGTTCACCGCGGGCGGGATCTCGCTCATCCTGCACCCGCGCAACCCGTACGCGCCCTCGTTCCACGCGAACTTCCGCTTCTTCGGCGTGGACGCGGACACCTGGTGGTTCGGCGGCGTGTGCGACATGTCTCCCAGCTACGGCTTCGAGGACGACGCCGCGCACTTCCACCGCGTGCTGCGCGACTGGTGCGCCCGGCACCGGGCCGGAGACTACGAGGCCTGGAAGCAGGCCTGCGACGCCTACTTCACCATCCCGCACCGCCAAGAGATGCGCGGCATCGGCGGGATCTTCTTCGACCACCTCACCGACCCCGAGGACGGCGGCTTCGAACGCTGCCTCGCCCTGGCCGCCGACGGGCTCGACAGCCTCCTGCCGGCGTACCTGCCCATCCTCGACCGCCGCGCCCCGATGCCCTACGGCGAGCGCGAGCGGCACTGGCAGGAGACGCGCCGCGGCAGATACGTCGAGTTCAACCTCGCTGTGGACCGCGGCACCCGCTTCGGCCTGGAGACCGGCGCGAACATCGAGGCGATCCTCGTCTCCCTGCCCCCGCGCGCCCGCTGGTCCTTCGACCTGCGCCCCGGGCCCGGCACCGCCGAGGCCTCCCTCGCCCGCTTCCTCCAGCCACGTCCGTGGACCCATCCGGCCGGCCACGACGCGTGAGCGGAAACGGCAGGTCCGGCTCCCCACCGACCACTTGGTCGACACATTGCCGTACTCTGCGGCCGGTGCCGGCTTCGACGAGGCGGCCCGGCCGCACGCAGCGCGGGCCGGGCGGGCCTGATGGTCCGGGTACGGCTCAAGCTATCCGGCGCCTGCGGAATCCCGGCGACTGTCACCCAGCGGGAGCTGCGCGCAGGAAGTGCAGGTCGTCGCCCCACGCGTCGAGCATCGCACCGTGTCCCTGGCTACGCGCGGCGCGCTCGACCTGGCTGAACACGGCGCGTTGAGCAGCCGGGTCGGCCTCGGCGCGAATGTGCTCCAGGCGAGGCAGGAGCACATTCGCGGACCAACACGGCTGTCCTAGCGGGCGGTGTTCGAGCTCCCAGGACAGGTACTTGTTGTAGGGCCGGACTCGACGGTGCAGTGCGAAGAGCGTGGTCAGTAGGTGTGGAATGCTCTCGGCGGCATCCAGGCGGGCCGCGAGGAAGCGCCCGTCACGGTGGTCCTTGAAAGACCGGTAGGTGAAGTTCGTGTACGCGTCGAGGTGCGCGGCTACCCGGCGTCGGGCGTGCTCCTCGGTGAGTACGGCTTTTTCAGCCGCCAGCCTGCCGATCACGCCGTCCGTCCGGTCGAGTACGACCTTCGCGCCGACGAACGCGTACGCGTCCCAGCTCGACGCGTCGTCGGGGTGCGCGTGGGCGCGGAACTGGGGCATCGTCATCATCGACAGGTCCAGGTATGCGGAGCGGAATCCGTCGAGGCCCGCCAGCTCTGCGGGGGCATTCTCGTCGAGGACGACGTACGCGTCGTAGTCGGACTCGTTCTTGGCCATCCCTTCGCGGGCCTGTGACCCGCTGAGCACTACTCCGAGCACATGCGGGTCGGCGGCAGCGAGCGTCAGGAAGCCCTCGAAGGCGCTGTGGGCGTCTGTGCTTGCGGGCAGGGCGGTCGTGACGTATTGATCCAGAGTCATCTGATCTTCCCAAGGGTGATTCGCCCGCAGCGCTTGTGCGCGCGGGTCGGGGTTGAGATGCCTTGGTCGCGCGGGCGGTGGAGCCGGCCGCGCTGCAGATCAGTTCGTCACGGGCGCGACCGTAGCAGGATCTGACGCACGGTCACAAGCGGTTCCACTGTCGTCCGTCCGCCGCGCTGCCGCCAGGCCGCTCTGGCCTCGGCCCACTCCAGCGTGCGCTTGTAGAGCCGGTCGAGGCACTCGCCGTGGCTTACCGACGTGATCACGGGCGCCAGATTCGCCGGCTCTTCGCCAACCACGCAGCGCCTTCGCCGGATTTTCTGAGCCCGGACGACTTCGCCCCGGGGCTCCTGGTCGTCCTCCTGGAGCCGTCGTCAACATAACCGGAATTATGTTGACGGCAGCTCCAGGCCGTTACCGACCCCGGTTTTCCGGCATTGCCGTATTGGCATTACCGGTAATGCAGCAATAGGTGCGGCGAGGGTGGGGATGGGAGTCCTAGGGAGACGGGGGCACTGGCAGGGCGCGGCGCGGTGGGCGAGGGTGGGGGTATGACGACGACATTGATCAGCGGGGCCAACAAGGGCATCGGGTACGAGGCGGCGC
>DASTAE010000023.1:0-17223 GCA_035712985.1 Actinospica sp.
CTATCGGCCCGCCACGACCCGAGGGTCAGCGCTCGGCCTTGTTCAGCAGATTGATCCCGAGAATGAGCCGGTAGACGCCGTAGATGACCGGCCTGTACGCGATGAAGTACACCCCGCCGCCGGACGCGGCCTGATAACAGATGAAGCGCCGCAGCCCGCGCCTGAACTGCCCCGGTCTCGCCCGCGCTCGTACTGCCCCGGTCTCGCCCGTGCTCGTACTGTCCCGGTCTCGCCCGCGCCTGAACTGCCCCGGTGTCGCCCGCGCTCGTACTGTCCCGGTCTCGCCCGCGCCTGAACTGCCCGGCTCTCGCCCCGCCAGCCATCCCACCGCCACCGCCAGTCGGCCCACCGCAACCGCCAGTCGGCCCACCGCAACCGCCAGTCGGCCCACCGCAACCGCCAGACCGATCCGCTTTCTGGATTGTCATGCGCCGCAAGCTAGCCAGCCCCTCCCGGGATCGGTCCCGCCTACCGACATCGACTCCTTGCTGCCGCCCGCCGCCCGCCTACCGCCCACCCCGTCCCCTGACGTCCCCTCCGGTATCACTTGGGTAACGGAGAGCTCGTCCCGCCCCATCTTTTCCAGCGTCGGACGGCGGCTCAAATTGTTGTGTGAGGCACGTAATAGCGCGCGCAGAGGGGCAGGTGGAGGCCGGGAAGATCGATTAAATTGGTATAGACCAGGGGGCGTAGGGGTCCGCGGGGTGGCTACGGTGCGTATCCGAGGGCTTCTACCTGGGTCGCAAAATCGTTATCGCGGGCAACAAATGAGGGCGGGGGCCGTCTTTGCCAATTCGGATCAAGGACATACGTTGCCTCCAACAACATTCCTTGGATCCGCCGAGCCCGACGCCGGGCGACGGCGCCTGAGAAAGGACCACGCGCAATGATGCGTAAGGCCGTCCTGAGTGCCGCCGTCGGCGCCGCAGCCCTCGCTTTCGGTGTCGCCGGGTGCTCCTCCTCCTCGAGCTCCTCCGCTTCGGGCTCCTCCTCCAACTCCTCCGCGGTGCAGGTCGGGATCATCCTGCCGGACACCGTCTCCTCGGCCCGCTACGTGAACGCGGACGCCCCGGCGCTGACCGCCGAGTGCAAGGCGAAGTCGCTGAACTGCGACATCCAGAACGCGCAGGGCTCCACCTCCACGCAGCAGTCGCTCGCCGACAAGATGATCAACACCGAGCACGTGCAGGTGCTGATCCTCGACCCGCTGAACCCGACCGTGGGCGCGGCGATCGAGAAGGAGGCGCACGCCGCGGGCGTGAAGACGATCGACTACGACCGGCTCGACACCGGCGCGTCGCCCGACTACTACGTGTCCTACAACAACACCGAGGTCGGCACGCTGCAGGGCCAGGCCCTCGTCGCCGCGGTGAAGGCCAAGGGCATCACCAGCCCGGACGTCGCGATCCTGGACGGTTCGACCACCGACCACAACGCGGTCCTGTTCAACCAGGGCTACATGTCCGTCATCAGCCCGCTGGTCAAGTCCGGCTCCTGGAAGGAGTCCGGCGAGCAGTGGGTCGCCAACTGGGACAACCCGACCGCCGGCACCGACTTCATGTCGATGTACAACAAGGACCACAACATCAACGTGGTCATGGTTGCGAACGACGGCATGGCCAACGCCGTGATCCAGGACCTCAAGAACCTGGGCCTGGCCGGCAAGGTCGTCGTCTCGGGCCAGGACGCCTCGGCGGCCGGCCTGCAGAACATCCTCGCGGGCAGCCAGTCCTTCTCGATCTACAAGGCCGCCAAGGGCGAGGCGGTCCCGTCCGTCGACCTGGCCGCGCAGATCATCGCGGGCAAGGTGACCGACACCTTCACCTCGGTCACCGACCCGACCGACAACTCGCAGGTCAAGTCGATCCTGGGCACGCCGGTCGTGATCACCAAGGCGAACATCGCCGAGCCGGTCAAGGGCGGCGACGACAAGGTGTCCGACATCTGCACCGCGGCCTTCGCCTCCGCCTGCTCGGCGGCGGGTCTTTCCTAACCCCCCGGCCTCCCGGGCCTCGCGCCGCGTCCGCCGCACCGGACGCGCGCGCGAGGCCCCGGGGGCACAGCCATGACCACCAGCACGCAGGAGAGCTGAAATGAGCGAGCCAGTCCTTCGACTGCGGGGGATCACCAAGTCCTTCGGCCCGGTCGAGGTCCTCAAGGGCGTCGACTTCGAGGCCCGGCCCGGCGAGGTCACCGCTTTGGTCGGCGACAACGGCGCGGGCAAGTCCACGCTGGTCAAGTGCATCGGCGGGACCTACTCCATCGACGGCGGCGAGTACCTGTTCGAGGGGAAGCCGGTCACCGTCAAGGGTCCGCGCGACGCCTCGGCGCTCGGCATCGAGATCGTCTACCAGGACCTCGCGCTGTGCGACAACCTGGACATCGTCCAGAACATGTTCCTCGGCCGCGAGCAGCTCAACCGCGCGTCGCGCACGCTCGACGAGGCGGAGATGGAGCACCAGGCGGGCCAAGCGCTCGCCTCGCTCTCGGTGCGCACCGTGAAGTCCGTGCGGCAGAAGGTCTCCAGCCTCTCCGGCGGCCAGCGGCAGACCGTCGCGATCGCCAAGACCGTGCTGTGGAACTCCAAGGTCGTCATCCTCGACGAGCCCACCGCCGCCCTCGGCGTCGCGCAGACCGCGCAGGTGCTCGACCTGGTCCGGCGGCTGGCCGACCAGGGCATGGCCGTCATCCTCATCTCGCACAACATGCTCGACGTGCTCAAGGTCTCGGACAGCGTCGCGGCGCTCTACCTCGGTCGGATGGCCGCCCAGCTGCCGACCTCCGAACTCAACCAGACGCAGATCGTCGAGCTGATCACCGCCGGACGCTCCGGCTCGCTCGGTATCCAGGAAGGAGTGGCGGCATGAGCGGCACCGACACGGACACGAACACGGCCGTGCCCCGCGACGCGGTCGCCGAGCACGAGGCCGCCAACCCGGCCGCGAACGTCACGGCCCTGATACCGCAGACCCTCGGCGGCACCTTCCGCTCCTACGTCCGCAGCGTGCGCAGCGGCGAGACCGGCTCGGTCCCCGCCGTGGTCGGCGCGCTGGTGCTGATGGTCATCTTCGGCGCCGCGCAGGGCGACTTCCTGTCCTCCAGCAACATCGTCGCCATCGTCCAGCAGGCCGCGCCGACCACGATCATGGCCATGGGCCTGGTCTTCGTGCTGCTGCTCGGCGAGATCGACCTGTCCGCGGGCGTCGTCGGCTCCACGGCCGCCGCCTTCGGCGCGGTGCTGTCCGTCAAGCACGGCCTGCCCTGGTACGTCGCGATCCTCGGCTCCGCGGCCTTCGGCGGCGTGGTCGGCCTGCTGCTCGGCTGGCTGCGCGCCAAGCTCGGCATCCCCTCCTTCGTGGTCACGCTCTCCGCGTTCATCGCGTTCCAGGGCGTGCAGATCCTGGTCATCAACTCCAAGAGCAACGGCGTCCAGGTCAGCGACCAGACGCTGCACGACCTCTACTTCGGCCGCCTCTCGCCGGTCGCCGGCTGGATCCTGCTGGTCGTCGCCGTTGCGTTGTACGCGCTGGTCAAGCTGGTGCAGAACGCCGCGCGCAAGCGCCGCGGCCTGGCCGTCGTGCCGCTCGCGGTGCTCGGCCTGCGGCTCGTCGCGCTCGCGGTCTTCGGCGGCGTGTTCGTCTACCTGATGAACATCGACCAGTCGGTGGCCTGGCAGCAGCGCGCCGGCATCCACCAGTGGGGCGTGCCGTGGTCCGCGGTGATCATCCTCGGCCTGCTCGTGGTGCTCGGCTTCACGCTCACCAAGACCCGCTACGGCCGGCACGTGTTCGCGGTCGGAGGCAACGAGGAGGCGGCCCGCCGCGCTGGCATCAGGGTCCTGTCGATCCGCACCTCGGTCTTCGTGCTCTGCTCCGCGCTCGCGGCCCTGTCCGGCCTGATCCTGGCCGGCCAGCTCGGCGGCGTGAGCACCGGCGACGGCGCGGGCAACACCCTGCTGCTCGCCGTCGCGGCGGCGGTCATCGGCGGCACCTCGCTGATGGGCGGCCGCGGCCGGATCGTGGACGCGGTCCTCGGCGGCGTGGTGCTGGCGATCCTGCAGAACGGCATCTCCGACCTGCTCCAGGGCAACAACGCCTCGGCCTACGAGCTGATCATCGAGGGCGCGGTGCTGCTGCTCGCGGCGGCCGTGGACTCCGTCTCCCGCCGGGCCCGCCGCTGACCGGGTACTGACATGCCGCGTCGGCATAGTATGACCGTCGACGCGCGCCCCATGTACACAGCGTAAATCGGGTCGGGATTGCGAGGATTTCCATGGCTGCCGGACCGGGCGGTTCGACGCAGGACGAGGTGCGCAGGCACAACGTCTCGACCCTGCTGCGCTACGTGCACGTGCACGGGCCGACCTCGCGCGCGGAGCTGACCAGCGCGATGCAGCTCAACCGCTCGACCATCGGCACGCTCACGGCCGACCTCGCCGGGGCCGGCCTGGTGCGCGAGGAGCTTCCCGCGCGCACGGCCGGCGCCGGGGCCGGGCGGCCCTCGCTGGTGGTCTGGCCGCGGCCCGAGCAGGTCTACGTGCTGGCCTTCGACATCGGGGTCGACTACCTGATCGCCGCGCGGGTCGGCCTCGGCGGCTCGATCCTGGACCGCCGCGAGCTCTACCGGCCTCGCGGGGACTACGCGATGGACGACGTCGTCGCGCACCTGTGCCGCTTCACCACCGAGATGTCCGCGCGGGCGGAGGCCGGCTCGGTCTGCGTCGGGGTCGGCGCGGCGATCGCGGGCGTGGTGCGCGAGTCCGACGGCATGGTCCGCTTCGCGCCCAACCTCGGCTGGATCGACGAGCCGCTCGGCAGGGCGCTCGCCGAGGGCCTCGGCCGGCAGGGCGTGCGCGCCCGGGTCGCCGTGGGCAACGACTCCGACCTCGGCGCGCTCGCCGAGCACGTGCGCGGCGCCGCGGCCGGGGCCACCGACGCGGTCTACCTGACCGGCGAGGTCGGCGTCGGCGCGGGCATCATCGTCGGCGGCGAGCCGCTGCGCGGCCACGGCGGCTACGGCGGCGAGCTCGGCCACATGGTCGTGAACCCGGCCGGCCGGCTCTGCCGCTGCGGGGCCCGCGGCTGCTGGGAGACCGAGATCGGCGAGAAGGCCATCCTGGACGCGGCCGGGCATCCCGACGGCCCGCGCTCCACGGTCCCCGCGGTGGTCGCGGCCGCGGCCGGCGGCGATCCGCGCGCGCTCGCGGCCGTGCGGCACGTGGGGGAGTGGCTGGCCATCGGCGTCGGCAACCTGGTCAACATCTTCAACCCCGAGGTGGTCATCTTCGGCGGACTGCTCCGGGACCTGTTCCCGGCCGTCGAGCAGCAGCTGAGCAGCACCCTGCGCACGGTCGGCCTGTCCGCCCCGCGCGAGCAGGTCAGGCTGACGGCCCCCGGGCTCGGCGCCGACTCCACCCTGGTCGGGGCGGCCGAGCGCGCCTTCGGCCCGCTGCTGTTCGACCCGCCGGGCACCCTCGCGCTGCTCGCCTGAGTTGTCAGACAATCACCCGTATCGACCCCGTTCGTTTACCGTGATCTTCGAGGGTGAAGAAGATGTGGAGGTCTGCGCCCCTCGCCGAGGGGCACGACCGCTCGCCGCATAGACTCGAATAGCTCGCCGATCGCGTGGCGTCATGGCCCTTGCGTGCGGCCCGGGTGGGTAATACCCCCGGATATGTAAGGGTCGGTGCCTCGGCCGACCACGGGAACGGCGAAGGAGACTGCGTTGGCCAGCTTGATGGAATCGGTACGGCAGCCGCGCGACCTCGACCGGCTCAGCCGGGCCGAACTGGACAGCCTGGCCGCCGAGATCCGCGAGTTCCTGATCGAGAACGTCTCGCGCACCGGAGGCCACCTCGGCCCCAACCTCGGCGTGGTCGAGCTCACCATCGCGCTGCACCGCGTCTTCGACTCCCCCCGCGACGCCCTGATCTGGGACGTCGGCCACCAGGCCTACGTGCACAAGCTGCTGACCGGCCGTCAGGACTTCTCCACCCTGCGCAACGCGGGCGGCCTGTCCGGCTACCCCTGCCGGGCCGAGTCCGAGCACGACATCGTCGAGAACTCGCACGCCTCCACCGCCCTGAGCTACGCGGACGGCGTCGCCAAGGCCTTCCGGCTGCAGGGCCTGACCGACCGCCGCGTGGTCGGCGTCATCGGCGACGGCGCGCTGACCGGCGGCATGGCCTGGGAGGCGCTGAACAACATCGCCGGCGGCGACCTGCCGGTGGTCGTCGTGGTCAACGACAACGAGCGCTCCTACGCGCCCACCATCGGCGGCCTGGCCAACCACCTCGGCACGCTGCGCACCACGCAGGGCTACGAGCGCTTCCTGGACTGGGGCAAGAACACCCTGGCCCGCACCCCGTACGTGGGCGGCGCGATCTACGAGACGCTGCACGGGATGAAGAAGGGCATCAAGGACATCGTCGCCCCGCAGGGCATGTTCGAGGACCTGGGCCTGAAGTACATCGGCCCGATCGACGGCCACGACGTGGACGCCGTCGAGTCGGCGCTGCGCCGGGCCAAGGCCTTCGGCGGCCCGGTCATCGTGCACGTGCTCACCCGCAAGGGCGAGGGCTACGAGCCGGCCCGCGCCGACGACGTGATGCAGCTGCACCAGGTCAACCCGCAGACCAACCCGGAGACCGGGCTCCCGTTCCAGGTCAAGGGCACCTCGTGGACCGACGTGTTCGCCGAGGAGATGCTCAAGATCGGCAACGACCGGCCCGACGTGGTCGGCATCACCGCCGCCATGCTCATCCCGGTCGGCCTGCACAAGTTCGCCCAGCAGTACCCGGACCGGATCTACGACGTGGGCATCGCCGAGCAGCACGCCGCGACCTGCGCGGCCGGTCTGGCCTTCGGCGGGCTGCACCCGGTCGTGGCGGTGTACGCGACCTTCCTGAACCGGGCCTTCGACCAGGTGCTGATGGACTGCTCGCTGCACAAGGCGGGCGTCACCTTCGTGCTCGACCGCGCCGGGATCACCGGCCCCGACGGCGCCAGCCACCACGGCGTGTGGGACCTGTCGATCCTGCAGGTGGTGCCCGGTATCAGGGTGGCCGTCCCGCGGGACGCGGCGCAGGTGCGCTCGCTGGTGCGCGAGGCGACCGACATCGACGACGGCCCGACCGTGGTGCGCTTCTCCAAGGGCTCGGTCGGCCCGGAGATCGAGGCGGTCGACCGGGTGGACGGCGTGGACGTGCTGCGCCGGGCCGCCAAGCCGGTGGGCGAGGCCGACCTGCTGATCATCGCCGCCGGGCCGCTCGCCGGGGCGGCGCTCGCCGCGGCCGAGGAGCTGTCCGCCGAGGGCATCGAGGCGACCGTGGTGGACCCGCGCTGGGTCAAGCCGGTCAACCCCGCCCTGGTCGACTTCGCGCGCAGGCACCGCGCCGTGGTCACGGTCGAGGACAACGGGCGCGTGGGCGGCGTGGGCGCGGCGATCAGCCAGGCGCTGCAGGACGCGGGCGTGCTGCGGCCGACGAAGGTGCTGGGCGTGCCCCCGGAGTTCCAGGCGCACGACGAGCGCCCGGCGATCCTCGCGCGGCTCGGTCTCGACGGTCCCGGCATCGCCGCGGCGGCGCGCGTTCTGCACGCTCAGCACGAGAATTAGGTTGCATCCCCGTCAGTAACATCTTTGAAACAGGCTTACGGGGATCGTTACGGATACGTGGCGGTTCAGCCTGGCTTCAGATGGCATGATTGCGGCCTGTGGACACTACGCACTCCGAAAAGAACGGCGCCGGTACGGTCATCATCGGCGCCGGGCCCGCTGGACTGACCGCCGCCTACGATCTGACCAAGCACGGGTACCCGGCGCAGGTCTTCGAGTCGGAGAACGTGGTCGGCGGCATCTCGCAGACGGCGGAGCGCGGTGGGTGGCGGTTCGACATCGGGGGACACCGGTTCTTCACGAAGGTGAAGCAGGTGGACGACCTGTGGCACGAGATCCTCCCCGAGGAGGACTTCCTGCTGCGGCCGCGGATGTCGCGGATCTACTACCGGGGGAAGCTGTTCGACTACCCGCTCAAGGCGGGCAACGCGCTCAAGGGGCTGGGTGTCGTCGAGGCGGTCAAGTGCATCGCCTCCTACACCATGGCCAAGATCAACCCGCCGAAGAACCAGGAGTACTTCGACGGCTGGGTCACCGCGCGCTTCGGCAAGCGGCTGTTCCGGATCTTCTTCAAGACGTACACGGAGAAGGTCTGGGGGATGGAGACCAGCGAGCTGCCCGCGGACTGGGCCGCTCAGCGGATCAAGAACCTCTCGCTGTTCGGCGCGATCGTCAATGCGCTGAATCCGCGTAAGGGCTCGAAGAAGATCACCTCGCTGATCGACGAGTTCTACTACCCCAAGTTCGGCCCCGGCATGATGTGGGAGACCGCCACCGAGAAGGTGCGCAAGCAGGGCGGCACGGTCGAGCTCGAGGCCTGGGTCAAGACCGTGTCGTGGACCGAGGGCGAGGGCGCGAAGTCCGTCACCGTCGTCACGCGGGACGAGGACGGCACCGAGCGCGAGCGCATAGTGCCGGCCGAGGACGTCATCTCCTCGACGCCGATCTCCGCGCTGGTGCTCTCGATGGACCCGCCCGCGTCGCCGGAGGCGATCGCCGCGGCCAAGGACCTGCGCTACCGCGACTTCCTGACGGTCGCCCTGGTGGTGCCGGAGAAGCACGGCTTCCCGGACAACTGGATCTACATCCACACCCCGGGCGTGAAGGTCGGGCGCATCCAGAACTTCGGTTCCTGGTCGCCGTACCTGGTCAAGGAGGGGCGCACCTGCCTGGGTCTGGAGTTCTTCGTCAACGAGGGCGACGAGCTGTGGACCATGGACGACGAGGACCTGGTCAAGCTCGGCACCCGGGAGCTCGAGGAGCTCAACCTGATCACCCCGGGCTCGGTCGAGTCCGGCTACGTGGTCCGGATGCCGAAGGCCTACCCGGTCTACGACGACCGGTACGCCGCGAACCTCGAGGTGATCAAGGCCTGGCTGGCCGAGCACACCCCGAACGTGCACCCGGTCGGCCGCAACGGCATGCACCGGTACAACAACGCGGACCACTCCATGCTGACCGCGCTGCTGACCAGCGAGAACATCCGCACCGGCAGCACGCACGACGTGTGGAGCGTCAATGTCGAAGAGGAGTACCACGAGGAGTCGGCCGACTCCAAGGACCGGCCGAGCACCCCGAAGGGCACCGGGCGCGACGCGCCGATGATGCCCCGCCGCGACGCCGCGGCTCAGGAGAAGGTATCCAGCTCGGCCTGACGGCCGGCTGATCGCACCCCCGTGGCCGCCGGTACGGCCGCGGGGGCGGGCGCGCCTGAGGGCGGGGACGTGTGGGAGCGCTCCCTCGCCGGTGCGCGCGGTTCCCGTCGGCGGGCGGCGGTGATTCACGAGGGGGGTTGATCGCGGGCATGGAAGCGGAAGCATTCGCCGTGGCGGACGCGGTCGGCGCCGTCGATGTTCCGGAGCGAACCGAGGCCTCGTCGGACGCCGTGCGGGGCGGCCGTGTCCGGCGCGCGCTGGGCCGGGCCGGATGGTGGGCGCTGACCTGCCCGGCGTTCTGGCTCTGCCTGATCGGCGGGTTCTTCTACTGCGCGCTCGCGGTCGACAAGGTGGACCAGCACATCGCGGGCAGCTTCGACTTCGGCGTCATCTTCCAGGTGATCCACGGCTGGGCCTTCCACGGCTACCCGAGCGAGCCGCTGGGGGCGCCGCAGGTCACCAACGAGTGGGGCGACCACTTCGCGCCGATCCTCGTCCTGCTGGCCCCGCTGCTGTGGATCCGCGACTCGCCCGCCGTGATCGCCGTGGCCCAGGCCGTGCTGATCTGCTCGGCCGGCCTCCCGATCTACTACGCCGTGCGCCGCCTGCAGGGCCCGGCCTTCGCCACCGTCGCCTGCGTCTTCTACCTCAGCTGCATCGAGGTGCAGAACGCGATCGGCTTCGACATCCACGAGAACATGTTCGAGCCCTTGCTCATCGCCGTCGCGATCGAGCGGGCGCTCGCCGGGAAGTGGACGATCGCCTCGATAGCCATCGGCGCGACGCTGTTCTGCTACGAGGACATGGGCTCCATGGTCCTGCTCTTCGGGCTCTGGGCCGCCTGGCACCGCAAATGGCGGCACGCTGCCGCGCTCTGCGTCCTCGGCCCGGCGATGATCTACCTCTACACCGGCGTCATCGTGCCGGACTGGGGGCACGACCTGGCCTTCTGGCAGGCCAGGCACTTCGACTACCTCCAGTCCCTCGGCGCCTCGACGATGAGCCAGGCGCTCGCGCACGCGGCCGAGCATCCGCAGCACTTCCTGGCGCTGCTCGTCGACGACCCGACCAAGATCGACACCTGGCTGATGCTGCTCGCCCCCGTCGGCTTCCTCTGCCTGGCCTCGCCGATCACCTATCTCGGGGCCACCGAGGTCGTCCTGCTGATGGTCTCGGACAACGACACGCACTGGAGCACGCACTACCACTTCTACCTCCAGGTCGCCCCGATCATCATCATCGGCGCCGCGGACGGCCTGCGCCGGATCGGGCTGCTGCTGCGCATCCTGTGGCGACGGATGGGCCCCCGGCTCCCCGACGGGCCCGGGTGGCTCAGCGCGGGCCCTGCGTGGCGCGTCACGGCGGTCCTGCTCGCGGTCCTCGCGGTCGGCGCCTCGGTGCGCATGGAGATGCAGACCAACCGGGACAACTTCAGCGCGGCGATCGCGTACCTGGACGGCAAGTACAGCAGGACCCCGCAGGTCGACGAGCAGATAGCCGCCATCGCCGACGTGATCCCGCCGAACGTGGACGTCTACGTCAGCAACGACCTCGGGACCGTCGTCCTGACCAAGGACACCGACGTCGCGCAGCCGAGCGCCGCGGAGTACGCCTTCTTCGACCTGGGCTCGAAATGGACGCCGCCGGCGTACCAGCAGTCCCTTGAGCAAAGCCTCGAGCAGCAGGGCTTCCACGTGTTCGCCGAGGACGGCCAGGTGATTCTCATGTGGCGCCCCCGGGTTTCCTCAAGTTCTTCCGGAACACTGGGTACCGAGTTCTGAGATTTCTGGAGGGCCATGACCGAGTCGGCGCAGCAGGTCTGGGAGCGTGAGATGCGGGAGGCGGGAGAGCGGCCCGAACGCCGGGCACGCTCGCCGCTGCTGCCGGTCGGCGTGATGGTGCTGGTCGCGGCCGGGTTCTTCGCGCTCAGCCTCGCGCAGTCGCTGACCCGGCCGTGGAACTCGGACACCGCGAGCGTCGCGCTGCAGGGCTGGGACATGGTCCACGGGCATCTGCTGCTGCACGGCTGGTGGTCCTCGGACGTCAACTTCTACACGTTCGACGCGCCGATCTACGGCCTGTGCGCGCTCGTGCTCGGCCTCAGCGGATTCTCGTTGCACGTGGCCGGCGCGCTGATCTACACGCTGGTCTTCCTCGCCGCGTGCTGGCTCGCGAAGGGCGGGGCCGAGGGCGCGGTCGTCCGGCTCCGCGTCGCGCTCGTGGCCTTGTTCATGACGGCCGATCTGTTCAGCGGCGGCGGACTGCTCCAGACGATCATGATCGTCCCGGATCACAACGGGACCATCGTGTTCGTCTTCGTCGCGTACGTCGTCTACACCCGCTTCGCCGAACGCCGCTGGGCGCCGTGGGCGATGCTCGCGCTGCTGATGCTCGGTCAGCTCGGCGACGTGACCGTCCGCTACGTGGCCGTGCCCGCGATCCTGTTCGTCTGGGCCGTCGAGCACCTGCGCCGGTGGCGCCTGCGCACGCCGGAGACGTGGCTGGCGCTGGCCGCGATCGTCTCGGTGCCGGCCGCCACCGAGTTGCGCTCCCTGATGAAGGCGATGGGCGCGTACTACCTGACCAAGGCGCACACCGATGTCGCGCCGCTTTCGCAGGCGGGCTGGCATTTCACCGGCATGTGGCAGTCGCTGTTCGGGATGTTCGGCGTGGACGTGCACAACTTCCCCGGCGGCTCGGTGTCGCGCGTGGGGCTCACGTGCGTCGGCGGATTCGCGCTCGCGTGCGGGCTGCTGAGCCTGCTCCGGGTGCTGATCCGCTGGACGAGGGTGGACGACGCCGACCGGCTGCTGGCCGTGACCGTCCTCGTCTACCTGGCCGCGTACGAGTTCTCCACGGTCGCCTCACCCGGCGACGGCGGCGGGTACGAGTTCGTCGGCGTGGTCGCGATGCTGGCCGTCCTCAGCGCCCGCGCGGCCGCCTCGCTGCGCCCGCTGCGGCTGCCCTCGTTCCAGCGCGCGGGCCTGACCGTGGCCGCGCTCGGCGCCGTCGCCACCCTGCTCAGCGGCACGGCCCTGTTCCGGCCGACGAATCCGGACCCGGTCGAGCCGGTCGCCGCCTGGCTCGAGCAGCACGGCCTGACCTACGGCCTCGCCGGCTACTGGAACGCGTCCCCGATCACGGTCTACACCGGCGGAAAGGTCCAGGTGCGGCCGATCTACCTGAAGGCCGACGGCGGCTTCGTCCCGCGGGCCTGGGGCGCCCGCGCGCAGTGGTACGACGCGAAGACGAACGACGCGCGCTTCGTCGTCGCCGAGCAGGACCCGCGCGGGGACATGACGAAGGCTCAGGTCGAGAAGGCGCTCGGCAGCCCGTCCGCGCAGTACACGGTGAACGGCTACTCGGTCCTGGTCTACTCCTACAACCTGCTGACCAAGGGGTCGGCGCCGGGGCTGCCCGCGGGCGCCTGAGCGGGAATCCGCGGCGCGTCCTCGCCCCGGCCCTCGAAGAACGAGCGCGCGGTGATCAGCGCGAGCAGGCCGAGCGTGCCGCCGAGAGCGAGGAGCAGCGTCATCGGCCAGCCGATGACCGGCACCCACTTCGCCGAGAACGGCAGGTAGTGCGAGAGCGGGCCGAGGCCCTGCGCGTAGCGGCGCCAGGCCCACCAGACCTCGCAGAGGTAGGCGAGGGCGAGGGCGGAGCCGAGCGTGGCGGCCAGGGAGCGCGGGATGCTTCCGAGGTCCGCGCGGCGCATCCGGCGGCCGAGGACCTCGGCGGCCAGCAGCGGGAGGCCGATCGCCAGCGGCAGCGTGTAGCGGCCCTGCCAGCCGACCCCGTACGCGGCGCCGGAGTAGGCCTCGAAGGCGAGCGGGAACAGCAGGACCAGCGCGGCGAGGGCGAGCAGGACCAGCCGCTCGCGTCGGCCGCCGATCACGATCGCGGCCAGCACCAGGCCGATGACCGCGCCGTACCAGAGGTACGTGGTCGCGGTCGGCTCGTGCACGTCGTTCCAGCCGATCAGGCCGACCATCTGGGCGAGGAACTGCGGGGTCTGATTCAGCGTGAGGTAGACGCCCTTGGCCATCGTGTACGTCGGATTGACGTGCTTGATGATGCCCATCGTGTTCTGCGTGACGTCCCAGGCGGCGGTCGCCAGAAGCGCGGCGCCGATGAGCCCGGCCGTCCAGCGGATGTCGCGCACGCGCAGCGCCTGGCGTATTCGCTCGCGCGGTTCGGGGCTCATCGTGAGGACCGCGGCGACGATGGCGGCCAGCCAGACCGGTCCGAGCGGCCGGACCAGCACGAGCGTCGCGGCCGCGATCGTGAACATGACGCGGTCGGATCCGCGGGCGCGGTCGCCGGGTTCGACCTGCGTCATCGAGATCAGCGATGCCCACGCGAGCAGCGCGGACGTGATCTCGAGGCCGCTGGGGTTCACGACCGAGCCGAAGTAGACCGCCGCCGGCGTCACGGCGGCCACGACGCCGACCGCCGCGGTCCTGCCGCGCCGCGCTGAGGTGGTGAATGCGGCGGCCAGCAGGAGCGCGGTCATCAGTGCGCTGACGACGCGCATCGCGTACAGCGCCGCGCTCCCGTGGAAGAGCAGGCTGGGCCAGCCGACCAGCACGTAGTACAGCGGCGAGTAGTTCATGTGCGACAGCGCCGAGTCCCCGGCCTTGGCGACCTTGTGCTTGTTCGCGTGCACGGTGCAGGTGGGGGTCGACTGGGTCGTGAAGGCGTAGCAGGCCGGATCGTGCTCCGCGAGCGCGACCGCGAGGCTGTGCGGCAGGTGGTAGCGGATCTCGAGGTAATCCGGCGTCGTATACGTGCTCTGCCAGCCTGAGAAGTTCCAGACGTGCTCGGCGCCGGAGAACTCGCCGCGCACCACCGCGGCCGCCTTGATGCTCTGCTCCGGCTCGTCCGCGGCGCTCAGCAGCGGCGTCCCGAGGCTCCAGGACAGCGCGAGCGCCAGGAACGCGAGCAGGGCGAGTAAGGGCTTTGCGGGGGTGGGCTTGCGGAACACGATCTTAAGATTAAACGAATCTGAAAATGAAGAGGGTGCGGCCCGCCCCCCAAAAGGGGACGAACCGCACCCTGGTACAGGATTGATACAGGCTCTTAAGCCCGCGTCGTTACGGCAGCGAGGCGACGCCCTTGTCCAGGAAGCGGTGCCCCGCGACCTTCTCGGACACGCCGGCCCGGTCCAGGTACGGCGTGACGCCTCCCAGGTGGAACGGCCAGCCGGCGCCCAGGATCATGCACAGGTCGATGTCCTCGGCCGCGGCCACGACGCCGTCCTTGAGCATGAAGTCGATCTCCTCGGCCAGCGCGGAGGTCGCCCGGTCCAGCACCTGCTCGGCGGTGGACGGCGCGTCCCCGACCGTGAACAGCGCCTCGAGCTCCGGGTCCACCACGCGCACGCCGTCGACCCACTGGTAGATCCCGCGCTTGCCCGCGGCCACCAGCTTCTTGATGTTCTCGGAGACCGAGAAGCGGTCGGGGAACGCGGCGTTCAGCGTCTCGGAGACGTGCAGGCCGACCGCCGGGCCGACCAGCTCGAGCAGCTCGAACGGGCTCATCGGCAGGCCCAGCGGGTCCAGCGCGCGGTCCGCGACCTCGATCGGCGTGCCCTCGTCGAGGACCTCGTTGACGACGCCCATGAAGCGGGTGAGGATGCGGTTGACCACGAACGCCGGGGCGTCCTTGACCAGCACCGCGTTCTTCTTCAGGGTCTTGGCGACCGCGAAGGCCGTGGCGAGCGACGCGTCGTCCGTCTTCTCCGCGCGCACCACCTCGAGCAGCGGCAGTACCGCGACCGGGTTGAAGAAGTGGAAGCCCACGACCCGCTCCGGGTGCTCCATCTTCGAGGCCATCTCGGTGACCGAGAGCGAGGACGTGTTCGTGGCGATCACGCAGTCCGGCCGCACGACGGCCTCGAGCTCCGCGAAGACCTGCTGCTTGACGCCCATCTCCTCGAACACGGCCTCGATCACGAAGTCCGCGTCGGCGAAGACGTCCTTGGTCAGCGAGCCGGAGACCAGGGCCTTGAGCCGGTTCAGCTTGTCCGAGTTCAGCCGGCCCTTGAGAGCGAGGAGGTCGAGCTGCTCGTGGACGTACTTGACGCCCTTGTCCACCCGCTCCTGGTCGATGTCGGTCAGCACGACCGGCACCGCGAGCCGCTGCACGAACAGCGTGGCCAGCTGAGAGGCCATCAGGCCGGCGCCGACGACGCCCACCTTGGTGACCGGCTTGGCCAGCGAGCGGTCCGGCGCGCCCACGGGCCGCTTGGCGCGCTTCTGCACCAGGTTGAAGGAGTAGACGCCGGAGCGCACCTCCTCGCTCATGATGCGGTCGGCCAGCGCCTCGTCCTCGGCGTCGAAGCCCTCGGAGCGGGAGTTGGTGCGCGCGCCGGCGATCAGGTCCAGCGCGAGGTACGGGGCGGGGGTCGCGCCGTGCACCCGGCTGTCGGCGATCTGCTTGCCGCGCTCGAGGGCCGCGGTCCACTCGTCCTCGGAGTACTCCTTGCGCTCGACGACGACCTCGCCCTTGACGACGGACGCCGCCCAGCCGAGCGACTCCTCGAGGAAGTCGGCCGCCTCGAAGATCGCGTCGGCGATGCCGAGCTCGAAGACCTTCTTGTCCTTGAGCTGCCGGTTCTGCGAGAGCGGGTTGTCCAGGACGACCGTCACCGCGTTGTCCGGGCCGATCAGCCGCGGCAGCAGGTAGGTGCCGCCCCAGCCGGGGATCAGGCCGAGGAAGACCTCGGGCAGCGAGAACGCCGGAACGCTCGAGCTGACGGTGCGGTAGGTGCAGTGCAGCGCGATCTCCACGCCGCCGCCCATCGCCGCGCCGTTGATGAACGCGAAGGTCGGCACCGGCAGTTCGCCGAGGCGGCGGAAGGTGTCGTGCCCCTGCTTGCCGGTCGCCTTGGCGATCTCCTTGGAGCCCGCGCCCGCGATCCCCTTGAGGTCCGCGCCGACGGCGAAGATGAAGGGCTTGCCCGTGACGCCGGCGGCGACGATCTGGCCGTCCTCGGCCAACTTCGCGACCTCGTCCAGGGCCACGTCGATGTTGATCAGGCCGCGCGGACCGAAGGTGGTCGGCTTGGTGTGGTCGAACCCGTTGTCCAGGGTGATGAGCGCGAACTTGCCCGCGCCGCCCGGCAGGTCCAGCAGGTGCACCGGCGCGTGCGTCACGACCTCGTCGGGGAACGCGGCCGTGGCCTGCTCGATCAGGCTCTGACGATCAGTCACTTCCCGTACTCCTCGTGATTCGGGTTCTCCCAGATGACCGTGCCGCCCATGCCGAGGCCCACGCACATCGAGACCAGGCCGTAGCGGACCTCGGGGTGCTCCTCGAAGTGGTGCGCGAGCTGGGTCATCAGCCGGACGCCGGAGGAGGCGAGCGGGTGGCCGATCGCGATGGCGCCGCCCCAGGGGTTCACGCGCGGGTCGTCGTCGGCGATGCCGTAGTGGTCGAGCAGCGCGAGGACCTGGACCGCGAAGGCCTCGTTCAGCTCGAACAGGCCGATGTCGTCGATCGTCAGACCGGCGATGGCCAGGGCCTTCTCGGTGGCCGGGATCGGACCGAAGCCCATGACCTCCGGCTCCACGCCCGAGAAGGCGTAGGACACCAGGCGCATCCGGATCGGCAGCCCGAGCTCCCGCGCGACGTCCTCGGCCGCGATGATCGAGGCCGTGGCGCCGTCGTTCAGACCGGCCGAGTTGCCGGCCGTGACCTTGCCCCGGATCCGGAACGGCGTCTTGAGCGCGCCGAGCCCCTCGACCGTCGTCCCCGGACGCGGCGGCTCGTCGGCCGTGGCCAGGCCCCAGCCGGGACCGGCCTGCGACTCGAGGGTGTTGCGCGTGGCGACCGGCACCAGGTCCGGCGTGATCTTGCCGTTGGCCAGCGCCTTCGCGTACTTCTCCTGCGAGGCCGCAGCGTACGCGTCCGTGCGCTCCTTGGTCAGCTGCGGGAACCGGTCGTGCAGGTT
>DASTAE010000024.1:0-26080 GCA_035712985.1 Actinospica sp.
CGCAGATGGTTCACTGCGCGACGAGCCTGGGCGTGCGGCCGGAGCGTCCTCATACCGGTTGTCTGTGGGCGTTTCGGCCGTGCGCCCAGGCGAAGTCGATCACCGGATTCGCCCCTTGAGACATTCCCCAACACCGCCTAGGTCCAGCAGCGTCTGGCCCACCAGGACGGATTCGCCCAGAGCCTGGAACAACTCCAGGGCCCGCCGCAGGTGCTCGTGCGCCTGCGCATGACGCCCCTCCGAGCGATGCAGTTGGCCGAGCCAGTGGTGGGCGTGCGCCTGCCCCTTCGTATCGCCTCCGAGTTCCCCCGCGGCCAGCGCCACCTCGTTGGCTGCGAGCAACTCGCGCCACAGCCCGGCCTGGAGCAGATAGCACGAGATGACGCTGGCGAGCTGCCAGGCCTCGACGTTGAAGCCGCCCGCCGCCGCCTTGGCGATCACGGCGATGAGAACGGGGTACTCGACGCCGTACCACGAGAGGGCACCGTCGCGATCGGTCAATGCGATCGGGGTCACGACGGGACACGGCTCGGGCAGCCGGAGGTGTGGCCAGCTGGAATGGGTTGCGTAGGACAGGGTTCCGGCACCGTGGGCGGAATGCAGGTAGTAGTCGATCATCCGGCGGGTGGCGGCCGCGCGTGCCTGCTCGGTCTCTGAAGTCCGCGCGGCTTTCACTACACCCTGACGAGCAAAGCTGTTCTCCCGCGTTCCTTCGAGCCTGTGCGGTGATGGCCGGCGCACCCAGTAGTCCGTCAAGTCCGTACACTGACTTCATCAGGGTGTGCGCGGGATGGGGACGTACCGGGGGTGGTGTGTGAACTTGGCCGGACTTTCGGCGCCGGATCCAGCGCAGGCCGGGGATCTCGGTGAGTTCATCGAGGCGCTGGGCCGCCTGCGGCTGTGGGCCGGGGCGCCGTCATATCGAACCTTGGCCAAGGCCGTGGGCCCGAAGTTGAGTCCGCCGCAGATGCTCGCGCACACCACCATCGGCGACCTGTTCCAAACGCGGCGGCGCAGACTGGATCTTGACTTGGTCACCGCGACCGTCCGTGCATTGGGGCTGCCAGAATCGGACGTGGCCCGATGGGGTGCGGCCTGTATACGGGTTCATGCCCAGGCACGCACCGGCGGTCCGATAAGTGTGCTGCGCCAGTTGCCTGCCGACCTGTGCACGTTCACCGGCCGTGAACGGGAACTTCGAGCCCTTTTCGCAGCGATCGCCGAAAGGCCGGGGTCGGCACAGACGGCGATGGTCTCGGCGATCCAGGGCATGGCCGGCGTCGGCAAGACCCGGCTCGCGGTGCACGCGGCACACGAACTGGTGCGCGCGGGCCGGTTCACGGATGCGCAGCTGTTCGTGAACCTGCACGGCTTTGATCCGGAGCACCCGCCTGCGGATCCCGCCTCGGTGCTCGGCGGTTTCCTGCGGCAGCTCGGCGTTCCGGCTCAGGTGATACCGGACAGCGTCGAGGAGCGCTCGGCGATGTACCGAGACCGCCTGCACGGCATGGACGCGTTGATCGTGCTGGACAACGCCGCCGACGAGAAGCAGGTACGCGATCTCATTCCGGCGGCGCCCGGATGCCTGGTGCTCATCACCTCCCGGCGCACCATGACCGGTCTTGACGGCGCCGCCATCCTGCGGCTGGACGTTCTCGATCCACCCGGATCACAGCTGCTTCTGGGCCGGATCGTCGACAGCGAAAGACTCCTGGCGCAGCCGGCCGCGACGGCCACCGTCGCTGAAGCGTGCGGGCACTTGCCGCTCGCGGTGTCCCTGGCCGCTGCCCGCCTACGCAGCCGTCCCGCCTGGTCGGTGACCGATCTCTTGACCGAGCTGCGGAGCGCGGGAATGTCGGCGATAGCTGCCGGAGGCCGCTCGGTGGCCGACGCCTTCGACGCGTCATTGGCACGCCTGGATGCCGAGCAACATCGTATGTTCCTGTTCTTGGGCCTGTGCCCTGGAAAAGACATCGGGGCCGAGGCCGCCGCGATCATGGCGCGAACCAACCCCGAGAACGCGAAAGCGCTTATGGAGTCGCTGGTCGACGAGCACCTGGCGCTCTCCCCCGCGCCAGGCCGGTTCACGCTTCACCGCGTACTGCGCGGCTACGCGGCAGGAAAGGCAGCCGCCGGGATGCCCGAACCCCAGCGGTCGGCATCACTACGACACGTACTGTGCTGGTACACGGCGCGCGCACACGACACAGCCGCCTACCGGCCGCCCAAAGCCAGAAAGCTGCTGGCACAAGCGCCCGCCTTGGCCGACAACGATCGCAGTGGCCTGTCGGACGCGTGGCGCGCGGTCGGGCGCGCGCACCTGTGGAGCGAGGAGTTCGAGGCGGCCGAGAATGCGTATTGGCGCGCACTGCGTCTCACGCCGGCCGACGGAAACCACACAGCCGCCCTGCTCGGCATCCGCCAGGCGCACAGAGCACACGGGCAGCCCAGCCGCAGCACGTCGTAGCCGGCGTGAGCGGTCGTATTGCCGCCGCCGGCGTGCTGTGAAGGTGGACTCAGCGGGTTCAGATTCGAGTCCGGGTTCGGCGGGGTTTACTCGACGACCTCGACGATGCTGGACGTTCCCTGCTGCGCGTGAGCTCCGTAACGTTCCCAGCGCTCATTCAGCTTGATGCGGCCGTCGGCCAGGAACTCCGGGGTGTTGACGCTGTGGCCTGAGATCACCTCGCCGCTCGTGAGCACCATGGTGTACGCGAGGTCGATCGTGCCGTCCTCGGCGCACAGACCGGTCAGCGAGCCGCGCCGGACGCCTCCTCCGGTCAGGTCGGCCCAGACGACGTCTCCTTCCTGCCGGTAGGTCGTCTCGGGCGCCTCCTGCTTCGGGCTCGCGACGACCTTGCGGAACCTACGGCCGTTGTAGTCGATCATCTCCATGCCTCCTCGAATGCCGGGCTCGCGCTGCCGTCCGGCAGCCAGAGATCGTCCGGGCCCACCTCGCCGACCCGATACCTTCCCAGGGCGCTGAGCAGCAGGCGCAGCTCCAGTTCCAGGCAACGCACCAGCCGGACCAGGCCTTCGGCGCCGTCCTCGTCCACGGCGAGTAGGGCAGCCCGGCCGAGGCCGGCCGCCGTCGCGCCCAGCGCCAGGCATTTCAGGGCCCTGCCGCCCTCCCAGATCCGGCCGGACGCCAGCAGCGCGGCGTCGTGTGCGCCGATCCGGCGCAGGCACTCGGCCAGCGGCAGGCCGACCTGGTCGAGGAACACCGACGGCGCCCAGCCGGTCCCGCCCTCCGCGCCGTCCACGGTGACCGCATCCGCGCCGGCGGACCACGCCAGCTCGGCCGCCTGCCCCACATCCCGTCCCGGATGCAGCTTCACCCAGGTTCGAGCCCTGGGATAGTTGTTGCGCATCAGGTGGATCTGCCTGCGCAGGATCTCCTCGGTGAAGGTTCCCGGACTGCCACTTCGCAACACCCTGACGGAGCCGCGCCCGAAGGCCTCGTCCACCGAGTAGCGGTCGCAGACGGCCGCGGCACGCTCGCGGGAGAGCACTGTCATCCCGCCGAGGCCGGGTTTGGCGCCCTGCCCGACCTTGAGTTCGAATGCCAGCCTGCCTTCTTCGATCAGTTCGGTGGCGACCGGGTCGCTGTAGACCAGGTTCCACACCTCGGCGTCGGCGTCTTCAGTGCTCTGCTGGACCACTACCCCGCCCAGCCCGTCGGGGGCGGCGGCCGCGTAAGCCCGAATCCGTTCGAGCATGCCGTCAGCGGGAGCCTCGTCCGAACGTCCGTAACCGTGCATGGGCACGACGTTCTCGCCGATGACCATGGGTATGCCCAGGCGGCCGGCCTGTTCGGCGGCAGCGAGGCCCAGCCCGCTGCCCGCGGCCGCCTGCGTCGAACCGAACGCGCACAGGAAGATCGGCAGCGGCGCGGTGAATCCGCCGATGCGGCACGTGAGATCCACGTCGCCGTAGAGCGGCTCGCGGCCGAGCTCGAACATCCGCTCCAGCCGGCCCGGCACGAAGACCGGCGGCACGATCCGGGCCCGGTCCAACTCGTCGGGCACCGGGCCGATGATGGGCGCGGCCCCGAACAACGCCTGTCCGTATTCGCCGACGGCAGGGAAGATCGCGGCGACGCCTTCACGGGCGCGGGCCCGGATCGCCCCCTCCGGCAGACGCGGGGCGCGCACGGCGGTCACGGCGACGCGATCCCGGGCAGCTTCGGATACGCGTTCGCCTGCCAGATCGCGTCCAGCCCGGCGAGGTAGCGGGTCAGCCGCTCCAAGCCGAGGCCGAAGCCGGCGCTGGCCGGCAGGCCCTCCTTGGCCAGGGCGAGATACCAGGCGTACTTGGCCGGGTTCTCGCCGGACTCCCGCATGCGTTCGATGAGGCGCCGGTACTCGTGCGTACGCTCGCCGCCGCTGCACAGTTCGCCGAAGCCGCCCGGGGCGATCAGGTCGAAGTTGCGCAGGATGCCGGGCTGCGCGGCCGACTCGCCGTCGGTGAATCCGCGCGATCCCTTCGGATAGTCGACGATGAAGAAGGGCCGGTCGGTCTGCTCCGAGATGAGCTTCTCGCCCTGCCAGTCGATCTCCGCATCAGAGCTCTGACCGTGTAGCAGATCTCTTAGCCTGCCCACCGCCTCGGCGTGCGTCATCCGCTCGAAGTCCTCGGACAGCAGCGGGCCGAAGGCATCCGGGTCGCGGCCGAGCGCGGCCAGGTCGGCCTTGGACTCTTGCAGTACGTGTACGACGATGTGCCGGATCAGCCCCTGGAGAAGGCCGAGGATGTCCTCGCGCCGCGCGTCGCGCACCTCCACGTCGATTTGAGTGAACTCCACCAGGTGCCGGCCGGTGGTCGCGGTCTCCAGCGGCTCCATCCGGACATTGGGCGCGACATAGAAGATCTTCTCGAAGGCCAGCAGGGACGCCTGCTTGTAGAGGATCACGCTGGTCATCAGCTTGTATCTGTGGCCGTAGTAGTCGACGTCCAGCTGTTTGGCGCCGCGGACTCCGGGGTCCGTCACCGGCCCGATGACGGGTGGCGTCAGCTCGATGAAGCCGTTCATCCCCAGGTGCTCGCGGGCCGCGGTGGTGACGGCGTTCTGGATGCGCAGCGCCGCCTGGGTCACCGGCGAGGTCAGGTGCTCGCGCGTGCCGGGCGGCAGCTTCGCGGCCGGGACGGTTTCGCCGAGCGTGGTCTGTGTCATGAGCTTCTCCCGAAGATCGATTGCGGCGTACTGTGGCCCCGATCGTGGTCGCGGTCGTGATCGTGGTCGCGGCCGTCGGGGCCCGCCTCCAGCACCAGATCCGGCGCCCCGGGCCGGTGGTCGAATCTGCGCTCGACGAAGCGCAGCGCGCTCAGCAGACCTTCGGACGTCAGCGGCTGCGCGGGACGCGGCTCGACCAGGTCCCCGATCGGCAGCGAGCCGATCCGGGCCCATTCGAGCCGGCCGTCGCGGTCCAGGCGCGCCCGCGTCCGCCCGGCGTTGTCCGGGTGGAGGCAGAACGGCACGTCGAGCTGCCCGCGGGCGAAGGCGACGACCAGTGCCCGGCCGATATCGTCCCGGCCGAGCGCAAGGACGTTCTCCACGAGCGCCACCGCCTGCGCGAGGATGCCGGTGTCCTCGATCGCGGCCCGGTGCGGTACCGCCGAGGCCGCGACCGCGGCAGCGTATTCGAGGGCTGCGACGTTTTCGGCCACGGTCGGCAGCCGGTACGCCTCGACGGCGGTCTTCACGATCAGCCGGCTCGCCCCGGACCCGGCGGCCAGCCGCGCCGACTGCGCCAGTAGCCGCCGCGCGCCGCCGGGGGTGCGCGGGTAGACGCCCATGTAGGTGTAGATCACGACGTGGCTGCGGACGTCCGGGACGTAGCGGCGGATCAGCTCATGTAGCGCGGCGACGGCTTCCTCGTCCTGGGCCGCGTGGATCTGCTGGGCGTAGCTGAAGGAAATGCACCGCACGCCGTGCTGCCGGAAGAACATTCCCTCCAGAACACTGATGGCCAGCAGCAGCGCGGGTGGGCACAGTTGCCCCATCATGCAGCCGCCGAAGGTCTCCAGGTGAGGTTCCCGGCCGGGCGCACGGGCAGCGGCCAGCATCTCGCAGGCCTGCCGCCAGTTGTCTACGGACACTGCCAGCGGCCTGCGGCTGTATGGCAGGCAGTACGACACGGGACCGCCCTCGGTGGCGTACAGCCCGCAGTCCACCATGGTCCGCACGATCCGGCCTGGCTCCGCGGAACCATGCCTGACTTGCACGGGGAACCACGGGGTCAACACGCCATCGAGCATGGCGCCGGTCGTCGCCGGATCGCGGTCGACCAGCGGATAGCCGTTGAGGGAGGCGGCATCCGCGGCCAGCGCCTGCCGGACCGCGTCGTGATCTCCCAGCCGCGTGTAGCTGTCCAAGGTGATCGTGCCGACGGTGCTGGCCCGCGCGTCGCGGGTCGCGAGCAGGCCGTGCCGCATGAGCGCCGGATCGGCGAATCCCATCCTCGGCTGGACCACCAGCTCGCCGCGCTTCTGGACGTCGGCCACCACCTCGCCGAACGACGGCGGCCGCGGGGCGATCCGGTTCATCCGGCGCCGACCTGCGCGACGGCGTCTGCCCGGGACGCGAGAGCGGAGAGGTACGAGCGGAAGGAGAGCAGGCCGCCCGCGGCCTCGCCGGCCGCGGCGGATCCGGCGTCGAACACCGCGTCGTAGCCGGCCGCCAGCAGCCGTGCCGCGGCCTCGCCGTTCGCGCCGCCGGTCACGTCTAGCTTGCCGCCGATCACCACGGGGGTGGACGCCAGCGCCGGCGCCTGCCGCAGGGCGCGGATGAGCCGGATACCGTCCTGCCGACCGTGGCCGTTCAAGCTGCTGATCACGAGGAGGTCAGGATGTTGACCCGTGCACGCGTCGATGATCACCTCGTCCGGTGTGCAGGCGCCCAGGTTGGTCACCCGGCAACCCAGTTCCTCGAGCAGTAGTTGCAGATACACGAGGTTCCAGGTGTGCGCATCCGAGGAGAGACCAGTGACGATCACGTCGAGTGCGGTATATCGGGGCTCGATGCGGTCGGCCGCTGTGATGACGGCGGGGGCGGCAGGCGCGGGGATGGCGGTGTGGATGTTCACGATGCCGCGCGTCACCGCGTCTGCTCCACGAAGTGCCAGTCTTCGGGATTCATCAGTCCGTACGGGTTGATCGGCGTAAAGCCGCGCAGGTCGGAGGCGAACTCCAGCAGCCGCCACGGGCAGTTCGGCAGGAAGAGGACCGGCACCTGCTCGCTGATGTACTCCTGGTAGCGGTACATCGCCTCCGGGTCGTCGGACGCGACGCTCTCCTCGATCAGCTCGTCGGCGCGCGCGTCCGCGTAGTTGCTGTAGTTGCTGGCCGCCCCGCTCTTGAACAGGTTCTCGCCGGTCGGATGAATGTAGACCCAACCGCCGTTCCAGGTGGAGATCTCCCACAGCCGCGGATGCTCCGTCGTCGAGGGCCCGGGACCGTCCTCGGCCACGAGCACCGAGCCGTAGACCGGCTGCAGCCGCAGCTCGATCCCGGCCTTGGCGGCGTCGGCCGCGAACCGCTCCATGAACCGGACGAAGGTCGGGCGGCCCTCGGCGTAGCGCAGCAGGAAGCTGAGTTTCGTCCCGGCCGCGATGCCCTCCCCCGCCTCGCCCGGTCCGGTCCCGGGCCGGACGCACACCGCGGGGAACACCTCGACGTCCCAGCCGTTCGCGGTCAGCAGCTCGCGGGCCCGGTCCAGGTCGAAGCGCCAGATCCCGCGGCCGTCGGCCAGCCGCGGCGAGACCAGGTCGTTGCGCGGCAGCAGCGGGACCGGGCCGCTCTGGGACCAGCCGTAGCCCTGGTAGATCTCGCGTACCGCGAAGTCCTGGTCGAGGCTGCTTTGCAGCGCCTGTCGAATGTACGGCTGATGGATCATCCGGCCGGCCACGGTGGGGTTGTTGAAGTTCAGCGCCATCAGCCGCAGGTTGAACGAGATGTCGGGGACCAGCGTGTAGTGCTCGCCCAGCGGGTTGGGGCCGCCGACCGTCGGATCACCGTCCGGCTGCACGCCGAGCTCCGGCGGCAGGAATCCGACGTGCACCGCGTCCGGGCCGTGCGGGCCGGCCTTGAGCAGCTCGTACACCTCGTCGTCCGAGGTCGTCGGGATCTGCCGGAACTCGTCGAGATACGGCTTGTTCGGTCCGCTGTAGTGCTCGTTCGGGACGAGGGTGACGACGCCGTCGAGCGTGTAGCTCTTCAACCGCCACGGCCCGTTGACGACGCTCCAAATCGGGCTGTCGGCCCAGCGCACCCGGTCCTCGTTACCCTCGGCGACCATGTCGCCGTTCTCGGCCAGCAGGTATTCGTACACTGCCTCGACCTGTTCGGCATCCGCCGACGCGCCGGCGGGTCCATCCGCGGTCCGGTCCCAGGCCCTGGGCATCGGGATGATCATCGTGAGCTGATTGAGCAGCACCCAGTGCTTCGAGTACTGCTTGTCGAAGGTGAAACGCACGGCGTCGTGCGCGACCTTCTCGTAGGAGATCAAGTTGTCCGGGAAGAAGCCCGCGACGTAGTTCCCGTACCGCGGGCCCTTGCGGGAGAGCATGTTCATCCAGAACATCACGTTGTCCGCGCACACCGTCTCGCCGTTGGACCATTTCCACGGCTTGATCTGCACGGTGACCGTCCGGCCGTCGGCCTCCCAGACCGGCTCGCGACCGATGCTCAGGTCGAAGTCGATGCCCGTCCCGCCGTCCTTGCCGAACCAGTAGAGCGGGCGGTACATCAGCGCCTGGAACTCGTAGACGCTGCGCGTCCCGAACCGCTCGGGCGGGGTGAACGGGAAGATGACCGCAGGCGGAAACCCCGGCGAGCACGCCCACGTGACCACACCGCCCTGCACGGGTCTCTCCGCGGACGGCGCGGTATCGCGCGCCGACAGCCGCTCCAACATGATCTCTCCTTCGCGCTGGATTGCCTTCGACAGTGTTCGGGGGGCGCTCAGACGGGCGTGGGTTCGAGAACTTCGGCCGGCCGCTCCAGCACGGACATCGGCTTGACCAGGCTGAGATAGACGCCGAGGAGGATCGCGCCCTGCACGGCCGCCAGCGCCCAGAACGCGTATGGCACGGTGGTGTGATCCGCGTAGGCGGACAGCGCCAGGTTCGCCGTGATGCCCGCCGCGAGCCCCGCCGCGTTGGTGCCGCCGAAGATCCGGCCGACCCGCTCCTGGGGGCTTGCCCGCATCAGCAGGGTGCGCGCGGAGATCCGGCCCTGGGCGAAAAAGAACCCTGCGATCGGGATGCACACCATCAGCACTATGTAGTTCAGTGGCTGGAGGCAGAACAGCACGAGCATCCCGGCCATTCCGGACACGGCCAACCGCAGCCCCTTGACCCGTTTGCTGATCCACGGGTAGCAGGCAGCCCCGACGAGGAAGCCGACGCCGGCCAGCGCGTCGGACACCCCGATCAGCCAGGGCCCCTTGTGGAAGGTGTGCAGGATCACCGCGGCCAGCAGGGTGTTGGCGACCAGCAGGCCGATGTTCCAGTTGGCGTACAGCATCGCGAGCCGCTTGACCGGCGGGCCAGCCGGCGGGACGTGCGCCGCGTCGTCGTCCCGCGCATCGGCATCATCGGACTCTGATCCGACGGCCGCGCTCGTCGGCTTGGGGCCGATCAGGAAGGTGAGCACCGCGGACGCGATGAAGGTGCCCGCGTTGAAGACCAGCAGCGGTGTCGCGCCGAACGCGACGGTCAGGAAGCCGGCCAGCGACGAGGCGAGCAGCATGCCCGCGTTGGTGGCCATCTCGAAGTGGCTGTTGAACCGGTCCAGGCGCGAGTCCAGGACCCGCTCCTTGACCAGCGCGTTGCTGGCCGGCATGAACAGCGCCGCGGTCACCGCGAGCAGGAAGTTCGCCAGGTATGACCCGAGCGTGGCCGGGCCGTGCAGCCATAGCCAGACCGGGAGGGCGAACGCGGACAGCGCACTGATCAGGTCCGCGGCCACCGACAGCATCCTGCGGTCCATCTTGTCGGCCAGGCGGCCGAAGGCCAGCGAGAAGACGACCTGCGGAATCGAGACGGCAATGAAGAGCCAGCCCACCGAGAGGGTGGTGTGCCCGGCCCGGAACACCAGGACCGTGGCTGCGGTCAGCTGGAAGGAGTCGCCTGCCGTGGTGATGAAGGTCGCCGGAACGAGTAGCCGTTCGGCGCGCCGCGATCGCTGGACGGCCTCCGTATCCGTGGTGACGGCACTGTCGGTGGCAGCATTGTCGAGGGGCATCAGCGGCCTCACACCTTGCTCGCGGCGGTCGAGGGCGCGTCGGCGCGATTCTCGGGCACGACGCGCAGGGCGAGGCCTGGCACGTGGAACGCCGTGGTCTGCGACACCGCGAACTCGGAAGCTGATATGCGCAGGCCGAAGCCGCCGGCCTGCGCGGCACGGGCGGCCAGGTCGATCAGGATCGGGGAGGCGCAGCAGACGAGCGCGCGCAACTGTAGGAACAGGTCGCCCAGCCGCAGCCGCAACTGCTCCCGGTCGAGCATCTCCTCGCCGGCCCGCTGCGCATGGGCGCGCAATCGTTCGACATACTGCGCCACCAGGTCCGCGGCCCGGCTCAGCGAGAAGCTCTCCAGCTCGTAGCACAGGCTGAATCGGTCCACCATCGCGGCGGCGCGCACCGGGGTCTCGGGCGAGACCGGCAGGAATCCGGCCTCGCCGTCGGCCTCGGTGGTCAGCTTGGCGAGCAGGACGGCCAGCTCGTTCCACGGCTCGACCAGGCGCCTGCCCACGATCTGGTCCATCGCCGCCCGGCTGAAGTTCGTGCGGGCGTGTTCGGGCGCTGAGAGGTTCAGGTAGTAGCGCACGATGTCCCGCGGCACCTCGGCCACCAGGTCCCGCGCCCACACCACGTGTCCCTTGCTGGTGGAGAACTTCTCGTTCTCCAGCTCATAGAACTCGTTGACCAGGAACGTGTCGGTCAGCGCGTACCGGCCCTCATGCGCCATCAGCTCCGCCACGTGCACCACGGCCCAGACATACAGCGGGTCGAAGCCCATGAAGACGATCGGCCGGGCGCCGTGCTCCGCGCGCCAGGCGTCGTCGTTGGACGGCGGGTCGAAGCCGGTCTGCCGCTGCGAGTAGGCGGTGCAGTACATCGAGGCCGGCATGCCCTCGACCCAGGCGTTGAGCGTCTGCCCCGGCGTCTGCGGAAACGGCGCGGGCAGGCCCCACTCGACCGGGTAGGTGATCGGGTAGTCGGGCAGCGGGCGGGCGAGCAGTTCCCGCATCAGCGTGACGAGGTGCGGCCGCCAGCTGGGCGCCTTCTCCTCGTAGTAGGCGCGCAGCTGCTCGCGGTACTCCTCCACCGGGAAGACCAGGATCTCGACCTCGCGGAAGCTGATCTGCTCGCCGGGATCGAGGATCGAGTAGGGCTCGATCAGTCCGTCGAAGTCGATCGGGTGGCCGCAACCCTCGCAGAAGCCGCCGCGGCTGTCGGCCAGGCAGGTCGGGCAGTCGCCGCCGATGAAACCTTCGACGAGGAAGCCTCGGCTGCGCTCGCCGAAGGGCAGGCGCACCGTGCGCAGGCGGAACTTCCCCTTGGCGTGAAGGCGGTTCACGTAGTCGTAAACCGTCGCCTTGTATCCCTCGTCGGTCGGCGAGAAGCCGTCGAGGTCGATGCCCATCCCGTCGAAGGTGCTCTTGATGAGCGCCGCGGACCTCGCGACCAGCTCCGGCGGCGTCGTGCCGAGCCGGGCCGCGGTTGTGACGGTGTACGTCTGGTAGTCGTCCGTACAGGAGGCGAACACGGCCTCGCGGCCGACCGCGCGCAGATAGCGCACGTGCACGTCCGCTCCGACGTAGGGCCCTGCGACGTGCCCGACGTGCAGGTCGCCGTTGGCGGTGGGCGGCCCGCAGATCACCAGGGACGTGCGAGTGTCTGTGTCCTTAGTCGGCACGGCTGCTCCGAACCTCTCCCTCGTGGCGGTCGAGGAAGACCGCCGACATGTCGGTGTCCCACCACACGGCGTAGAACTCGAAGTCCTGCGCGCCGGTGTTGATCACCCGGTGCTCGCGGTGCGGGGCGTGGAACTCGATGTCGCCGGCCCGGAAGGGGCGCTGCTCGCCGTCGGTCTCCACGACGCCCTCGCCGGCCATGGCGATGAAGAGTTCGTACTCGTGATGGGAGTGCACCCCGGTCGCCCCGCCCGCCGGGACCACCACCCAGGCGCCCTCGAACGGCGCGTTCATCGCCTTCCACGGCATGAGCCGCTCTCCGAACGCGCCGTTCTCGAACGGCATCTCCTCGCGTCTCAGCGATCGCAGTTCCATCGCGACCCTTCCTTTCTCTGCTCGGCTCAGCCCGCGGACGCGACGGCGGTGGGGATCTGCGTGACCGGGATCTGCGCCGCCTTCGATGCGTCCACGTGGGCGGCGCGGTGGGTGAGGATGCTCTGGACGATGTCGCCGGCCCGCGAGGCCAGGACGCTGAGCAGGGAGTCGGCGATGCCGTGCGTCGCCTCGTTGACCCCTTGCAGGTAGCAGGCCGCGGTACTCGGTTCCGGCACGGCCATCCGGTAGTCGCGTGCGACGTCGACCTCTGATACGCCGGTCTGCTCGGCCAGCCTGCGGATCATCTTCGGCATCTGCGGGGAGAAGCCGGTGCCGAGCAGCACGAGGTCGCAGCGCAGCTCCCGTGTCGTGCCGGTGCGCCAGTCGGTCAGCGACAGGACTACCTCGTCGCCCTCCTGCCGCGCGGCCGCGATGTCGTGCATGGGGTGCATCGCCAGCCGGGAGCGCCCGGAGAACCGGTCCAGGTAGAACTGGTTGTAAAGGGTCTCCATCGTGTCGGGGGCCAGGCCCGCGTAGTTGGTGTGCCGCATCATGGCGAGCATCTGGCGGCGGGCCTCGTGCCGCGCCTCGAAGAACTTGTCCACGAAGGAGCCGAAGAACAGCTCGTTGTTGAACTTGCTCGACTCGTACATGTTCATGCCGATCGAGCGCATCACCAGGGCGGGCCGGCACTCCGGCAGATCCGATTGCACCGCCAGGAACAGCTCCGCGGCGCTCTGTCCCGCACCGACGACGGCGACCCGGTACGGCAGGTCCCTGTCCAGCTTGGCCACCCGCGGCAGGTACTCGGTGCTGTGGATGAGCCGCTCCGGCGAGATGCCGCGCAGCGCCTCAGGGATCCGGGCGTCCCGGCCGACTCCGACCACGAGATAACGGCTGCGGATCGTGTCGCCGTCGGCCGTGCGCGCCTGCCAGCCGGTGAGTGCGCCGTCGGTCCAGACCGGGTCAAGGCCCACGCACTCCAGTCCGAGCTTGACCTCCACCAGGGACAGCGACCGGGCCGTCCACTTCAGATAGTCGGCCAGCTCGACCCGGTAAGGCACGAAGCTGCCCATGTTCACGAAATGGTCGAGACGGCCGGTGTCGTGCAGGTAGCTGAGGAAGGAGAAGCGGCTGCGCGGGTTGCGCAGGGTCACCAGGTCCTTCAGGAAGGAGACCTGCGAGCGGGCCTCGGGCAGCAGCATCCCGCGCTGCCAGGAGACCTCCTCGTCCCGCTCGAGGAGCAGCGAATCGCGCGCCAGGCCGGGCGCCAGCTCCTCAAGGGCGACCGCGAGCGCCAGGTTCGACGGTCCGGCTCCGATTGCCAACAGCTCGACATCACGTGTGGTCATAGAGGTGTGCTCCGTCAGGTTGGGGGTGCTCGGCGATCGGCCGGGGGCGTGCGCTCGGCGCTGAGCCGGCCGTCGCCGCCGGGATCTTGGGACGCGCCGTCAGCTGGACCTCGGCGAGCGCCTTGTCCAGCAGCACTGCGCATTCGGCCGGATCGGCGCCGGAACAGATCACGTACGCGTGCCTCGAGGCGTACAGCGTCGGCGGCAGCGCGAGGAATTCGCCCGGCTCGGCCAGCGCGGCGGCGGCCAGGACGCCCTTGTCCGCCGCAGGTTCGGGCACTGATACCCGGTCTACGACGCAGGCCGAGGGCGGATAGCCGAACCGGATGCCGACGCAGCGGCCGCCGGAGCCGCGCTCGATTTGGGGACGCCGGCCAAGCGCCAGCTCGACGGCGACCGCGCCGGGTTCGATCCCCGTCGCGTACCGGCCGAGCAGCGGGATCAGGTCGCCGCCGAGGCGCCCGTTGATCTCGACGATCACCGGCCCGCGGGTAGTCAGCTTGACCTCGGTGTGCGTGACGCCGTACCGGAAGCCGATCGCGCGGTGCGCGACGGCGAGCGTGGCTATCAGCTCGGGGTCGGCCAGCAGCGGATCGCCGGCATCCACGACGTGTCCGAGCTCTTCGAAGAACGGCGCCATGCCCACCGTCTTGCGAGCGAGGAACAGCGGCTGGTAGTCGCCGTCCGCGACGGCTGCGTCGATGCTGATCTCCGGGCCGGCCAGGTACTCCTCCACCAAGGCGCCGCCCGCGTACGCGGGCGACCCGTGCAGGCTGGCTTCCGCGGCGACGCGGAACGCCTCGCGCGCGGCCGTCGTGTCCGCGGCGAGCATGACGCCGATGCTCGCGCCGCCGGCGCGCGGCTTGATCACGACCGGGTAGCCGAAGCGCTCGGCCGCCGCGACGGCGTCCGCCTCGTCCCGGACGTATGCGAACCGCGGCTGGGGCAGGCCCGCTGCCGTGAGGAGCCGGCGGGTCAGGGGTTTGTCACGGCAGCCTTCGATGCCTGCGACGCCCGCACCGGGAAGGCCGAGCCGGTGCGCCAGGCGCGCGGTCTGCACGATCAGCGCCTCGTCCCAGGAGAGCACGCCCAGGATCGGCGCCGTCTGCGCCAGTCTGCGCGCGGCCGCCAGCATCGTGTCGGGACCGAAGTCCGCGAGGACGGTGCTGCCGCGCACGTGGTCGCGCTGCCAGGTGGGTTCCGTCGCGGCGAAGAGCCAGAGCGGGTGCCGGGACGCGGCCGACGCGAGCAGGTACTCGCGGTACGGGCGCCAGCCGCACCCGATCAGCAGCACCACGCCTTCAGCTTCCGCGGCACTCATCGAGAAATCCCCTCCCGGGCTCGGGTTGCTGGTTCGGACTGCCGAGGCGGCTTTCCGGCCTCCTCGACGGCCACTACAACCCGATCCCGGGTTGACCGGAACACTCGCGGCGCGCAGAACAATCAACGGCGCGCGGCCTGCCGGTCACCGGCGGGGCAGGGACCTGCGATATCTCCGCGGATCGCGCTACGGGCGGGGGGCGGGACCTTCGTTCGCGGCGAGGAATTCCTCCCGCACCTTCTTCGGCACGGTCCCGCGCCAGGAGTTGACGATGAGGCTCCACAGCTCGTCGCGCTCGATCATCGCCAGGCGGACCCGGACCCAGTTGTAACGCATGTCGGAGGGCAGCGGCATGAGGAACTTCTCCGGCTCGCAGGCGACCAGCGCCTCGCGCTCCTCGCGGGGATAGCCGAAGCCCAGCACCTCCTCGTCCGGGGAGAGGGAGAGGAAGACGATCCGCCCCACCCGGAACTTCACCCGGTCCCGCACCAACGCCTCGTAGGCGCGGGGCAGCGACAGGGCGATCTCGCGTACATCGTCGGCAGTGACCATGGCTCACTCTTCTCGAGGCCGGATGCCCTGTCCGGGCATGGTGATGGTGACGTAGAGGTATTCGTCGAGGAGCTTTGCCGGCGAAACGACCGGGCGGCCGACCACAGGGCAGAAACACACCGCGGGACGTTATCAGCGGCCGGTGACACCCATCCGCAGGCGCCGGCCAATTTTGATTGTTCGGACTCTGTGATCCTTCCGGTCAACGGGGCGCGCGGGATCTACTGGCGCCGGGCCGCCGTTGAAGGGGAACGTCGGATAAGGCCACGACGATGCTCTTCGAACGCGGCCCGGAGCGAGTCGAGCGATCAACGATCCGACCCCGAGCTGTGGGACGTGGTGACAAGATGCTGATTCTATCGATCAAAGAAGGGCATGACGGCGGAATCGCGGCGATCGAGGACGGAACGCTGCTGTTCGCGCTGGAGGCCGAGAAGGACAACTATCCGCGCTACGAGCGGGTGACCGGCGAGCTGGTGGCACGCGCCGCCGGAATGCTGAACCGGGCTCCGGACGTCGTCGCGCTGGGCGGGTGGATCAAGGGCGAGCACGCCGTCGAGCCCCCGTCGCGCACCGGGTACTTCGGCGTCGGCGACAGATCGGTCTGGAACGAGTCCGGGAAGTTCTTCGGCAAGGACGTCAGATACTTCTCCTCCACTCACGAGCGCTCGCACATCTACAGCTCGCTCGGGATGACCGAGAACGGCGACGGCCGCGCGCACTACGCACTGGTGTGGGAAGGCACCATCGGCGACTTCTACCGCGTCGACGAGCGCGGCCACGTCACCCACCTCCAGCACGTCCTGGCCGACCCCGGCGCCAAGTACGCGTATCTGTTCGCCTTGGCCGACCCGGCGTTCCCGATGGGTACCGGTCATTTCCGCTTCAACGACGCGGGCAAGCAGATGGCGTCGGCCGGTTTCGCCGAGCCCGGCCCGGTGACCGAGGCCGAGCGGGAGACCATCGACTTCATCCTCAAACACGAGTCGCCGATCCTCGGCCTGGACAAGGCGGAGATGTCCTGGTCACACCTCTACAACGCCGGGGTGCAGTCGCAGGCCTACCGCAACGCCGCGGCCCGCCACTCCGAGGCGGTCTTCGGGCTCTTCTACGAGTACGCCGAGAAGAACCTGCGCGAGGGTTTGCCGCTGCTGATCTCCGGAGGCTGCGGCCTGAACTGCGACTGGAACCGGCTGTGGCGCGAGAGCGGCCTGTTCGACTCGGTCTTCGTGCCGCCCTGCCCCAACGACAGCGGTTCGGCGCTCGGCACGGCGATCGACGCCCAGTGGTTCTACACCGGGCGCGCCGGGATCGAGTGGGACGTCTACGCCGGCGAGCACTTCGTGGAGGACGTCGCGCCGGACCCTGACGAGTACCAGGTCCGCCCCCTGGACGTCGCCGAGGTCGCCAGGTACATCGAGCAGGGCAACGTCATCGGGTGGGCCCGCGGCCGGTACGAGATGGGTCCGCGCGCCCTGGGCAACCGCTCCATCCTGGCCGCCCCGTTCACCGCCGAGACCACCACCCGGCTCAACAAGATCAAGCGGCGGGAGAACTACCGCCCGATCGCCCCGATCGCGCTGGAGTCCGACGCGCCGAAGTGGTTCACCGGCTCAGTGCAGGACCCTTACATGCTCTACTTCAATCACGTCACCTCAGACCGCCTCAAGGCGGTCACGCACGTGGACGGCACCGCGCGCGCCCAGACCGTGACGCATGAACGCAACGAGCGCATCGCCGAGCTGCTGGTGGCGTTCCGGGAGCTGACCGGATTCAGCGTGCTGTGCAACACCTCGCTGAACAACAACGGCCGCGGCTTCCTGAACCGGACCAGCGACCTGATCGCCTACGGCGAGAAGCACGGGCTGGACGGCTATGTCATCAACGACACCTTCGTGACCCCCCGGAGCGCATGATGGGCGCCGCGACGTTCCAGGAGATCGTCCTCACCGACGAGGCGCGCGACGCGATCGCGCAGGCGCTGGACCCGTTCACGAACCCCTCCGACGACATCGACAGGTCCCTGACACTGCTGCACGTGGCGTTCGCACGGCTGCCGGTCGAGCAGCTACAGCGGATCCTCGACTTCGGCCGGCACGTCGACACCCCGGGCGTGGCGCTGGTGCGCAACCTGCCCGTGGATCCCGACCTGCCCGCGACGCCGACCGACGGCGCACCCAGCCCGGACAAGAAGACCTTCGTCGCGGAGTCGGTGCTGCTGGGGCTGAGCCAGTTGCTGGGCGAGCCGGTGGGCTTCACCACTGAGAAGTCCGGCCGGCTGGTGCACGACGTCGTGCCGGTGTCCGCCGGCGCCGCGAGCCAGACCAATCAGAGCTCGCAGGTGTTCCTCAACTTCCACAACGACATCGTGTACGACGCGACCGGCCGATACGACGCCTCGAACCCGGACTTCCTGGTGCTGAACTGTCTGCGCCAGGACGCCGCGCGGGAGGCCGTCACCTACTATGCGGACGCCCGGGACGTCTCCGGAAAGCTGGCCGCGCGGGTGCTCGAAGTCCTTCGCGAGCCGCGGTTCCGGCTCAACGCCCCGGGCAGCTACGTCCGCGACGTCGCCGCAGGAGCCGAGGTACTGTCCGATCCGGTGGCCGTCATCTCGGGCCCGTCGCACTGCCCTGAGGTCGCCGTGTCGGCGAACGGCGTGCGCGCGCTGGACCCGGAGGCGCAGGAGGCGCTGGACGAACTCCAGCGCGCCTGCCTCGCGGTGTCCCACCGGGTCCTGCTGGAGCCGGGCACCGCCCTGCTGATCAACAATCGCAAAGGCCTGCACGCCCGTTCGCGGTTCGATGCGGAACACGACGGCAACGACCGCTGGTTGCAGCGGACGTACCTGCGGCGCAGCCTGTGGCACATCCGGTATCGGGGTGTCCACGATGATCGCAGAGTGCACTGAGATCGACGGCAAGCCGCGGATGGGCAGAATCTTGAACCCGGACGTGTGTTCGTTCGTTCACTCAGCGATGCCCGTGTTCCCCCACTGTCCGCGAGGCAGGTGTGCGGGAGGAGACGACTGTCCGGCCAGCGAGGAGAGGGCTCCTCGACGACGTCCCAGTCGGCACTGCTCAGTGCGCCGCAACGTAGCGCCGCGCCGTGTCGTGCCAAGCCGAGGGGGAGCGCATGGGTAGGCCCGAAAGGCCGCTGGACGGGTCGGGCGGACCGATAGCAGCCTTCGCATATGATCTGCGTGCCCTGCGTAAACAGGCCGGGAATCCCAGTTATCGCGAGCTGGCGCGGACGGCTCTGTTCGCGCCCTCGGTCCTGTCCAGCGCGGCCAGTGGCTACCGGCTGCCCACCCTTCCCGTGACGCTGGGCTTCGTGACCGCGTGCCATGGGGACCGCGACGCCTGGGAGCAGCGGTGGCGGGAGGTCGCCCAGACCGTGGAGGCCGCGGATCCCCGCGGAGAACTCCCGCGGCCCTTCGAACAGGCCGCTTCCTCCCTCGCCCGCCCGGCGCAGCTGCCCATGGGGGCGGGCGTCTTCGTCGGACGCAAGCCCACGCTCGCCGGGGCGGCGCATGTCATCGGACAGCCTGGCCCGGTGCGGTCCCCGATCGTGATCTGCGGGCCGATCGGCGTCGGCAAGAGCGCGTTCGCCCTGCGCCTGGCAGACCAGGTCGCCGCGCAGTTCCCGGACGGTCAGCTGTACGCGGACCTGAGCACGTACCCGGTCCAGGACCAGCGGCCGGGCAGCAGCCCGGCGGACAGCGTCGTGCGGGGATTCCTGCGGGCGATGGGAGTGCCGGCCTCCCTCCTGCCGCCGGAGGAGACACACCGCATCGGGCTGTACCGCTCGCTGCTCGCCGAACGCAGGCTGTTCGTGCTGCTGGAGAACCCCCGCAACGAGCGCTGGGTCCGGACGCTGGTGGGACGCACCGCGAACAGCCAGGTCGTGGTGACCAGCCGGGCGAGGCTGCTCGGCCTGGACGGGGCGTACCGGATCGACCTGGAGGCGTTCGCCCGTCAGGAGTCGCTGGCCCTGCTCGGCCGGCTGGCCGGTCCCGAACGCGTCCAGGAGGAGTACGCAGCCGCCGACGCGCTCGCGGAGCTGTGCGGAGACCTCCCGCTCGCGGTCAACATCATCGGCCGGAAGATCGCCGCGCGGCCGGAGTGGACCATCGAGTTCGTGGCCGGCCTGCTCGCGAACCACGACCAGCGGGTGGACTACCTCAGCGTCGGGGACGTGAGCATGCGGGACCGGCTGACCTCCGCCTGCCGGCAACTGCTCCCGGCGGGCCGGCAGGCGCTGCGCCATCTCGGGCTCGTGGGCGCGGGTTGGACCACGGCCGCCGAACTCGCCGCGGCCATGGGCGTCTCCATCGTCGCGGCGGACGGACTGCTGGAGACGCTGGTCGACCTCGGCCTGCTGACCCGGACCGACGTCGCCGACCGCTACTGCGTGTCGGCCCTGGTCGGCGCGTTCGCCGCCGGGCTGGCGCCCGCAGCCGCCACCCTGCCGAGGACCGGTGTCAACGCATTGCGGGTGCCGGCGAACGCACACCGGCGCACCGCGTCCCGGCATTGATTGTTCGGTCCCTGTGATTCTTCCGGTCAACCGCGCGCGCGGATTGACTAAGAGGGTGCGCAGGCAGGGTGCCGGATCAGGGCGCGGGCCTAGGGCCGGCTCTGCCCGACATGCGGCTGACGCCGCGTGGGGCAAGGCGCAGGAGGAAGGCGGCCCGCCCCGCGGCGTCAGCCGCAAAGCTGGCACAGCGGCCGACGACCGACGACAACGCAGCCAGGCGAAGGCCAGGCCCGCGACCCCGGCACTCCTACCTGCGCACCCTCTAAGTGACGAGCCAGTCGAACCTTCCACGCACCGGAGGTGTGTCTTGCGGATCGTGATAGTCGGCAGCGGCATCATGGGACTGCTGACGGCCGTCGAGTGCGTGTCGGCGGGGCACCAGGTGGTCGTGCTGGACCAGGGTCAGATCCCGTGCCCCGAGGCCACGTCCTACGACCGGCATCGCAGCATGCGCGCACTGCACATGAAGAACCCCGCAGAGGTCGGCCCGGCCGTGCGTTCGCACCATCGGTGGATCGCCCTGCAGAAGCAGCTCGCCACGCGGTTCTACGAGCAGGTCGGCATGCTGACCGTGATGCCGCCCGAAGACGTGCCACGGGCGCTGGCCATGCTGTCGGCCACGGGATGGCACCCGCACGTGCTGGACCCGGACGAGCTCACGTCGCGCTATCCGCACGTGGAGTTCCCGATCGGCGAGAGCGCCGTCCTCGAGCCCCTGGCCGGCGTCCTGCTCGCCGACAGAGTGCTGATCGCTTGCGCGGCCTGGCTGCGGCGGCGTCCCGGCGTCGAACTGCGGCAGTACTCGAAGGTGGTCTTCGTCGACGACACCTGCGTCCGGCTCGCCGACGGCACGGCGGTGACCGGGGACGCACTGCTGCTGGCCGGCGGTCCCTGGTCGCGTGAGCTGCTGGGCCCCGAGCTGGCCGGCGAGCTCGTCCTGTACCGGCAGAGCATGCTCTACTGCGACGTGCCCGCTCCGGAAAGCAGGGCATGGTCGCGGACACCGGCGATGCTGTCGATCGGCACGGACGGCTGCGCCTGGCTGGTTCCGCCGGTGGCCGGCACGCCGCTGAAGCTCAGCGCGGCGAGCGCGTGCCGGGCGGTGCAGCGGGTCGAGGACACCGCGACGCCGGCCTGCTGGCGCGAGCACCTGGTCGCCATGTTCGCCGAGGTGATCCCGGGATTCAACGCCGGCTGGCTGGTGGACGCCCGGGACGGCTACTACCTCGCCCGGGCGTCCACCGACGGCGCGATGGTCACGATGCTCGGCGAGCGTGTCGTCTCCTACTCGGCCTGCGGCGGCTCGTCGTTCAAGTTCGCTCCGCTGATCGCCCGGTCCTTGGCCGACCGCCTCCGTGGCGCCGAGCCGATCGCGACGGGCCTGGCGGCGCTCGACGAAGGGCTTGCGCGCCATCCGCAGTGACCGGCGCCGCGGCCCTGACTCACTTCATTGCGTGGCTCGACACCCTTGTTCACCCTGCCCGCGATCCGCCCTGCCCTGCCCGTGACTCGAGGAGCGTCATGAAACTGCTCGCCGTGGAAGCCAACCAGTTCGGGAACTACTACCGCTCCAGGTATCGGCAGGTCGCCGACCTCGGTGCGGACCTGTACGTGTTGAACGGGACCGGCACGGCGGACTTCTGGCCGGCGGACCACTATCGGCTGGCCGGTGTCGGCCACGTGGACGAGCTGATCCGGCGGGCGAGGGACTGGCACGCCGAGGTGGGATTCGACGGGGTGCTGACCTTTGCCGAGTCCTCCGTGATCGCGACCGCCGCGGTGGCCGCCGCGCTGGGCCTGCCGGGCGTCGGCGTCGAGGCGGCCGTGGCCAGCCGCAACAAGCTGATCATGCGTCAGGCCTACGAGCGCGGCGGGGCGCCGAGCCCGCGCTTCCGGTTCGTCGAGGACCTCGACGCCGCCTTGGACGCGGCCGAGGAGTTCGGCTACCCGGTGATCCTCAAGCCGACCCTCGGCGCCGCCAGCTTGTTCGTGTTCAAGGCGGACGGCCCCGACCAGCTGTGCGAGCGCTACGCCCAGGCGCGCACCGGCATCGAGCAGATGGACGCCTACACCATGGAGGCCGACGGCGTGGACCTCGGCCCGCACGGCCTGCTGGTCGAGTCCTTCCTAGACGGCCACGAGCACCTGATCGAGGCGCTGGTGTGGGACGACGAGGTGTACCTGGGCTCGATCGTCGACCGGATCACCGCCGAGGGCGACACCTTCGACGACGACATGCACCACGCGCCGACCTCGCTGACCGCCGAGCAGATCGCCGCCGTCCACGCCGTGGTGACCGCGGGCGTGCGGGCACAGGGCCTGGTCCGCAGTGTGGTGCACGCCGAGGTGCGCTTCCACCAGGGCGCGCCGTACCTGCTGGAGATAGCCGTGCGCCCCGGCGGTGGCGGCCTTGACCACATGGCCCGCAGGTCCGCCGGTTACGACCCGATCAGGGCACTGATGGACGTCGCCTGCGGGGTGCGCCCGGATGTGCGCCACTATCGGCCCACCGACGTACACACCGTGGCGCTCTGCCTGATCAGCGAGGGCGGCATTATCGAGTCCATCGAGCTGCCCGAGGGCATGGCCGACGACGCGCGGCTGCTCCACCTCAAGATCACCGCCCAGGCCGGCGACCTGATCCTGCGTCCGCCGCACGGCAACGACATCCTCGGCGGATTCGGCGTCACCGGAAGCTCGTTCGAAGACGCCCTGCGCACCGCGGCCGAACTGGCCGACCAGGTCCGCGTGAAGGTGCGCTAGGGCCTGCCTCGGAACCGCACGACAGCCCTCTTCGATCGAAACCACAGCGAGCCGGTCCGCGACCAGGCGGACCGGCGACCCGACCACGCCCGAATTCCATAGGAGGACAAGCGTGACGCGCACCGCGACCGAGCGGCACTACCTGATGGTCCGGCCGACTTACTTCGACGTCACCTACTCGATCAACCCCTGGATGGATCCCGCAAAGCCGACGGACACCGAACTCGCGGTCACCCAATGGGAAGGGCTGCGCGACCGCTACCTCGAACTCGGGCACCGGGTGGACCTGCTCGACCCGCGCGAGGGCCTGCCCGACATGGTGTTCTCGGCCAACGGCGCGACCGTGGTGGACGGCAAGGTCCTGGTCGCCCGCTTCCGGCACGAGCAGCGCGACGCGGAATCCGCCGCGTACCTGGACTGGTTCCGGTCGCGTGGCTGGTCCGAGGTCCGCCAGGCGCGGTTCGTCAACGAGGGCGAAGGCGATTACCTGGTCTGCGGGCCGCGGGTGCTGGCCGGAACGGGTTTCCGCACCGCCGCCCGCGCGCATGCCGAGGCCGAGGAGTTCTTCGGCAGGTCCGTGGTCAGCCTGACGCTTGTCGACCCGCGGTTCTACCATCTGGACACCGCGCTCACACCGCTGGACGACGAGACGATCGCGTACTGGCCGAAGGCCTTCTCCCCCGCGAGCCGCGCAGTTCTGGAGGAGCTCTACCCGGACGCGATCAAGGTCGGCGACGCGGACGCCGCGGCGTTCGGCCTCAATGCGGTGTCCGACGGACGGCACGTCATCCTGCCGCAAGCCGCCACCGGGATGATCGATCAGCTGCGCGACCGCGGCTTCGAGCCGATTGGCGCTGACATGTCGGAACTGCTCAAGGCCGGTGGCAGCGTGAAGTGCTGCACGCTGGAACTGCGCGCGGGCTGAGGGAGGACCGCCGTGACCACCGTGCAGACGGCGGGCCGGCCGGGCGCGGGGCGCGGGATCCTGATCGGAGCCGCGCTGATCGCGGTTCCGGTCGGGTTGATCCTCGCCGCGCTCGCGTTCGGCGCGGCGCGTAATCCAGGGGCGGCGGCTGCGTCACCGGCCGCCGCCTCGGCCGTCTCCGCCGACCCTTATCCTCGACTGCTGATAGCGCTGCCGGTCATCCTTGCCGCGTGCTATCTGCTCGCAGTCCTGTCCCGGCGGCTCGGACAGCCCGCGGTGATCGGAGAGATCGTCGCCGGCGTGCTGCTGGGGCCCTCGCTGCTCGGCTCGATCTGGCCGGGCGCGTTCCACTGGCTGCTGCCGGACGGTGTGGCATCCATCATCAACACCCTGGCCCAGATCGGCTTGATCTTCTTCATGTTCCTGGTCGGCGCGGAGCTCGACCTGACCGCGGCACGCCGACGCGGCCGCACGGTGCTGGCGGTGAGCCAGGTGGGCATCGCGCTACCGGTGCTCGCCGGGATCGTGCTCGCCGTGTGGCTGTACCCGGCCTTCGGCGCCCGGGTCGGATTCCCGGGTTTCGCCCTTTTCATCGCGGTATCGATGAGCGTGACCGCGTTCCCGGTGCTGGCCAGGATCCTGACGGATCGCCACCTCGCCGAGACGCCGCTGGGCGCGCTCGCGCTGACCTGCGCGGCGGTCGGCGACGTGGCGGCCTGGTGCCTGCTCGGCGCGGTGGTCGCGATAAGCCGCGGCGGCTCGGCCGGCCGGGTCGTCGCGACGATCGCGCTCGCCGCGCTCTTCGCCGCGGCGATGGTGTGGGTCGTGCGACCGCTGCTGGCCAGGTGGCTCGGCGCCGTGCGCGGGGCGGCGGTGCTCCCGATCATGCTGGGCGGGATCATGCTCTCGGCGCTGGCCACGAACGACATCGGCGTCCACCCGATCTTCGGTGCGTTCCTCTTCGGCGCGGTCATGCCGCGTACCGCACCGCGGATCCGCAAGGCCGCCGAGAGTATGCAGAGCGTCACGGTGGCACTGCTGCTTCCGCTGTTCTTCGTGTACACCGGCCTGCACACCAGGTTCGGCCTGCTCGGCACGAACGGCCGGCTCTGGGCCTGGTGCGCGCTGATCACCGCGGTGGCGGTCCTGGTCAAGACGGGCTCCACCGCCGCCGCGGCGCGGCTGACCGGGCTGGGTCCGCGCGATTCGCTCTCGCTCGGCGCCATGATGAACTGCCGCGGGCTCACCGAACTCGTGGTGCTCAACGTCGGGCTGCAACTGAAGGTGATCAGCCCGACCGTGTTCGCGATGCTGGTGATCATGACTCTGGTCTCGACGGTGGCCACCGCCCCCGCGCTCTCCGCGATCGCCCGATGGCGGAGCACCGGCGTAGAGCCCTGATCCCCTGCACTCTCCTCAAAACCCTGCTCCACAACAATGTGCCGGCGCCCCTCGGGCCGCCGGCACATCGCCGTATCAGGAGTCTCAGGGAGTCGACGTCGGCAGGAAGGTCGGCGAACGGCGTGCGTGCGTGCTCTGCTCGAATGCGTAGGCGAGGGATATCACGGTCGGCTCGCTGTACTGCCCGGCCATGATGGACAGGCCCACCGGCAACGGCCCGACGAAGCCCATCGGGACGGTCATGTCGGTGTAGCCGGACACCGCGGCGGGGGTGGAGGTCCCGAGCAGGAACCCGTTGTCGCCCTGGCCGGTGCCGAGCGGGATCGGGTCGGCGGCGTTGTTGGTGGGCGCCACGATCGCGTCCAGGTGGTACTTGCTCAGTGTCTCATTGATGCCGCGCTGCGCCGCACTGGTGGCGTCGGTGCGCATCTGGATGTGGACCGGGTCGTTGAGGTCGCCGTCCGAGGCGTCGGACGACAGCCAGATCTCCTGTGCGAAGAACGGCATCTCCGTGGACGCGTGGTCCAGGTTGAACTGGATCAGCCCGGTGAGGTCGGCGGGGTGGTTGCCCGGAGTCTCGGCGAGGTAGGCGTTGAGATCGTGCTTGAACTCGTAGTGGATCGCCGGAAACTCGTTGTTGTTGACGTCGTCCATGTACGGGATCGCGACGTCCACCGGAGTCGCCCCGAGCCGGCGCAGTTCGTCCACCGCCTGGTTGAACACGGCGTCGGTGTCCGCGTTCTCGCCGATGTTGAACTGGTCCCGCCAGACGCCGATCCGCTTGCCCGTCAACGCGCCCGGCTTCAGGAACCGGGTGTAATCGCTCAGCGCGTGGTCCTCGGCGGCGGGGGTGTCGGTGATCGGGTCGCGGGGGTCGGGACCGTCCATCGCGGCCAGCAGGATCGCGGCGTCGGTGACGTTGCGCGCCATCGG
>DASTAE010000025.1:0-13191 GCA_035712985.1 Actinospica sp.
GGTGCCGCCGGCACGGGCTGCGCACCGCCTCGCACGGGGACGTGGTGGCGCTGCCGCCGCTGATCGGCGAGAGCACGAAGATGGTCTGGCTGGTGCCGCCCGGCGCTCCCGACACCGGCCGCACCGACCCGGGTTTGCTGCTCTCCGCGCTGCGGAAGGCCTTCAACGCGCAGACGCGGCGGGCCCGTTGTCAAGAAGCAGGGCCCTGAATTACCCGATCGAGTGATTATAGGTCTGCGGCAGCGTCCCGAGGGAACGCGTGGCGTTATAAACGGCATCTCGGTAATCGAGAGCTCACACGACGTCGTAGGGACGCCCGCAGCCACATGGACCAGCACCACGCAAAGACCGATTCCGCGGGCCCGGACCAGGATCCGCCGGACAAGGAGCTGATCGACCGGGTACGCGAGGGCGACCTCGAGGCCTTCGATCCGCTCTACCGGCGGCACCGCGGCTCAGCGTTGCGGCATGCGCGCTACTGGACCCGGTCCGAGGCCGCCGCCGAGGACCTGAGCGCCGAGTCCTTCACCCGTGTGCTGTACGCGATCCGCAACGGCAACGGTCCCACCGAGTCCTTCCGGCCCTACCTGCTGACGGCGATGCGCAACGTGGCCCGCGACTGGGCCGAGGGCGACCGGCGCACGCTGCTGGTGGCCGACCTGGTGGACATCGCCCCGCCGGAGCCGGAGCAGGACCCTGTCATCGCGGCGCTGGAGCGCTCACTGGCCGGCCAGGCGTTCATGACGCTGCCGGAGCGCTGGCAGACGGTGCTGTGGCAGACCGAGGTCGAGCAGGAGGGGCCGACGCAGCTCGCGCCCCAGCTCGGCATCGACGCCGCGGCCGTCGCGGCGCTGGCGTACCGCGCGCGCGAGGGCCTCAAGCAGGCGTATCTGCAGGCGCACATCACCGAGATCGGCTCCGACGCGTGCCGCCCGTTCGCCGAGCGGCTCGGGACGCACGCGCGCGGCAAGCTGCGCGGGCGCGAGGCGGCGAAGCTTCGGCACCACCTGAAGCACTGCTCGGAGTGCGTCGGGCTGTTCGCGATGCTCAAGTACGTCAACGCGAACATCCACGTGCTCATCGGTCCCGCGGTCATCGGCGCGGCCGCCGCGACGAAGGTCGGGATCGTGCTGGCCACGGCCGGGGGCGCGGCCGGCGCCGGGGGCGGCGCGGCGCAGTCCGGCAGCATGATCGGCCGTACCCTCACCAAGGCCCGGCACGCCTCGCCCCGCCAGCAGGCCACGGTCGCGGGCGCGGTCGCCGCGGCCGCGGTGGCGGCGCTCGCCTTCGCGCTGACCGGCAACGAGACCCAGCCGCCGGTCCCGGCCGCGAAGCCGAGGCCCTCGGCGCCCGCGCTGATCTCGCAGTCAGCGCCGATGCCCTCGGCCGCGCCGACGCAGGCCGCTCCGGTCCCGCCGCCGACGACCACAACCCCGGCGCCCTCGCCCGCCCCGACCACGCCGAGCCCGACCCCCACGACCCCGAGCCCCTCGCCGACGCCGACCACCCCGAGCCCGTCGCCGACGACGCCGAGCCCCTCCCCCACGCCGACGCCCACCCCGACCCCGACGCAGCGGGTCAACTGCCCGGCCGACCTCCTCGACCTCGAGTTGGACCTGCTCGGCAACCGGATCGTCGTGCAGGTGGGGCTGAACCTGGAGGTCACGGTCGGCGGGGTGACGATCGAGATCCCGGCGAGCTGCGCGACCGGCGGGCCGCCGCGGCCGTTCCCGATCCCCTCCGCGTAGCCCGGGCGCGGGTCAGCGCAGGCCGGCGATGAACTCGAGGGCCTGCTTGACGTTCCCGGACAGCTCGGCGACGGAGTCGAGCACCAGCCGCCGGTCGGTCCACGGCTGGTACTCGGCCCGGACCCGTTCGACGTCCTCCCAGGTCGGCTCGGCGAAGCCCTCGATGCCGCGGTCGCGCGCCTCCAGGCGGCGCCGGTGCAGCTCAGACGAGGAGCAGACGACCTCGATGACGGCCAGCCGGACCCGGTGCCGGGCGGCGAGCGCGCGCCACTGCAGGCGGGCCGGCTCGACCGCGTTGACCGCGTCCACGATCACGGTCTGGCCGAGCGCGAGGATCCCGTCGGCCACCGCCTCGGCGACCAGATAGGCGGCGAGCCCGGTCGGCTGGCCGCGGTCGATCCCGGAGCGGCGCAGCGCCGCCTCGATCGGGTCCACGGAGACGACCGGGTACGCCAGCGCGCCGCCCACCCCGGCGGCGATCGAGCTCTTGCCCGCGGCGGGCAGCCCGGCCATGGCAATCAGCATGGAAGAACTCTGCCATAAGGCGCAGTTAAGGTGAATAGCGGCCCGAGGGGCGGATGTCGCTAGTCGATGCGCACCGGGCCGTTGGCGGTGCGGAAGTCCACCGCGACGAGGCCGGCCTCGTCGTACGCGTTGCGCAGATCGGCGGGCTCGAGCCAGTTCACCTTGAGCTCGGGCAGCGGGTCGCGCTCCGGGTCGCCGAGCCAGGACAGCACGGCGTCCCGGTCCCCGGCGATCTCGAGCCGGTCGATCTCCGGCAGCGGCTCCGCGCCGAAGGAGGGGTGCAACTCGCCGGGGCAGTCCCAGCAGATCAGGTAGGGCAGCTGCGGGTCGTCGATCAGGTCGAGCACGCCGATCTGGCGCCACTCCAGCATCCGGCCGTCCGGGCGACGGCGGTGCCCCTCGGCCGACTCGCGCCCGAGCCGCTTCTCGAAGACGCCCAGGTCGTCGACGCCGACCACCCAGCCGAGCCAGCCGCCGCCGAGCTCGGCCCGCCGCTTGACCGCGCGGCCGAAGGGCGCCGACTCGGTCGCCGGGTGCTCCAGCGGCGCGACGACCTCGATGTACGCGCCGTCGGGCAGCGGCAGCACCGCGTTGCGGGTGCCGAAGCGCGGGTGCACGCCGCCGTCCCGGAACGGGGCGCCGAGCAGGCCGCCGAGCCGGGACACGGTGGAGGAGAACGCGTCGTTCTCTACGGCGTAGGAGATGTGGTCGAGACGCATGTTCCCGACTCTACCCAGCCGGGGGCGGGTTGAGACGGATCCACAGGTAACGTCAGTAATAGACATATCGTCGGCCCGCCGGGGCGGCGCGGGCGGCCAGTCCGTAGAGTTGCGGTGACAGATCACGAACGGGATGTCAGGAGTACGGTGATGACACGCGCACCCCATGTCGGCTACGCCGCGATGCTCGAGCAGTTCGGGCCGATCGAGGTCACCGAGTACAGCGCGGCGGCCGAGGCGGCCGGCTTCGACGGCGTGATGGCCGCGGACCACTTCCAGCCCTGGGTTCCGCAGCAGGGCAGCGCCCCGTTCGTGTGGAACGTGCTGACCGCGATCGGCGAGCGCACCCGGGGCGACCTCGGCCCCGGCGTGACCTGCCCGTCCTTCAAGATGCACCCGGCGATCGTGGCGCAGGCCTCGGCGACGCTGGCCGCGATGTACCCGGGCCGGCACTGGCTCGGCCTCGGCGCCGGCGAGGCGCTGAACGAGCACGTGGTCGGCGGCTACTGGCCGGAGGGCCCGGAGCGCTCGGCGCGCATGTGGGAGGCCCTGGAGATCATCAGGAAGCTCTTCGCCTCCGGCCACAGCGGCAAAGAGGTCAAGCACGCGGGCAAGTACTTCCAGCTCGAGACCTGCCGCCTGTGGACCGTCCCGGAGAACGACCCGGAGATCTACATCGCCACCGCGGGGCCGCTGAACGCCAAGAAGACCGGAAGGCTCGCCGACGGCATCATCACCCCGGGCGCCGCGCCCGCGAAGATCGAGATGGTGCTCGGCAAGTTCGCCGAGGGCGCGCGCGAGGCGGGCAAGGACCCGGACACGATGCCGAAGATCCTGCAGCTGCACCTGTCCTGGGCCGAGACCGACGAGCAGGCCATGGCGAACGCGATGACCGAGTGGCCCAACGGCGGGATGAAGTTCGACAAGGGCGACATCCGCTCGCCGTACCACTTCGAGCAGATGGCCAAGCTGGTCCGTCCGGAGGACTTCGCCGGCCGCATGGTGATCAGCGCGGACCCGGACGTGCACCGCGCCGAGATCCAGCGCTACCTGGACCTCGGCTTCGACCGGATCTACCTGCACAACGTGGGGCGCAACCAGGCGGAGTGGATCGAGGCCTTCGGCCGCGAGGTGCTGCCCAAGCTCTCCCGCTGAACGGGCCGATTATCAGCGCATTGGGCTGACCGGGGGAACCTTTCCCGGTCAGCCCATCCTCCGCGTGACCCCTGCTTCGACCTCTTCGTTGATCGCTGTCGAAGGGGAGCCGCTATCCAGCTCCCTCCCTTCTAGAGCTACTAGAGGTCATCACATGCATGGGATTGCCAAGCGGGGGCTGGCGCTGGTCGCCGCCACCTCGGGGATCGTTCTGGGCGGCGCCGCGATCGCGACGGCCGACGCCGGCGCGACCACCACCGCGACCACCTCGCACTCCGGCGGCGCCGTGGCAGGCTGGGTCGCCCAGGCCCCGGTCAACATTCCGGTGAACGTCTGCGGCAACAGCGTCGAGGCCCTGGCCTTCAAGGAGATGGTGCACGGGTCCATGTGCACCAACGACCACCCGGGCGCGACGGCCACCGCGAACACCACCAAGTCCGGCGGCCTCGGCGCGGGCAACACCGTCCAGGTCGCGGGCAACGTCCCGGTCAACGTCTGCGGCAACACCGTCGCCGGCGCGGCCGTGAAGAACGACTACGAGGGCTCCACCTGCACCAACAACGCCTCGGGCCCGGGTGCGGCGGCGACCTCCAGCGTCGACCACTCCGGCGGCGTCCTGGCCGGCAACACCGTCCAGGCCGTGCTCAACGTCCCGGTCAACGCCTGCGGCAACGTCGTCGGCCTCGGCGTCGTGAAGAACCACTACGCCGGGCAGACCTGCACCAACTGACCCGGCCGCGGCCGCGCTGTCAGGGCAACCGTGCCCCCGCCCCTCGCATCCGGGCGGGGGCACGGCGTTTCCCGGGGACCGGCGCGGGTAACCCGGGCGGATGACGCAATTGCATCTGCAACTTTGGGCAAAGGGCTCCCGTGAGGGCTTACGATGCGCGAGACTCATGGTCGAGGCCGAGTTCGGATTCGTACATTCGAGCAAGCCGATCGGATAATCGGGTTCTGAGACGCCGGAGGGAGGCGGGATGAGCCGCAGGCGGCGACGCGAGCGCGAGGCCGGAAGGCTGCGCAAGACGGTCGAGGTGCTGGTCTCCGGTCTGTTCGGGATGGCCGTGGTCGCCGTGGTCGTGCTCGTGCTGCAGAACGGGTCCGGTCCCGCCCCGTCCCCCACCCCGACCTCCACCGTCTCCGGCCAGGCCTTCCCCACCGGCGGCGCGGACGGCGGCCTGGTGAGCGTGCGCAGCGCCGACACCGGCGCCGTGGCCAGCAGCGGAGCCGTGAACTCGGCCAGTCCCGGCGCGGCCCCCGGCAGCCCCGCGCAGGGCGCCCAGGGCGCGCAGGAGACCGGCCGGACCGAGCCGGCCACCCCGAGCACGGCCGCCACGACTCAGGGCACTGTGACGCAGGGCGCGAGCTCGGCCGCAGCGTCCTCCGCCACGGCCACGCCGAGCGCCGGCGCCTCGGCCTCCGCCACGAGCGGCGCGCTCGGCGGGCTCGTCGGCGGCCTGGTCGGCGGAGTGCTCGGGCTGCTCTAGCGTCGCCCGCCCCGGAAAAACCCGCCGGGTATCCCGATCATGCTGATACGTTACGCGGATGGGACGCACTGAGGACGGAAGCGCGGGCGACGCCGACTACGGCAGGATCGGGACCGGGTACGCCGACTACCGGCGGCCCGAGGCGCGGATCGCCGCCGTGATCGAGCAGGCGCTGGCCGGGGCCGAGACGGTCGTGAACGTCGGCGCCGGGACCGGATCCTATGAGTCGCGGGCCTTCGCGGTCACGGCGGTCGAGCCCTCCGCGACGATGCGCGCGCAACGCCCGGCGCACCTCTCCCCCGCGATCGACGCGGTCGCCGAGGCGCTGCCGTTCCCGGACCGGTCCTTCGACGCGGCGATGACCACCTACAGCGTGCACCAGTGGAGCGACCTGAAGGCCGGCCTGCGCGAGATGCGGCGCGTCGCGCGCGGACCGGTCGTCATCGTCGGCGGCGATCCCGATCGCGTCTGCGACTACTGGCTGCACGAGTACGCGCCCGAGATGATGGAGATCGAGGCGCGCCGCTACCCGACGGTCCGCGAGATCGCGGAGACGCTCGGCGGCACCGTCGAGGTCACCTCCGTGCCGATCCCGTTCGACTGCACGGACGGCTTCGTCGAGGCCTACTACGGACGCCCCGAGGGCCTGCTCGACCCGGAGGCCCGCAAGGCGTGCTCGGCGTGGAGCTTCGTCGACGAGCAAACCGCCGCGGGCTACGTGGAGTCGCTGCGCGCCGCGCTCGAATCAGGGGCCTGGGACGCGCGACACGGCCACCTGCGCACGCAGCCCGCCTACGAGGGCTCGCTCATCCTCATCAAGGCGCTGCCCGAGTAGCCCCGGCTAGTTGTACGAGTAGTAGTCCACCAGGGCCCGCAGTTCGGCCACCGCGGTGCGCGCCGCGGCCAGGCCGTCGGCGGGCTGGATGCCCATCACCGACAGCGTCGTGCCGTCGTCCAGGTCGAGCAGCACCCAGGGGTCGCCGGAGCGCAGGTTCACGGTGACGATCTGCGCCCACTCGAGCCGGTGGGTTCGCAGCATGTTGACCACGGTCAGGCCCTCGGCGTCCGCGACGGCCTTCGGGCGCGCGAGCACCATCAGCACTATCGCTCCGGCGAATCCGATGCAGGCGAACGCGATCCGGTCCGGCAGCGGCCAGGGCTCCCCGCCGTCCGAGGGCAGGGTGGCGGCGATCGCCGTCATGCTGCCGGCCAGGACCGCGGCGACGGAGTAGATGATCGTGCGGGTCCGGTGCGGCCGCCAGGTCACCGGGAGCACGGGCAGCGCCGGGCCCGGCTCCCCGCCGCCGAAGCCGGCGCCGTCCCGTCCCCGGGACGGGTGTCCGTTCGGCGCCATCGGCTCCATCCGCTTCTACTCCGGTGTAGCTGTGCAGGGGCGATGGCGTTTCAGATCCGGCACGCCCTGATGTCGGTCACGAGGATAGCGCGTGCGCCGATCTCCCAGAGATCGTCCATGATGCGCTGGGTCTGCTCGCGCGGGACCATGGCGCGCACGGCGACCCAGCCCTCCGAATGCAGCGGGCTGACCGTGGGCGATTCCAGACCCGGCGTCAGATCCACCGCCTCGCGCAGCCGCTCGGCCCGGATGTCGTAGTCCATCATCACGTACTTGCGGGCGACCAGGACGCCCTGCAGCCGGCGCAGGAACTGGTCGCTGCCCACGGCCGGCTCGGCGTCCCGGCGCTTGATCACCACGGCCTCGGACTCGAGGATCGGCGAGCCGATCAGCTCGAGCCCGGCCTGCCGCAGCGTCGTTCCGGTGGACACCACGTCCGCGATCACGTCGGCGACCCCGAGCTGGATGGAGATCTCCACCGCGCCGTCCAGCTTGACCACCTCGGCGGGCACGCCCGCGCGGTCCAGGTGCGACTGCACGATGCCCGGGTACGAGGTGGCGATCCGGCGGCCCTTGAGGTCCTCGAGCGTCGACCCGGTGCCGGGCCGCCCGGCGAAGCGGAAGGTGGACCGGCCGAAGCCCAGCGGCAGGATCTCCTCGGCGTCCGCGCGCGAGTCGAGCAGCAGGTCGCGGCCGGTGATGCCGATGTCCAGGCGGCCCGAGCCGACGTACACCGCGATGTCGCGCGGCCGCAGGTAGAACAGCTCGACCCCGGCGTCCGGGTCGATCACCATCAGCTCGCGGTCCTTGCGCTGCCGGTAGCCCGCCTCATGCAGCATCTCGCCCGCCGCCTCGGAGAGGGATCCCTTGTTGGGCACGGCGATGCGAAGCATGGGGCTGGTTCCGTCCTTCTCGATGGTGAGTTCCCGGTTATCCATTGGATACCGACGTTACAGAGTCCGGTACACGTCGTCGAGGGAGATCCCGCGCGCGACCATCAGCACCTGCAGGTGGTACAGCAGCTGGCTGATCTCCTCGGCGGTGGCCGCCTCGCCCTCGTACTCGGCGGCCATCCACACCTCGGCGGCCTCCTCGACGATCTTCTTGCCGATCGTGTGCACGCCGGCCCGCACGAGCTCGACGGTGCGCGAGCCCGGCGTGCCCGCCTCGGCCTTGGCCTTGAGCTCCTCGAACAGCGCCTCGAAGGTCTTGGACCCGACCGCGCCGCTCACCGCTCCCCCAGGCCCTTGAGGGTCAGCGCGGTGGCGACGGCGCTGAGCGCGGCCTCGCGGCCCTTGTCCTCGGCCGAGCCGGGCAGCCCGGAGCGGTCGATGGCCTGCTGCTCGTCGTCCGTGGTCAGCACGCCGAAGCCGACCGGGATCCCGGACTCCACGGAGACCTTGGTCAGGCCCTCGGTGGCCGCCTGGCAGACGTACTCGAAGTGCGGGGTGCCGCCGCGGATGACCACGCCGAGCGCCACGATCGCGTCGTAGCGGTGCTTGGCCAGCGCGTGCGCCGCGACCGGCAGTTCGAAGCAGCCGGGCACGCGGATCAGCGTGGGCTCGTCGATGCCGTGCTCGGACAGCGCCTTCACCGCGTTCGCGACGAGCGCGTCCATCACTTCGGTGTGCCACCGGGCCGCCACGATCGCGACGCGCAGGTGCGCGCAGCGCTTGACGTCCGCCGGGTTGATGCCGAGCTCGGGGGCTCCGCTGCCTGCCACTTCGGAGTGCTCCTTCGTACCGGGTTGAGCTGCTGGAAACAGACGTTATCGCTTCGACGGGTCAGACGCGGTGCGCCGTCCGGTATGCGATCAGGTCGGCGATGGAGATGAGCGCGAGGCCGTGCTCGCGGGCGAACACGCGCAGCTCGGGCAGCCGCGCCATGGTGCCGTCGTCGTTCACGATCTCGACCAGCACGCCCACCGGGGTGAGCCCGGCCAGCCGCGCCAGGTCGACGGCCGCCTCGGTGTGGCCCGGGCGCTCGATCACGCCGTTCGGGCGGGCGCGCAGCGGGAAGACGTGTCCCGGCCTGGTCAGGTCGCCGGGGCCGGTGGCCGGGGCCGCCAGCAGGCGGAGGGTGTGCGCCCGGTCGGCCGCGCTGATCCCGGTGCTCACGCCCTCGCGCGCGTCCACCGTCACGGTGAACGCGGTGCCCTTGCTGTCCTGGTTCACGGCGGTCATCGGCGGCAGGTCGAGCGCGTCGGCCCGGCCGTCGTACATCGGGGCGCAGATCACGCCGCTGGAGTAGCGGACCGTGAAGGCCAGCAGCTCCGGGGTCGCGTGCTCGGCGGCGAAGATGATGTCGCCCTCGTTCTCCCGGTCCTCGTCGTCGACGACCACGACGGGCCGTCCCGCGGCGATCTCCAGCAGCGCCGCCTCGATCGAGTCCAGGCCGGTGTCGGTGACTTCGAGCGTGCCGTTCATGCGCGGACTCCTTCGGTGACGGGGGCGGACGACGGGGCGGGAAGGTCGGCGGCGGGCGCGGCCTTGGCCAGCCCGATCCACTGGCGCAGGCCGGCCAGGACCAGCACGAAGTAGATCGCGTAGGTGAAGCCGGATACCGGCAGCCCGCTGTGGAAGGCCAGCGGCACGCCGACCACGTCCACCGCGATCCAGACGAACCAGAACTCGACCCAGCCGCGCCCCTGGCACAGCGTGGCCGCGAGCGAGCCGACGAAGATGTACGCGTCGGGCAGCGGGGCCCAGGAGGAGTGGGTGACGGTCAGCAGCCAGGCGAAGCCGAAGGTGCCGACGGCCAGGAAGCCGAGCAGCGCGAGCCGCTCGACGATCGTCGCCCAGCGGACGGTGACGCCCTGCGGGTGGTCGGCGCCGCGCTGCCGGTTCCAGCGCCACCAGCCGTAGGAGGCGGCGGCGATCACGACGAGCTGCCGGGCCGCGTTGCCGCCGAGGTGCACGGACATCGAAGCGCCGAACAGCAGGATCGCACCGGTTATCTGCACCGGCCAGGCCCACAGGGACCGGCGTATCGCGAGGGCGACCGTGGCCAGGCCGAGCAGGTTGCCGAGCAGGTCGGACCAGCGCACGGTCTCGCCGCCGAGTTGGAAGGCGACCGCGTTCGCCCAGCCGAACAGGCCGTTCATCGCGCGTCCTCGGCACCGCGGGCCAGCAGCTTCTCGGTGTACTTGGCGATCACGTCGACCTCGAGGTTGACCCGCGCGCCGGGCTGCTTCACGCCGAGCGTGGTCAGGTCGAGGGTGCCGGGGATCAGCGAGACGGTGAAGTCGGGCTCGGCGCCGTCGGTGATGGCGCTGACGGTGAGGCTGATGCCGTCGACCGTGATCGAGCCCTTCTCCACCACGTAGCGGGAGAGCTCAGCGGGCAGCGAGATGCGCACCAGCTCCCAGTGCTCGCCGGGGGTGCGCGCGAGGACGGTGCCGGTGCCGTCGACGTGGCCCTGCACGATGTGGCCCCCGAAGCGGCCGTTCGCGATCATCGGGCGCTCCAGGTTGACCCGGTCGCCGGGCTTGAGGTCGCCGAGGCTGGAGCGGGTGAGAGACTCGGCCATCACGTCGGCGGTGAACTCTCCGGCCTCGAGGCTCGGCGCTCCGGTCTCGTCGGTGACGGTCAGGCAGACGCCGTTGACGGCGATGGACGCCCCGTGCCGGGCGTCGGCGGTGACGACGGGGCCGCGCACCGTGTAGCGCGCCGCGTCGGGCAGGGTCTCGATGGCGACGATCTCGCCGAGTTCCTCGATGATTCCGGTGAACACCGCAGTTGCTCCCTCATCCACACCTGGTCGGGTGCTCCGAGGGGTCGCGGGAGGCGGAAGGACGGGAGCGCGCGGCGACGCGGCACGGCGGACGGACGCTGAGCGCAGCCTCGACGGCTGCGTCGAGGCACGTCCGACCGGGCGCGGCATGGCCGACGTCCCGCGTGCCGCCTCCCATCCGGACTCTCGGCCGCCGCCCGCCGCGCCTGCACGCTGCGAGTCGACGCCCGATCACCGTCGGTCCCGGAGTTTCACCGGGTCCACCTTCGGCTCCCTGAGGGGAGCCAGCCGGGTCGCGGACTGTCACCGCCGGTTCGGAATTCCACCGACCCCGGGGCACGCTGTCGTCTCTCCCAACAGTATGCCCCGGGATTGCATTCCCGTGTCCAGCCGATGACGTCGTGGCCCCGATCACATCCGGGCCGCGCGGTGCGTTCGTATGCCTAATCTGCCACGCGAGTGAATCACAGTCACCCCCGGCCACCTGCGGCGGTTAGGCCCGGTGGATCACGCACGCCGGGCGGCGCCCGGCAGTGAATCCGCTGATGACGACCCCACAGATGGGAAAGCCTCACATGAAGAAGATCCTGACCGCCGCGGCCCTCACCGCCGCCGCGATCGGCCTCCCGCTGGCCACCGCCGGTGCCGCCATGGCGGACGGCAGCCAGGGCAGCGACAGCGACTCGCTGGTCACGGTCGGCGAGGGCTCCTGCGTCGCCCCGTGGTGGTGGGAGGGCCCGGTCACCGTCCTGAACGGCCCGGAGGACTACTCCGCGTGCAACGGCGAGCCGATGCACGTCAAGCCCGGCGACCTGGCCGGCGCGCTGGACGACTCCTGCATCCTGCCGTGGCACTGGGAGGGCCCGGGCACCGCGGGCGACGACATCCTCGGCACCCTGCTCTCGACCCCCGAGGGCCCGCAGCACTACAAGGCGTGCAACGACGAGCACTAGAACTCGCCCCCTCGTCTAGCGAGTTGATCGACAGCGGGGTGCTGGACGGCCGGTCGCGGGCCGATCCGCACCCCGCTTTCGCATGCCCGCATCCGTTGTGAACCAGGTCCTTGCGAACACGAAGAAGGCGCCGCGGAGAGCTCCGCGGCGCCTTCTTCGTCTGCCGCCGTGCTAGTTGACCAGGCCCAGGTCGCCGAGGCCCTCGTCGTAGCCGGTCGACGGCGTCTGCGGCATCGCGGCGCCGTGGTTGTCGTCGCAGGCGTAGTAGTGGCCGTGCTGGTAGGGGTGCAGCAGGGAGTCGCCGACGTCCAGCGGGCCCTCCCAGTTCCACGGGAGCACGCAGCCGTTGTCCAGCACGCCGGCGAAGGCGCCCTGCGGCTTCGGGGCGACCGGGCCGTCGCAGTTGGCGTAGTTCTCCGGGCCGGTGACGACGGTCACCACGGGCAGCTGCCAGAGCCAGGGCGCGACGCAGGTGCCCTGCAGGGCGGTGACCATCGGCTGGTCGCCTTCGTCGGCCGCGGCCGCGCCGGCGGTCGCCACCGGCACGGCCAGCCCGACGGCCGCCGCGGCGGTCGCGTATACGAACTTGCGCAAGGGATTGTCTCCAAAGTCATCGGAATCCGGGCGAAGGCCGCAGTGGGTCGTGGCGGCCCCGGAATCCCAACCTGCGCGGACGCTCCCGGGTCACGGTCGCGTCACCCGGCGGAACGAGTCGGATTATCCTCAGGGCATTGTCTCAGCATGCGATTTGACCATCCGATTTACGTCACGGCGAGCGCCAACGTGGCCCCGCCGACGGCCAGCACGGCGAGCACCGACCCCGCGATCGCGATGGTCCGCTTCGGCACGGCCAGCCCCGCGGCGTTGCACCGCTCGAACCACAGCAGCATCGCCAGGGAGCCCCACGGCGTGATCAACGGCCCCGCATTCACTCCGATCAGCAGGGCAAGCAACTGCGTGTGGTTCCCGACCGGGATGACGGCCTCCCCCGCGATGTACGCGGGCAGGTTGTTGACGACGTTCGAGAGTCCGAGCCCGGTCCCCGCGGCCCGAAGCTGCCCGACGAAGCCGCCGTCCGTGCCGATCAGATGGCCCACGAGCGTGTCGAGCCCGTGCACGCTCAGCGTCTGGACGATCAGGAACATCCCCGTCACGTTGGCCAGCAGCCGCCAGGGCAGCAACGACCACCGCAGCTCGGAACGCCGCCGCGCCAGGAACGCGAGCACCGTGACCCCCGCCGCCGCGGCCGAGGCGATCGCCAACGGCGCCCCCGCCACGATCGCCACGACGAACAGCGCGCAGGCGACGCCGGCGACCGCGCACAGCACCGGATCGCTCGGCCGGAACGGCTCCGGCGGCGTGAACCGCGGGGCGCCTCCCCGCCGCGTGCGCCGCCAGAAGAAGAACCAGAGCACCGCCATGGTCGCCGCCACGCTCACTGCCTCGGGCGCGGCCATCCGCGCGGCGAACGCGGCCGGCGGCAACGCCACCCGGTCGGCCGCCAGCAGGTTCGTCAGA
>DASTAE010000026.1:0-4347 GCA_035712985.1 Actinospica sp.
AGGTTGTAGGCGCTCTGCAGGTCGGTCGGGCCGTAGCCGGAGACCGAGGACGCGGCCGCGTGCACGCCGCGCGCCTGGGTGTGGCGCTTGACGTCGGTGCGCACGTACGCGTCGCAGTGCATGTGCCCGGCGACGTGCGCCGCGCACTCGGCCTTGTACGCCGCGTGCGCGTGGGTCGCGGACGCGGTCGTGGTGGGCGTCGCCGCGGTGGCCTGGGCCACCCCGGCGAGCGCGAGCGCGGCGCCGAAGGTCAGCGCCGTGGCCGCGCGGGCGGTCTGGTTTATTCGAATGCTGAGCATGGTGTGGGTAGTCTCTTTCAGTTGTGGCATGGGCCGACTAGGCATCCCATGTAGGTAAACATGTTGCCTATCAGTTCAGCCGCACCCCGGACGCGGACGGTTGGCGTTCGGGGTTGTGCGATGTGGGTGTGGGTGTGCACGGTCACGCGACGCCCGAGGCGGGCCCGACCCGACGCGAAAACCGTTGGTCAAGTTACCCAGCGGTTCAGGTGGGGTCAATGCTCATACAGCCCGAGGGATCCGATCTATAGATTTTCTTTACTTCCCGGCCCTTCATTCCAGGAAAGTGAGGGAGAAACAAAGTCCGGCTCTCCCCACGGCCCTTCACCGGAATAGTCGATCGGCCTCCCGGCCCGGGATGCGCGCCCTCCGGGGGCGTGTGATGTTGGTGGAGCCCCCATCGAATACTTCTCAAGGAGGAGACATGGGCAAGAAGGGCAAGGCCGAGCGGAAGCCCAAGCAGCGGGCGGAGCAGCAGACTCCCCGTCCCGGCCAGGACGCCTTCGGCGAGCAGAGCGAGCGCTCGGCCTACCAGGGCCAGGCCGCACGGGGAGACGCCTTCGGCGAGAGCAGCCAGCGTTCCGCACAGCCGGGGCGCGGCCAGCAGCCGAGCCGCGGTCAGCAGCAGCCGCGGGACAAGCGGCCGGGTCAGCAGCCGGAGATGTAGTTCTCCCTCGGCTGATCGCTGAGTAGGGATGTGGGGCACGTCGCGACGTGCCCCACATTCGTGTGCGCGGAAATTTACCCGCGCGGGGGCAGCGCGGGGCGCCTGCGGTCGGGGCGCGGGGTGGAGATCGGGGGTTCGGCGGCGGCGGGGTTCCGCTCGAGCAGTTCGAGGGCCAGCCGAACGGCCGCTTCCAGCTGTGTATTACGTCCTTCGGCCCAATCGAGTGGGCCGCGGACCACTTCGACGTCCGGCTCCACTCCGTGGTTCTCGATGGAGAAGCCCAGGCCGGGGAACCACGCGGCGTTCTTCGGGACGGTGATGGTGGTCCCGTCGACCAGCGTGTGCCGGCCGGTCATCCCGACCACGCCGCCCCAGGTCCGCTGGCCGACGACCGGGCCGAGGCCGAGCGCGCGGAAGGCCGCGACGATCACGTCGCCGTCGGAGCTGGTCGCCTCGTCCGCGATGGCCACGACGGGGCCGCGCACCGAGTCCCGCGGATAGCGCGCCGGACGGCGGTCGCGGGTGAAGTCCCAGGCCAGGACCCTCCTGTTGATCTTGTCGAGGACCAGCTGGGATACGTTGCCGCCGGCGTTTCCGCGCACGTCGAGGACCAGGGCCTGGTAGTTGAACTCGCGGCGCAGGTCCCGGTTGAACTGGGCCCAGCCGGAGCCGCTGAGGTCCGGGATGTGCAGGTATCCGCACCGGCCTTCACTCAGTTGGCGGACCTGGGCCCGCCGATTGAGCACCGTGTCCTGATAGCGCACCGGCATCTCGTCGCTCAGCGGGGTGACCGCGATGCGGCGCAGCCGGCCGTCGGCACCCGAACGGAGGACGAGTTCGATCGTCGTGCCACCCGTTCCGGCTAATAACGGCAGCGGGCCGAGCAGCGGATCGGGGGCGCGGCCGGCGATCTCGACGATCTCGTCGCCCGGTTTCACGCCGTGCGCGGCGAGCGGGGCGCGGGCCCGGGGGTCCGAGCTCTCGCCCGCGAGCACGCGGTCGATCACCCAGCTGGCCGCACGATCGGTGCCTTCGCGGTGCACGTCCATCGCGAGTAACCCGAGTGGGCGTTCGGGCCGCGTGGGTCCCTCGGCCAGCCGAGCGGGCACGGCGTAGGCGTGCGAGGTCCCGAGCTCGCCGAGCAGTTCCTGCAACACGTCGCCGAAGTCGTCCGGACTGCCCACGCGCTCGATCAGCGGCGCGTACTGCTCGGTCAGCGCGGCCCAGTCGAGCCCGCACATGTTCGGATCCCAGTACTGGTCGCGCACCACCCGCGCGGCCTCGTGGTACGCCTGCCGCCATTCGAGCGCCGGGTGCACCGTGTGCGTGATACGCCGCAGGTCCACGGCGAAATCGCGGTCCGGATCCTGCACGCTCAGCAGCCTGAGTTCGCCTTCCGTGAGCAGCACGATCGTGCTCCCGTCGCCGGAGACCGCGAAGCCCTCGACGTCCTCGGCGAGCACCTCGGACTCGCCGCGGTCGAGGTTGTAGTACTCGAGCGCGGGCTGGCCGGACAGGTCGTCGGGGTTGGCGAAGGTCTGGCCGAGCGCGCCGGAGATCGGCCAGCGCAGCCAGACGACTCCGCCGGTCACCGCGGCCGGATCGGAGTACTTCGAGGCGATGACCGGGAAGGGCACGAGGCGCTCGGCGAGATCCTGCGGGTCCACCCGCATCGCGCCGTCCGGCGGCGGCGAGTACGAGGCGGTCCCGTCCGGCGCGCGCCCCTCGACCGGAGTAGAGAAGGGCGCGAGATCGTCCGCGGCCAGCGGAACGAGGTACGGCCGACAGCCCAGGGGGAAGGACATATCACCCGTATGGACGTCGTGCACCGGATCGAAGCCGCGCCAGGACAGGAAGACCAGGAAGCGCCCGTCGTCGGTGAAGCAGGGGCCTTCGTCCTCGAAGCGGCCCGTGGTCACGTCGTAGATGCGGTCGGTCCGCCCGCAGTCCACGAGCCGGATGCGGCGCAGCGACTTGTTCGCGACCGCCTGCGACCAGGCCAGCCAGGCCGAGTCGGGCGAGAAGCCTATGCCGCTGACCGGTCCGTAGCTCGAACGGACCACCTCGCGCACGGCTCCGTCCGAGACCGTGACCAGCAGCAGCCTGCCATCGCTGGTGGCCACGGCCAGCCGTGAACCGTCCGGCGAGGCCTCCAGCGCGACGACCCGCCCGATCTGCCCCGCCGCGATCACGCGCGGCTTCGGGAAGCCGAGCTCGGCGAAGTTGTGCGCGCCGCCGGGCAGCCGGGCGATCGCCAGCTCGTCGTCGCCATCCGCGTCGCTGACCCAGGCGACGTGCTCGGTGCCCAGCATCACCGGCATCCGCACCCGGACACTCGCCGAGTCCGCGAGCACCCGCGCCGGGCCGTCGTGGTGCGTCAGCCAGTAGAGGCTGCCGCGCACGAGCACGGCGCTCGCGCGTCCGTCGTGGTCGCAGGCGAAGCCGTTGAGGTTGCAGGACGCAGGGATCTGATAGGGCCGGCGCCCGGTCCGCGCGCCGTCGAGCGGGACCTCCAGCCGGCGCGGCGCGGGAGCGTCGAGGCTGTCGAGCAGCCACAGATCGCCCGCGTGCTGGTAGACGACGCGGTTCCCGTCGGTCGCGGCGTTGCGGGCGTAGAAGGTGTCGTGGTCGGTGTGCCGTCGCAGGTCGGAGCCGTCGAGGCGGCAGGAGTAGACGTTGCCGATGCCCTCGTGGTCGCAGAGGAATGCGACGCGTACGTCCGCGCCGTACCCCACCAGCATCGGCGCGGCCAGATGCCCGCCGATGCCTTCGAGCAGCCGCGCGCCGTCGAGCCACAGCCGGCCGGTCGCGCCGCCGCGGTAGCGCTTCCACGCGGCCGGATCGTGCGGCGCGGTGCCGGAGAGCAGCAGCGTGTGCCGCGCGGTGATCGCCGCGTCCGAGACCGGGCCCCAGGGCAGCCGGGTCGGGACCGCGCCGCTCGTCGGGAGCGAGTACGCCCACGTATAGCGGCTGAAGGGCTGGTGATACGAGGAGACCGCGAGCACGTCGCCGTTCGGCATCCAGCCGAGCACGCGCGTGTCCTCGCTGCCGGACCAGCTCGTGCGCAGCGCCGGACCGCCGGAGACCGGCGCCGTCCACACCTCGGGGGTCGGCGAGAGCCAACTGGTCCACGCGAGGGTGCGCCCGTCCGGGGACAGCCGCGGATTGCTCACCCGCATCCGGTCGCTGGTCACCCGCCAGGCCCGGCCGACCGAAGCGTCCTCCCGCAGCGGAGCGAGCCAGACGTCGTCCTCGGCGACGAAGGTCAGCAGCGAGCCGCGCACGTGCGGGTAGCGCAGATACCCCGGAACGTCCTCGGCCATGGCTCAATGCTTGGGCCGCCGCGCACGCCGGGCAAGCCGCCACGCCCGATCAGGTTTT
>DASTAE010000027.1:0-43106 GCA_035712985.1 Actinospica sp.
CTCCGCCGCGGCCGTCGGCACCGGCGCGGCGCTCGGTGTCGTGCCGGTGCGTGCCGCGCGTGCGCAGGCCGCCGCCACCGGCACCATCACGGACGTGAAGCACGTCGTGATCCTGATGCAGGAAAACCGCTCCTTCGACCATTACTTCGGCACGCTGCAGGGCGTGCGCGGGTTCGGTGACCGCGCGACGATCCAGCTTTCGGGCGGGTACAGCGTGTTCAACCAGCCGAACGGCTCCTCGCGCCAGTACCCCTGGAACCTCAGCGACACCAGCGCCTGGTGGTGGGGCGCCACCGGCGAGACGCTGGCCCAGTGCGACGGCTCGCTGGACCACGGCTGGTCGACCCAGCACGAGGCCTGGAACACCGGCAAGATGGACGACTGGATCTCGGCGAAGGGCTCGAACCGGACGATGGGGTATCTGACCCGGTCGGACATCCCCTTCCACTATGCGCTCGCGGATGCGTACACGATCTGCGATGCGTACCACTGCTCGATCCTGTCGGCCACCGGGCCGAACCGGACTTACCTGTGGTCGGGCATGATCGATCCCAATGGGACCGCGGGCGGGCCGGCATATGACGGCGGGTCCGAGTCGGGGCTCAGCTGGCAGACCTACGCCGAGGCGCTGCAGGATGCGGGCGTGTCCTGGAAGGTCTACCAGGTCGCGAGCGACAACTTCGGCGACAACGGGCTGGCTTACTTCAAGCAGTTCGCCAATGCGGCCATGAGCTCGCCGTTGTACGAGAACGGGATGTCCTCGGTTCCGTCGACGACCGGGTCTACGCCTACTGATATCGCCGCGGCGATCAAGAGCGACGTGCAGAACGGGACTCTCCCCCAGGTGTCCTGGATCGTCGCCAACCAGCAGTGCTCGGAGCACCCGGATGCGCCGCCGGAGGACGGGGCGCAGTTCGTGAACGAGGTGCTCCAGGCGCTCTCGGCGAACGCGGACGTGTTCGACTCGACTGTCCTGTTCATCAACTACGACGAGAACGACGGGTTCTTCGACCACGTTCCGCCGCCGGTTGCGCCGGCCGGGACCGCCGACGAGTTCATCCAGAGCGGCACGGCGATCGGGCTCGGGTACCGGGTGCCGATGATCATCGCGTCGCCGTGGACGCGGGGCGGGTGGGTCGACTCGCAGACCTACGACCACACCTCGGTCATTCGGTTCATGGAGACGTGGACCGCCGCGCTGGGGACTCCGGCGCACTGCGCGAACATCTCGGCCTGGCGGCGGGAGATCTGCGGGGACCTGACCGGGGCGTTCGACTTCGCCAACCCGGTGCACGGGCTGCCGACCACGCTTCCGGCCACGACCTCGACGATCAGCCTCGCCTCGTGCGACGTCATGGTCAATCCGACGCCCAACACGAACGCGCTGCCCTCGCAGGAGTCCGGCGCGCGGTCCGCGCGCGCTCTGCCTTATCAGCCGGACGGCTACGTCTCCAAGATCGAGTACGACGCGAACGGGCAGATCCTGCTCTGGCTGAAGATGGCCAACGAGGGGGCGCAGGCTACCAGCGCGGCCACGTTCGCTGTCTATGCGAACGCGGATCGGACCGGCGGGCCCTGGCAGTACACGGTGCCGGCGTACTCGGCGGCCGGCGGCGACGGGGTCGTCACGGACTACTTCAACATCGGGACGGGGTACGGCGCGGGTGCGTACGACCTGACGATGACCGGGCCGAACCGCTTCCTGCGGCGGTTCCAGGGCAACGCCACCACCTCGGGCAGGTACGCCGAGGTCACGAGCCACTACGCGGTCTCGCCGAACCTGAACGAGCAGTCGCTCTGGCTGACGATGACCAACACCGGGACCTCCTCGGTCACCTTCACCGTCACGTCGAACCACTACCGCACCGACGGGCCGTGGACCTATACGGTCGCGGCTGGTGCGAGCGTGTCGGACTACTTCAACCAGGTCGCGTACTGTAACGGCTGGTACGACTTCACGATCACCGTCAGCGGCGATTCCTCCTGGTCGCGGCGCTTCACCGGCCACATCGAAACGGGCGCGGCCAGCGTCACCGGCTGAGCCCGGGGGAGATGGCGCACGGCGGCGGCGGTGAATCCACCACTAGACGCGCTGCCGCCGCCGCGCGCACAATGACCCGGACCCCGGTAACCGGGCGACGGGGTGAAAGGGCGAGATGGTGGACGAGTCGACGACGGCCGCGGCCGTCACCGCGGCGCGCTTTCCCACCTTCCAGGCGGTGCGGACCGGCAACGCCTTCGAGGAGACCGTCGAGCGGATCCTGCGCTCGGTGAAGCTCGGCGCGATCCGGCCGGGGGAGCGGCTGCCCCCGGAGCGCGAGCTCGCGGCTCAGCTGCGGGTCAGCCGGGACACGCTGCGCGAGGCGATCCACGCGCTCGCGGCCGAGGGCATCGTGGCCAGCACGCGGGGCCGCTCCGGCGGCACCCGGGTGCTGCGGCGTCCGGGGCCCCCGCCGCCCGAGCGGCTGCCCGAGCTGCTCGGCGACCTGCCCGGCGGCCTCGAGGACTCGCTCACCTTCCGGCACGTCGTGGAGACCGGCGCCGCGGAGGCCGCGGCCCATCGGCGGCTCGGCCCCGCCGAACGCAGACTGCTGACGCAGCGCATGGAGGCGGCCGAGCAGGCGGACGCCGCCGAGTACCGGATCGCCGACACGCGCTACCACCTCGCGCTCGCCGAGCTCTCCGGCTCGACGCAGCTCGCGGCGGCCGTCGCCGAGGCCCGGCTACGCGTCAACGACCTGCTGGACGCGATCCCCATGCTGGAGGCCAATCTCCGGCACTCCGCCGAGCAGCACCGCCTGATCAGCGCCGCGGTGCTGACCGGCGAACCCGAGGCGGCCCGGCGCGCGATGGCCGAGCACCTCGAGGGGACCGCCGTGCTGCTGCGCGGATTTCTCGCCTGCTGACACGGCTCTTGACTTCGGACGCGTAATGGACGAATCTCCGTCCAAAAGCCTTCTCCAGCCTCGGAGGCGCGTGCATGAACGGCAACCCCAGCAGTGAAGCGGCCCGGCGACCCGGGATGCTCACGCTCGACCAGCTCCGCGCGCTCGTCGCCGACGGGACCGTGGACACCGTCGAGGTCTCGCTCACCGACATGCAGGGGCGCCTGCAGGGCAAGCGCGTGTCGGCCGAGTTCTTCCTCGACGTGGTCGTCCCGCACGAGACCGAGGCCTGCAGCTACCTGCTGGCCGTGGACGTGGACATGAACACGGTCTCCGGCTACGACATGTCCTCCTGGGAGACCGGCTACGGCGACTTCGTGCTCAAGCCCGATCTCAGCACCCTGCGGATGATCCCCTGGCAGCCGGGCACCGCCGGCGTGCTCGCCGACGTGTTCTGGGAGAGCGGGGAGCCGGTCGCCGCGTCGCCGCGCCAACTGCTGCGCCGCCAGCTCGACCGGCTCGCCGAGCGCGGCCTCGTCGCGTATGCGGGCACCGAGCTCGAGTTCATCGTGTTCAACGACACCTACGAGCAGGCCTGGGACAAGAACTACGACGGGCTGACCTCGTCCAACCAGTACAACGTCGACTACTCGATGCTCGGCACGGCCCGCATCGAGCCGCTGCTGCGCGCGATCCGCACCGGGATGTCGGGCGCGGGGATGTACGTCGAGTCGGCGAAGGGCGAGTGCAACCCCGGCCAGCACGAGATCGCCTTCCGCTACGCCGAGGCCATGACGACCTGCGACAACCACTCGATCTACAAGACCGGCGCGAAGAATATCGCCGCCCAGCAGGGCCGCAGCCTCACCTTCATGGCCAAGTACGACCAGCGCGAGGGCAACTCCTGCCACATCCACCTGAGCCTGCGCGCCGCCGAGGACGACGCGGCCGTGTTGTCGGGCGACGGCGAGCACGGATTCTCGAAGCTGATGGAGCACTTCATCGCCGGCCAGCTGGCCCACGTCAGGGATCTGACGCTGCTCTACGCGCCGAACATCAACTCCTACAAGCGGTACGCCGACGGAAGCTTCGCGCCGACGGCCGTCGCGTGGGGCAGCGACAACCGCACCTGCTCGATGCGCGTCGTCGGCCACGGTCACGGACTGCGTGTGGAGAACCGGGTGCCCGGCGGCGACGTGAACCCGTACCTCGCCATCGCCGGAATGATCGCCGCCGGCCTCGACGGCATCGATCGCGAGCTGCCGCTCGAGCCCGAGTTCCGCGGCAACGCGTACGGCGCCGACCGGCCGCAGGTACCGAGCACCCTGCGCGACGCCGCTGACCTCTTCGCGGCGAGCGAGCTGGCCGAATCGGCCTTCGGCGAGGGCGTCGTCGCGCACTATCTGAACGCGGCGCGGATCGAGCTCGCGGCCTTCGATGCGGCCGTGACGGACTGGGAACGACGCAGAGGGTTCGAGCGCCTGTGAGCGGCAAGCCGAGGATCGGCATCAGCGCGTACCGGGAGACCGCCGCGTGGGGAGTCTGGAAGCAGGACGCTGCGACGCTCCCGGCCACGTACGTGGACTGCGTCGCGGCGGCGGGAGGAATCCCGTTGCTGCTCCCGCCGATCGACGACACGAGTCTCGCCGCGGAGGCCGTCGAAACGCTGGACGGCCTGGTGATCTCCGGCGGCCCTGACGTCGACCCCGCACGGTACGACGAGCCGCCGCACGAGAAGACCGATCAGCCGCGGGTTCAGCGCGACGCGTGGGAGCTGGCCCTGCTGGCCGCCGCATTGGAGCGGGACCTCCCGGTGCTCGGCATCTGCCGCGGGGCGCAGCTCTTCAATGTCCACTTCGGCGGCTCGCTGAACCAGCACATCGAGGGCCACAAGGCCGGCCCGGCGGTCTTCGAGCGCACACCGGTCAGCCTCGATGTCGAGGAGTTGCCGGGCTCGATCCTCGGTGACGCCGTGACCGTGTCCTGCTATCACCACCAGGCGCTCGGGCGGCTCGGCGACGGCCTGACGGTCACCGGACGCGCGCCCGACGGCACGATCGAGGCCGTCGCGGTGAACGGCCGGGCCTTCGCCGTGGGCGTGCAGTGGCACCCGGAACACGACCGTGAGCTGCGGCTGTTCGCAGCCCTGATCGAACAGAGCGAGAAGGAAGCCGCGAACCGATGAGCGAGCTGTATCAGGTCCTCAACCCGGCCACCGAGGAGCGGATCGCCGAGGTGCCGATGGCCTCGGTGGACGCGGTGGACGAGGCCGTCGTCCGCGCGAACGAGGCCTTTCCGGCGTGGCGCGACGTGGCTCCCGGCGACCGGGCCAGGCTGCTGCGGCGGTTCGCGCGGCGCATCGACGAGGAGATCGAGGAGCTTGCCCGGCTCGAGGTCGCGAACTCGGGTCACCCGATCGGCTCAGCGCGCTGGGAGGCGGGTAACGCGCGCGACGTATTCGAGTACTACGCGGGTGCGCCCGAACGGCTGATCGGGCAGCAGATCCCGGTGCCGGGCGGGATCGATGTCACGTTCAAGGAACCGGTCGGCGTCGTCGCGGTGATCGCGCCGTGGAACTTCCCGATGCCGATCGCCGCCTGGGGCGTCGCGCCCGCGCTCGCCGCCGGGAACACGGTCGTCCTCAAGCCCTCCGAACTGACGCCGCTGACCGCGCTCCGCCTGGCCGAACTCGCGCTCGAAGCGGGGCTGCCGCCGAACGTCTTCCAGGTGGTACCCGGCACCGGACCGGTCGCGGGCGCCCGGCTGGTCGAGCACATCGGCGTCGCGAAGATCGTCTTCACCGGGTCCACGCGGGTCGGCCGCGAGATCGCCGGCAAGGCCGCCGGCCGCCTCGTCCCGGTGACGCTGGAGCTCGGCGGCAAGAGCGCGAACATCGTATTCGCCGACGCCGACCTCGAACAGGCCGCGGCCGCCGCGCCCGGAGCAGTGTTCGACAACGCGGGCCAGGACTGCTGCGCGCGCAGCCGGATCCTGGTCCAGCGCGAGGTCTACGACCGGTTCATGGAGCTGCTGGAGCCCGCGGTCAAGGCGATCCGCGTCGGCGACCCGGTGCATGAGACCACGGATATGGGGCCGCTGATCTCCGCCGCGCAGCGCGAGCGGGTGCGCTCGTACGTGCCCGAGGACGCGCCGATAGCCTTCCAGGGCGACGCGCCCGACGGACCCGGCTTCTGGTACCCGCCGACCGTGCTCGCGCCCGTCCACCACGCCTCGCGGGTCGCGACGGAGGAGATCTTCGGTCCGGTCGTCGCCGCGATGCCCTTCGAGGACGAGGCCGACGCCATCGAGCTCGCCAACGCCACGAGCTACGGCCTCTCGGGCTCGATCTGGACCCGCGACATCGGCCGCGCGCTGCGCACCTCCCGCGCCGTCCGGGCCGGCAACCTCTCGGTCAACTCCAACTCCTCGGTCCGCTACTGGACCCCCTTCGGCGGCTACAAGGAGTCCGGCCTGGGCCGCGAGCTCGGACCGGACGCGCTAGACCCGTTCACCGAGACCAAGAACGTCTTCATCGCCTACTGACGGAACTGAGAGTGAGAACGAGCATGGTGGAGCGTTACGCCGGGAAGGCGGCCGTGATCACGGGAGGCGCCAGCGGCATCGGCCTGGCCACGGCCCGGCGGCTGGCCGCGGAGGGGGCGCACGTCGTCATCGCGGACCTCGACGAGACCGCGGGCCCGAAGGCGGCCGAGGAGGTCGGCGGCCTGTTCGTCCCGACGAACGTGACCGACCGCGAGCAGGTCGAGGCGCTGTTCCAGACGACCGTGGACCGCTACGGCTCGCTGGACCTGGCGTTCAACAACGCCGGCATCTCGCCCCCCGACGACGATTCGATCCTGGACACCGGCATCGAGGCCTGGCGCAAGGTCCAGGAGGTCAACCTGACCAGCGTCTACCTGTGCTGCAAGGCCGCGATCCCGCACATGCGGAAGCAGCACGCCGAGTCGGGCCGCAAGGGTTCGATCGTGAACACGGCCTCCTTCGTCGCGCTGATGGGCGCCGCCACGTCGCAGATCTCGTACACGGCGTCCAAGGGCGCGGTGCTGGCGATGAGCCGCGAGCTCGGCGTTCAGTTCGCGCGCGAGGGCATCCGGGTCAACGCGCTGTGCCCGGGGCCGGTGAACACGCCGCTGCTGCAGGAGCTGTTCGCCAAGGACCCCGAGCGCGCGGCCCGGCGCCTGGTGCACATCCCGGCCGGACGGTTCGCCGAGCCCGAGGAGATCGCGGCGGCCGTCGCGTTCCTCGGCAGCGACGACGCCTCGTTCATCACCGCATCCACGTTCGTGGTCGACGGCGGTATCTCGGGCGCCTACGTCACGCCGCTCTAGGCGTTCGCGCCGCGGGCGGCCACCGGCCAGGTGTCCACGTGCTCGTCGTCCTTCACGACGACGAGCTCGGCCGCGAGGTTGACCGCGTTGCACACGTGGTTCGGGATGATCGCCACCCGATCCCCGTGCTGCGGCGCGGTCGTTCCCTCCGGTCGTTGGACGACCGCGTGGTGCTCGGACAGCTGCACGACCTTCGAACCCGGATACGCGGGCACCAGCCCATAGCCCGGAGACCAGGCGTTGGGGTCGGCGCCGAGCACCTTGCTCCCGGCGTCGAGCACGAAGCGGTCCGGCGCCGGAACGCTGACCACGGTCGCCGCGGCGGCCAGGGCCACGTCCTCGACCGTGCACGAGCCGAGCGCGACCTGCATCGCGTCGTTGAACACGTACACCCCGGGCCGCATCTCGCTGATCAGTCCGTCGCGCCGGTGCGCGTAGGTCGGGGTCGAGCCGCCGCTGACGACGAGCGGATTCACCCCCGCCGCGACCAGCGAGCGAGCGGCCTCGGCCAAAGCAGTTTCCTGATCCCGCGCGGCCGCCGCGCGGACCTCGGCCGGAGTCGAGCCCTCGGCGTACGCCATGCCGTGCCCCGGGAAGGTGAACACGCCCTCCACGGTCAGTCCGAGATCGGCCACCGCGCTCGCCAGCGCACCCGCCTCGGCGGGCTGTACGCCGGTCCGGTGGTGGCCGCTGTCGATCTCGATGACGACGCGCGCCCCCGTGCCCACGATCCGCCGCGCGTTCTCGATCGAGTCCACGCCGACCCGCACCGGCGCCCGCATCGCCAGCTTCGCGAGCCTGCGCTGCTTGCCCTCGTCGAGCCAGAGCGGGTACGCGATGAAGAGCGGAGCGCCGAGGTCGGCGAAGACCTCCGCCTCGCCGATCGTGGCCAGCGTCAGGCCGACCGCCCCGCTCGACACCTGCTTCTCGGCGATCTGCGGGCACTTGTGCGTCTTCGCGTGCGGCATCAGGTCGAACGGACCCGCCTGCGCCCGCTCGGCCATCCGCGCGATGTTCCGGTCCAGCGTCTCGACGTCCACGACCAGCATGGGAGTGGTCGGCGCGGCCTGGGCGGCGGTGATCAGCGGGCTGGGCACAGTCAGTCCTCCTCGGCGGATTCAGGTCTTACGATAGCGGAATCCACCCGGCCACGATCGTGCCGCGGGACGAGGACTCGACCGTGAGCCCGCCGCCCACGGCCTCCGCGCGATCGACCATGTTCCGCAGTCCGCTGCCAGTGCCCTCGTGCTCCACTTCGAAACCGGGGCCCTCGTCGCGCACCTCGAATCGGACCTGGCCCGAGCCGTGCGCCAGCAGGACGCGCAGCGCGGCGGCGGGGGAGTGCTTCGCGGCGTTCTGGATCGCCTCGGCGCAGCAGAAGTACGCGGCGGCCTCCAGATCCGCGCGGAACCGCAGGCCTTCCGTCGCGTCGGCGATCTCGGCGTGCCCGGCGACCCCCAGTTCGTCCACGAGCTCGCCCAGCGCCGCGGCCAGCCCCGACGTGCGCAGTACCTCGGGATCGAGGCCGCGCAGGGTCTGGTGCAGCCCGGCCGACGCGTTGTCGATCTGGGCGATGAGATCGCGCAGCCCGCGCCGGGCCGCCTCCGTCTTGCCCGCCTTGGCCAGGTGCGTGACCAGGCCGAGCCCGAGGCGCACGGCCGTCAGCCCCGGCTGCGCTCCATCGTGCAGGTCGCGCTCCAGCTCCCGCCGCTCGCTGTCCTGCGCGGCGACGATCCGCCAGCGCGCCGCCGCGATCTCGGCCGTACGCTGCCGCACGTCCTCGATCCGGTGCTCGAGCTCGATGGTCAGGCCCGCGTTGTGCAGGACCACGCCGGCGCTCCGCGTCAGTCCCTCCACCAGCGTCCTCCGCCGCGGGGCTACCTCCGAGGGCAGTTCCAGGGCGCCCACGACAGCGCCCTGATAACTGATCGGCAGCTCCCTGATGTGCTCCGCGAGCCGCGCCTCCGGCCACGCGTAGCGCACGTGCTCCCCGTCCGCGAGATCCAGCCGGACGGCCGCGCTCGCGGTGCCGAGCCCGAGCGCGACGATCCTGGCCAGGTCGCGCAGCGCCGCGTCCCCGTCGGCTCCGTGCCCCAGCGCCGTGATCTCGGCGACGGCGGCGCCCGCGGAGATCCGGCGGCCGTAGACGAGCCGGTCCGCCCAGGATTCGAGCCGTCGCCTGATCGGGTCGAACAGGACCGCGAGCAGCCCGGCCGCCGCGACCTGGGGCGCCGCGAGCCAGTCCGAGTCGAGGCCGAACGCGGCGTCCGCCTTCGCCACGCCGAACACGTAGGCCGCGCCGATCGCCGCGATCAACAGCGCGTATATCAGTGTGCGATTGAAGAACCGGTTCATCACGCCGCCACCTCGGTCCGCATCGGTACGACGAGCTCGGCGAGGTCGGTCCCGCCGAGCCGCAGACGGCCGTCGAGCGCCGCGACCCGGTCGCGGATCGCCTCCAGCGTCCCGGGATCCCAGTCGACGTCCGCGCCGCTCAGCCGGACGCGCAGGCCGCCGTCTTCGAGCTCGACGACCACCTCGACGTCCCGCGCGACGGGTGCGAGCAGCGTGGCCACGCAGAAGTAGAGCCCTGCTTCGTACCTGGCCTCGAACCGGGGCAGCTCGGGGGCGCTGAACCTCGCGTTGCCCGGCAGATCGGCGACGAGGTTGCCGAGCGCCGCGCGGAGCCCGTGATCGGTCAGCGTGGCCGGGTAGACGCCGTGCACGATGCGCCGGAAGTCCTTGACCGCCTTGTCGACCAGCTCCGTGAGCTCGGCCAGCGCCGGGTCCCAATCCGCCGCGTCCGCCAAGGCGAGGGCGCGGGCCTTGCCGTCGCTCAGCGCGCTGCCGACGGAGTCCTGAATCTCGGTGCCGAGCCGTTCCCTGGCCTCGTCCCGCGCGGCCACGACGCGGCGCCGGGAGCGGTCGAGCTCGACGGCCTGAGCCTCGTGGCGGCGCAGCTGCTCGGCGAGCTCCTCGGTCAGCCGCGCGTTGCGCAGGATCGCGCCGGCGGCGTCCGCGAGGGTCACGCCGAGCTGCCGATCCGCCTTGCTCAGCTCGCGCCGCGAGGGCTCGAGGACGAAGTGGGCCAGGACACTGCGATCGACGATGATCGGGAACAGCTCGGAGCGCCCGGCGCTCAGAGGGACGGTCTCGTCGAGCATGACGATCCGGGCCGTGCGCGCGCTCGTGCCGCGCACGGCGATCTCCGTCAGCCGGTTCAGCGCGTCCTCCGCCGGGACCGCCAGCCGCACCCCGGCGACCGTCTCGGCCAGCGCCGCGTAGGGGTCGTTTCCCGCCGCGGGCCAGGCCTGCCGCAGCAGCCGGGTCACCAGCCGCCGCAGCGGGCCGAGGCCGAGGCCGGACACGGTCGCCGCGAGCACCCAGACCGGCAGGATCCAGGAGTCCGGCGCACTCGGCCAGAAATGCAGCTCGCCTGCGACTAAACCCTCGTAGACGGCGATCACGAAGCCGACGGAGACCACGGTCTGCGCGGATCTCCGGACCAGCGGGTACAGTGCGCTCATCGGGGGAACCCTCGTCATGAGTTCTCTCCCGGGGAGGGGTCGCCGTGTCGATCAGGGTCGTGCTGGCCGAGGACAACTACCTGCTGCGCGCCGGCACCTCGGCGCTGCTCGAGGCGCTGGACGAGGTCGAACTGCTCGCGGCGGTCGCGGACCTCGACGAGCTGCTCGCCGCCGTGGACGAGCACCGGCCCGACGTGGTGATCACCGACATCCGGATGCCGCCGGACCACGGCACCGAGGGGCTCAAGGCCGCCGCCCGGATCCGCGCCGAGCACCCGGGGACCGGCGTCATCCTGCTGACCCAGTTCGCCGATCCGCAGTACGCCTACGAGTTCCTGCGCGGCGGGGCGGCGGGCGCCGGGTACCTGCTCAAGGAGCGGATCGGCGACGTCTCCGAGCTCGAGCGCTCGCTGCGCCAGGTCGCCTCCGGCGGCTCCGCGCTGGACCCGCAGCTGATCGAGGCGCTGGTCACCCGGTCCGAGAAGGCCGAGGGCTCGCCGCTGGCCGGCCTCACCCCGCGCGAGCGCGAGGTGCTCGAGGAGATGGCCCAGGGCAAGAGCAACGCCGCGATCGCCAAGGCGCTCACGCTCACCGAGCGGGCGGTTCAGAAGCATATCAACTCCCTGTTCTCCAAGCTGGGCCTCGGCGAAGCCGCGGAGCTCGACCGCCGCGTCGCCGCGGTGCTCACGCTCCTGGAATCCCGATAACAGCACACGCGGGCGACCGGGGGGAAGGGCGCTGACATCCCCGGCGCGGGGGTGCAGGCATCCCCTCCCGAGATACATGCCTGCATGATCGCGACCTCCCCCTGCGGCGAGCAGTATCGAGGGCAGAACAAGCCGTTCGAACACCGCAGAGCACATCAGGGACCTGGGGAGGGACCATGAAGAAGCTCGTCATTCTATCCGCGGCGGCACTGGCCGCCGGCACCGTAGCGGGCTGCGGGGCGCACGCCGGCATCGCATCCGTCGTCAACCAGGCGGCCGCGCAGAGGCAGAGCCAGATCTCGGCGAACGCCGCCGCCTTCACGCAGCCGACCGGGTACACGTTCACGACGGTCGACGATCCGGCCGACCCGACGTTCAACCAACTGCTCGGCATCAACCGGAACGGGATCATCGCCGGGTACTTCGGCTCCGGCGCGGCCGGTCACCCGAACAAGGGCTACCGGGTCAGCGACCGCGAACTGTCGAACTTCGTCAACGAGAACTTCCCGGGCTCCGTGCAGACGCAGGTCACCGGCGTGAACGACGCGGACATCACGGTCGGCTTCTGGTCGAGCATGAACAACGCGGACAACATCAATGACAACACCGGCTTCTACCGGATCGACGGCCAGTACCACAGCGTCGCGTTCCCGACCTCGAGCAACGCGAATCCGCCGGTCAACCAGCTGCTCGGCATCAACGACGACGGCGAGGCGGTCGGCTTCTACACCGACGCCAACGGCGCGAACCACGGCTACACGTACAGCATCCGCAGCCACCGCTTCCACACGGTGAACGTCTCCGGCGCCACCAGCGTGACCGCCGCGGGCGTCAACGGCGACGGCGACATCGCAGGGTTCTTCACCGGCTCGAACGGCGCGCAGGACGGCTTCCTGCTCTCCGAAGGCGGCCGGCAGACCGTGCTGGCCTACCCCGGCGCCACGATGACCCAGGCGCTCGGCGTCAACGACCATGACGAGGTGGTCGGCGTCTACCAGACCGGCACCGGCAACGGCGCGCAGACGCACGGCTTCACCTGGACCCGCTCCGGCTCCTTCCAGACCGTGGACGACCCGAAGGGAGTCGGCGCCACGACGGTCAACGGCGTGAACGACCAGGGCGACCTGGTCGGCTTCTACACCGACGCGCAGGGCAACACCGACGGCATGCTGGCCGCGCCGGCCAGCACCAAGAAGGTCGTCACCCACCTGTCGCTGCACGCGATGCCCACCGGCACCGCGACGCTCGGCAAGAACTCCGACGGCACCGTCTCCGCGCACCTCGTCGTCAGCGGCCTGACTCCCGGCTCCGCGCACACCGTCGAGATCGACACCGCCGACGGCCGGACCGCCGTGCGGCTCGGCTCCCTCACCGCCGACGGCACCGGCGACGCCGACTCGACCCTGACCTCGGCCTCGCAGGTCAGCGGTCTGTCCTCGGGCGCCCGCCTGGTGATCCGACTGGGCCTCTACGGCGGCGACAACAACGAGAACGCGCTCGCCCGCGAGCCGATCGCGCGGACCGAGAGCCTCTACGGCCGCTACGGCACGTACAACCTGCACGCCGTGGACGTGGACGTGAACGGCGACAGCCAGGGCTACCTGAACGGCAACGCGACCGTCGTCTACGACCCGACCGCCAAGACGCTGTCCGTGACCGTGAACGCCGCCGGCCTGACCCCGGGTATGCACGCCGCGCACATCCACCGGGGCTCGTGCCAGTCGCAGGGTTCGGTGCTCTACATGCTGATGGACTACCAGGCCGACCAGCACGGCAACGTCGTCAACGAGACCCGCACGGTCAGCGGCGTGAGCCAGATGCCCGCCGACGGCACCTGGTACCTGAACCTGCACCTCGGCGACAGTAACAGCATCCTGCAGAACGGCGCCCCGGCGCTGAGCTTCCGGCCGCTGCTGTGCGCCAACGGCTGACGCACCTCTGGTGAGGGGAGCGCGCGAGCCCGGTCCATCGGACCGGGCTCGTGTGCGTTCAGGCCTCTTCGACCTCTGTCACGAACTTGGCGATCAGCGCCGCGACCTCGGACGCCCGCTGGGTGAGCGCGCCCCAGTGCCCGCACTCGACGGTCTCGCGCTGCAGGTCCGGCGCCCACTTCTCCAGCCCCTCGGCCAGCGCGGGGCTCACGAAGCGGTCCTTCGTCGGGCTGATGATCTGGACGGGGACCTGCGTGAACCGGCGCTGCGGCTTCATCAGCCGTCTGATCATATTCGCGCGGTACAGCCTGATGCCGCGCACGGCGTCGGCCTCGAGCGTCGGCTGCGGGTGCCCCGGCGACGGCTCGATCCCCTCGGCCCTGCGCAGCAGCGCTCCCCAGTTCCGGGCCAGCCAGAAGCGCCAGAGCAGCGGCGCGGCGAACGGGATGTGGAACGCGTAGATGTACCACGACTTCGCGCTCTGCTTCAGCAGTTGGGCCAGGCGCCGCGGGGTCGGCCGGCGAAAGCGCTCGCGGAACCAGTGGCCCGTGTGGTCGAGGCACGGCCCCGAGATCGTGGTGAACGAGGCGATCCGGTGCACGGCGCGCGGGTCGGTCACGGCGTGCCAGGACTGGATCGAACCCCAGTCGTGCGCCACGATGTGCACGGGCAGATCCGGGCTCACGAAGTCGGCGACGGCGAACAGGTCGTCGGCCAGCCGGTCGAGCCGGTACTCCCGCACCCCGCGCGGCGAGTCCGAGGCGCCCGCGCCGCGCACGTCGTGGCGGACCGTGTGAAAGCGTTCGGCCAGTTCGGCGCGGACCGCGTCCCAGACGATGTGCGTGTCCGGGTATCCGTGCACGAACAGCAAGCTCGGACCGTCGCCGACGTTTTCGAACACGGCGAGTCGCACGTCGTGGGAGACCACATAGTGCTGCGTCTCGGCGTAAGCTGAGAACCCGGCCATGACAACTCCGATCGACCGCCCGTCCTGGCGAGTGGATATTACTCGCCAGTAAGTCATATTTCCACAGGGCCCGAGCGGGCCCGCGCCGTCCGGGCCCGTTGCGGCCGCCTCAAGATCCGCATACCGTTTTCCGTGGGATGAGCAGCCAGTTCGCATCTGACACTCCGCCACCCGGCCGTTCCGGACGGCTCGTGCGCGCGATGCCGTACGCCCTGATCGTGGCCGTGGTCATCGCCGACCTGGTCACGCCGAGCAACGTCAGCTTCTCCGCCACGCTCTCCGTGCCGCCCGCGCTCGGCGCCCTGGTCACCCCGGTCCGGCAGCTGCGGCCGCTGGTCATCGGCGTCCTGTGCGTGGCCATCTCGCTGGTGCTCGAGCTCTACTCCGAGGGCATCCCGCGCGTGGTGATCTTCGGCACCGAGTTCTCCGTGGTCACGGTGACGCTGCTGAGCTGGGGCGTCGTCAGGTTCGCCCAGCGCCAGCAGCGGATGCTGACCGACGTGCGCACGGTCGCCGAGGTCGCGCAGAAGGTGCTGCTCCGGGCGCTGCCCAGCGACCTGGTCTCGGTCCGCTCGGCCGTGCGCTACGCCGCCGCGGCCGCCGAGGCGCGGATCGGCGGCGACCTGTACGAGGTGATGACCACCCCCTTCGGCGACCGGCTGATCATCGGCGACGTGCGCGGCAAGGGCCTGCCCGCGGTCGAGGCCGCGGCCGACGTGCTCGGCATCTTCCGCGAGGCCGCCCACCAGGAGGGCGACCTCGCCGCGATCGCGCTGCGGATGCACCAGGCGCTCACCCGCCGGCCGCAGTCGGACACCGAGGAGTTCGTCACCGCCGTGCTGGTGTCCATCCCGCCGGGCAGCGCGCAGGCGGAGATCGTCGACTGCGGCCACCCGGCCCCGCTGCTGATCCACCACGGAGTCGTGGTCCCGCTGGACCCGCCGGAGCCCGCGCCGCCGCTCGGCCTGCTCGATCTCGCGAGCGACCCGCCGCCGGTGTACAAGGTGGACTTCGTGCCCGGGGACATGATGCTGCTCTACACGGACGGCACCACCGAGGCGCGGGACAAGCGCGGCCGCTTCTTCCGGCTCGACGTGGCCGACCCGGACTGGGCCACCTACCAGGAGCCCGACCCGCTGCTCGACCACATCCTGCGCGCCGTGCACGAGCACGCGGGTCCCCGGCTGACCGACGACCTCGCGCTGCTCGCCGTCAAACGCCTCCAGGACCCCTGAGCCGCCGCGGACCAGGCGATGGTCGCGGACTAGGCGATGGTGACGTCCTTCAGGCCGGGGACGAGCGCGGTGACGCTCCGCGGAGCGCTCGCCTGCAGGTGCACGAACTGGCCGCCGCGCAGGTCGAACGCGGGGGCGCCGGCCGCGGGCTTCGTGACCTCGGCCATCTTGTCCGTCTGCAGCGTGAGGGTCCCGGTCCAACTCGTCGCGAGGCGCTCCTGCGCGGCTCGCCTCCGGACGACCGGCGCGTACACGTTCAGGGTCAGGGTGAAGTCGGTGTCCGTCTCCGGCATCGCCACGTCGGACGTGGTGCGCAGACCGATCCACGTCGTCGTCGCCTTCCTGCTCGACACGATCAGCGTGTCGGTCCAGCCCTTCGGGATGAACTCGTCCTTGGCGCCGTCGTAGTCGCCGACGGTGTACCACTCGACGCCGACCGGCTTCCCGCCCTGCTGCGTCAACTCGCCCTCGATCCGGAGCACGACCGCGTCCACCGCGCCCTGGTTCGTCAGGACCACGGGCACCCAGAAGCCGATCTTCTGCTGGCCGTCCAGAAACCCGGGCCGCAGTTGGCTGCCCAGGACCAGTTGGAGCCTCGCAGCCTTCAGATACTGCTCGTAGGTGTTGTAGACGAAGGTGATGATCGAGAACACGAACGCGACGATCGAAAGACCGAGGGTCAGGTAGTCGGGCAGCGTCATGCGCGCAGCGTACCGTCGCCGGTCGCCGAGCGTCACCGAACCAGGAAGGACGCCTTCCACCAACGGTTGCCTCGGCGGATCAGCTTGTGGTCGTCCAGGGTGGCCACGACCTTCTCCGCCGACCAGTGCAGCGTGCGCTGGTGGTGCGGGTTGCGCAGCGCGATCCTCCTGGTCGCCTTGGGGTCGAGGCCGATCGACCGGTAGACCTCCGGGTTGATCAGGCTCCGACTGACGATGAACGCGATGTGCGCGATCAGCATCCTGCGGATCGGCCGCAGCCAGCGCGGCGCGTTCGCGGCCTCCTTGGCCAGCTCCTCGCGCGCGAAGCCGATGTGCCTGGCCTCCTCCATGATGTGGATCCGGTTGACCATCTTCATCAGCGGCTGCAGGCGCGGATCCTCGACCATCTCGCGCTGCAGCCGGTCCGGGATCTCCTCGCCGAGCAGCGTCGCCGCCCAGACCACCTCGCCGCGGGCCAGGAAGGGCAGGACCCGGCCGAGCACGTGCACGAGGCGGTTCACGCCGTAGGCCGGGACCTCCATCTTCTGGATCGTCCGGGCGAACATGGTCGAGTGCCGGCACTCCTCGGCGATCTCGGCGAACGCGTACTGCACCCGCTGGCTGGTCGGATCCCCCTCGTAGGCGATCTTGGCCAGCATCCTGATCAGGATCTCCTCGAACCACAGGCCGACGCTCATCACGCTGGCGGCCTCGTGCCGGGTCAGCGTGACGCGCTCCTGCTCGCTCATCCGCTCCCAGATCTCCGTGCCGTAGAGCGAGCTGCGCTCCGGCTTGATGAAGGGGGCGTCCTCGACCAGCGGCGCGGTCCAGTCGATATCGAGATCCGGGTCGTAGGCGCGCGCGGCCGTGGAGCGCAGCAACCGCTCCGCCTTGCGCTCCAGGTCAGAACGCGGGCTCACCGCTTCGCCCACCGTCTTCGTCGTCATCGGCGGCCTCCCGTGGAAACTATGACTTGAAGTAACAGTTACTTCTGGTAGCGTGCTCACCGTGAACGCATCTGTCAAGGGCTCGAACGCGGAATCCGGCGGCTCGGACGCGCGCCGCGACCGCTGGAGCGCGCACCGGGAGCAGCGCCGCGCCGAGTTCGTCGCGGCCGCGCTGCGGGTGCTCGACGCGCACGGCCCGGACGTGACGATGGACGCCGTGGCAGCCGAGGCGGGGGTCACCAAGCCCGTCCTCTACCGCTACTTCGCGGACAAGACCGCACTGGTCACGGCGCTGGGCGAGTTCGGCTCGAACGTGCTGCTGGAAAGGCTGATGCCGGCGATCGCGGCCGACCTGCCCGCGCTGACCCGCGTGCGCGGCACCATCACCGCGTACTTCGAGACGATCGACGAGCTGCCCAACCTGTACTGGCTGATCGTGCGGCACACCGCGGGCGAGATCCCGCAGGAGAACGATCCGTACGAGCGCAACAAGGAGCTCATCGCCACCTCGTTGACCGCTCTGTTCGGCGACTACCTGCGCGCCTTCGGCCTCGACTCCGGCGGGGCCGAGCCCTGGGCCTACGGCATCACCGGACTGGTCCAGGCGACCGTCGAATGGTGGCTGCAGCGGCGCTCGATGAGCCGCGTGCACGCGATCGAATACACCACCCGGTTGGTCTACGCGGCGCTCGCCGGCACTCTTCCGGCCGGCGTCCTCGACGAGGAGCTCGAACTCGGCCGCTCGCGCCTCGCGCAGCCCACCGCACCCACTCTGAAGCTGGTATCAGGAGACCGATAGGGAAGGAACAGGCCTCGTGGCGGACTTCGACGATGAAGACGGTTACCAGGGCACTGCCACACTCGAGGTGGCGCAGCGGAGCTTCGACGTGCGCGTCGAGCTGCGCGGATACTTCCAGCCGATCGACGGCCGCTACCACTGGTACGGAAGGATCGCGGCGGACCCGGCGCTGGACGAGGTGCTCGCCGCCGGAAAGCTGCGCGGCACGCTGACCACGCCGCAGGGCTCGGCGCCCGCCGAGGTCGGCGATCCCGATCCCTGGGGCCGCTACCGGATCGAGGGCTTCTCCACCCCGCCCTTCGCGTCCTGGTTCACGGTCGGCGAACCGCCCCCGTCGGCGCACGAGAGCGAACTGCCCGCGCACGTGCGCGTGGCCGTGATCGGCTCCGGCTTCGGCGGTCTCGGCGCCGGGATCAAGCTGCTCGAGGCCGGAATCCGCGATTTCATCATCCTGGAGCGCGCCGAGTCCGTCGGCGGCACGTGGCGCGACAACACGTATCCAGGCTGCGCCTGCGACGTGCCCTCGCACCTCTACTCCTTCTCGTTCGCGCCGAACCCGCGCTGGTCGCGCAGCTTCTCCGGACAGCCCGAGATCCGCGCGTACCTGGAGGACGTCGCCGACCGGCCCGGACTGCGCGCCCGCCTGCACCTGGGCACCCCGGCCACCGGCGCGGTCTGGCAGTCGGCGACCGCGCAGTGGCTCGTCAGCACGACGCGCGGCGAGTTCCTCGCCGACGTCGTGATCGCCGCGGGCGGCCCGCTCTCGGACCCGTCGATGCCTGACATCCCCGGTCTCGACACGTTCCCCGGGGCGATCTTCCACTCGGCGCGCTGGGACCACGAGGCGGACCTGGCCGGCAAGCGCGTCGCCGTGGTCGGCACCGGAGCCTCGGCGATCCAGATAGTGCCGCCGGTGCAGAAGGAGGCTGCGAAGCTGATCCTGTTCCAGCGCACGCCCGCCTGGGTCATGCCGCGCCGGGACCGGAAGATCACCGCCGCGGAGAAGTGGCTGTACGCGCACGTCCCGGTGACCCAGCGCGTGGCCCGCTTCGGCATCTACGCCAGCCGCGAGGCCACCGTCGGCGGGTTCATCAAGCGCCCGGCGCTGATGAAGGCCGCCTCGCGCCTGGCCCGCGCGCACATGAACAAGGCGGTCAAGGACCCCGCGCTGCGCGAGAAGCTCACGCCGCACTACGTGATGGGCTGCAAGCGGGTCCTGCTCTCCAACGACTACTATCCGGCGCTCGCGCAGCCCAATTCCGAGGTCGTCGCCTCCGGCCTCGCGAGCATCGAGGGCAGCACGGCCGTCGCGTCGGACGGAACGCGGCACGAGGTCGACGCCATCGTGTTCGCCACCGGCTTCCACACCGTCGACATGCCGATGGCCAAGCAGGTCTGGGGCGCGGACGGCCGCTCGCTCGAGGAGGTCTGGGACGGCGACATGCGCGCGCTGCGCGGAACCACCGTGGCCGGATTCCCCAACCTCTGCTTCGTGATCGGGCCGAACACCGGGCTCGGCCACAACTCGATGGTGCACATCATCGAGTCGCAGCTCACGTACATCGTCGACTACATCAAGACACTGGATCGCACCGGCGCCGCGGCCCTCGACACCGATGTGCGCGCCCAGCAGGCGTGGTGCGAGGACGTCGAGCGCCGAATGGGCCCGACCGTCTGGAACACCGGCGGTTGCAAGAGCTGGTACCTCAACGACGCGGGACGCAACCCGACCCTGTGGCCCGGGACGACGATCCGCTTCCGCCGCAAGACCCGCCGCGTCGACGAGCGCGAATACGTCCGCGTCCCGGCACCCGCCACCCCTGCCGAACCCCTGACCACGACTGGAGCGGAGCAAGCGTGACTCGCAGCATCGACCCCTTCACGCCGCCGGCGCCCGACGCTCGGCTGCGCGTCCCCTCCGCCGACGGCACCCGGATCAACGTCGAGGTGCACGGCCCCGACGGCGCGCCCACGGTCGTCCTCGTGCACGGCTGGACCTGCCGGATAGCCTTCTGGGCGCCGGTCATCAGGATGCTGCGCGAGTCCGCGCCCGCGCTGCGCGTCGTCGCCTACGACCAGCGCGGCCACGGCGAGAGCGAGATCCCGGGCCACGGCGCGTACAGCGTGCCGATCCTCGTCGAGGACCTGCGCGCCGTCCTCGACGCGACCGTCCCGGACGGCGAGCGGGCCGTGCTCGTCGGCCACAGCATGGGCGGCATGACGATCATGGCCTCGGCCGGCGACGCGTCCGTCCTCGGCCGCGCCGGGGGAGTGGTGCTCTGCTCGACCGGCTTCGCGAACCTGCCGGTCTCGTCCACCGTCGTACCCGGCCTCAAGCGCTTCCCGAAGGCCAACCGCGCCGCGCACCGCTTCCTGCTCACCAGCACCCTGCCGACCGGCCCGGTCACGCCGGTCTCCCGCGCGATGATGAAGCACACCGCGCTCGGCCCCGAGGCGGACCGGCACCTGCAGACGGTGAACGCGCGGATCATCACGGCCTGCCGGCCGAAGCCCCGCGCCGGCTGGGGCCGCGTGCTGTGCGAGCTCGACGTCACCGAGCAGGTCGGGAAGCTCGACGTGCCCACCTCGGTGCTGTTCGGCGGCAGCGACCGCCTCACCCCGGCCGCCGCGCACGCCCAGGCGATCGCCGACGCGCTGCCGCGGTTCGAGGGGATGACCACGCTGACGGGACTCGGTCACATGACACCGCTGGAGGCCCCCGACGTCGTCAGCGCGCTGATCAGGAAGCGGGTCCAGGGCATGCTGAACGCCGCCGAGGTCGCCGAAGCCGCGAAGGGAACCGACCATGAGTAGCAACGCCGCCCGCGCCGATCTCGCGGGCAAGACCGCCGTCGTCACCGGAGCCGCCCGCGGCATCGGCGCGTCCCTCGCGCTCAGCCTCGTCCGCCGGGGCGCCAACGTGGCCCTCGTCGGCCTCGAGCCGCGGGAGCTGGAGGAGACCGCGAAGGCCTGCCGCGAGCACGCCGTGGCCGACGCGGGCGCTGCCGTCTGGGAGGCCGACGTCACCGACAGGGAGCGGATGGCCGAGGTGGCGACCGAGGCCGGCGACCACTTCGGCGCGATCGACATCGTCGTGGCCAACGCCGGAATCGCCATCGGCGGCCCCTTCATGGACAGCGACGCGCGCACCTTCGACCGCGTGATCGAGGTCAACCTCCTGGGCTCCATCGCCACGGCCCGCGCCATGCTCCCGGCGCTCGTGCGCTCGCGCGGATACCTGCTCCAGGTGGCCTCGCTGGCGGCCCTGACCCCGACCCCGCTGATGGCCGCGTACTGCACCAGCAAGTCGGGCGTCGAGGCCTTCGCGCACAGCCTGCGCAGCGAGGTGCGCCCGGACGGCGTGGACGTCGGGGTCGCCTACCTCTCGTGGACCGACACCGACATGGTGCGCGGCGCCGACCAGGACTCGGTCCTCGCCGAGATGCGCGCCCGACTGCCCTGGCCCGCCAACAGGACCGGCAGGCTGGAGCCCGCCGTCGAGCGCCTGACGCAGGGCATCGTGCGCCGATCGGCCCACGTCTACGGCCAGGGCTGGGTGCGCGGCATGCAGTGGCTCCCGCGGGGCGTGCTGCCCGCCGCCATCGCCCTCCGCGGCGCCCAGGAGGTCAAGCGCCTCACCCCGCGCCTGGCCCCCGGCGCGGAAGGCCGCCGCCGCCCCGTCGGCCCCGGCGGCCTCGCGGCGGTCCGGGACCGGGCGGAGTCGTCCACGGCAGAGGACTGAAACGAGGTGTCCGCGGCTGAGCCCGGCCCGCGGCGAGTCATCGCTCCGGGCCGGGCTCAGCCGTCGTCAGGCCGCCCGCCGCTTGACGAGCTCGATATCCCGCGAGATCTCCCGGAACCCGACGCCCTCGTAAAGCCCCAGCGCCGGATTCCCTGGCGCGCCCAGGCACGCCACCGTCATCCGCTCGGCCCCGGCGTCCCGCAGGACGCGCATCCCGTGCAGCAGCATCGCCGTACTCAGGCCTTTGCGACGGTACAGAGGATGCGTCCCGACCGGCTCGAACTCGCCGGTGCGGTTGGCCGGATCGAACCAGGCGATCGTCGACGCGGCCATGGTCCCGTCCGGCGCCTCGACAAGAAAGTGCAGGTCAGGCCGATATGAGGTCGTCTTCCTGACACCCTCGTACGCCTCCAGCGAGTACAACGACGGATGCCACGCGTCGATATGCGCCTGCGCCACGACCTCGGCCGAGAGCTCCGCGGCGGTCCGGAACCGGTACCCCTCAGGGAGCACGGGTTCTGCGAGGTCATCGAGCCGGCGCCCGTTCAGCCGGGTCCAATCGCCGTCTGCCTCGCTCCCGGCCTCATACCCGGCCGCCGCCCACTGTCCCGACATCTCCTTGTCGGTAGTCGTCACGATCACATGCCGATCAAGATCCCCCGCGACACCCTCGAACCACGCGATGATCTCGTCGACGAGCTCGCCGCGCTCGGGATGCACCTGGAACGCGACAGACGCGCCGCCGACGGTTCTCACCGAACCATCCGTGCGGCGCGCCTGATGCGGCATCGTGGCCCAGGCCCACCCGACGAGCCCCCCGCCCTCGTCGGGATCGGCGAACCACAGCCTCCGCCGCCACGCGTCCCCGATCGCCGCGTGCCCCTTGCCCCAGATCCACGCGAGCTCCCCGTACGACGCGTCCGGGTTGATCAAGTCCGGCCGAAGCGCGAACACCCGCTGCGCGAGGCCCTGCATGAGGACGACGTCCTCGGCGGTAAGCAGATCTGAGGACTGCGAAGCGCTCATGCTTGGTCACCCTGTCAGCGCGCTGCGTATCGCGCAACGGATTAAGCGGCGCGCTGGTCGGGCCACTGGTCGCGTGCCGAAAGATCGAGTACGAGCGCGGCGATGTTCCACGCGTCGTCATCGCCGCGGTGGTGCCGGCCCTCCAGTGGCAGACCGGCGAGATCGAGCGCGGCGGCCATGCCCGGACGCTTGCGCAGACCGCGTGCCTCCGTGAACACCGCCTTGGCGTTCACGTGGCGGCGGCCGAAGGGGTACGGAGTTCTCGTGGCCCGGCACTGGCTCTCGAACTGCTTGCGGTCGTAGTCGCCCCAGCTCGCCCAAGCGCGGATGCCCGCCTGGTGCTCGACGGCCAACCGCTTGCAGGCCTCTGCGAAGGTCACGCCGCCATCGACCTGCGCCTGCGTCAGGCTGGTCAGCTCCGTGCAGAACGCGCTGACCGTGGAGCGCTGCGGGCGGACCAGGATGCAGTGTCTCGCCACGCGTGCGCGCTCGGCGAGGTCGACGACGGTCAGACCGATCTCGATGATCTCGTTGACCATTCCGGCCGGAGGCTCGCCGTTCCAGCAGGTGGCCTCGACGTCCACGACGTTGAGATAGCGGTCCGCATCCGACATGCGCGCCATCGTACGGACATGACGGGTGGCCGCGCCGCTGAATATCGCGACGCGGCCACGCGGCCGGTGCCACCTCGGAATTCGGGTCCTAGAACCCGGCCAGGCCGTTCGGGGTGCCGAGGCCGGTGGGGCCGTCCCAGCCGGGGCCGCTGACGCACAGGGCGTTGTCGCAGCCGGCGTGCGGCGGGTAGTTGGCGCCGATCTGGACGTCGTTGAAGTCCTTCGCCGGGTCCGCGTACAGCGTGCTCGGGCCCTCGACCTCGGCCAGGTGCCCGGCCCGCGCGTACACGCCCGCGATGAAGGGGCTGGACTCGCTGGTGCCGCCGACCACGACCCAGTCGTAGGGCTGGCCGGTCTCCGGGGCGTAGTCGTCGTAGACCGCGGCGCCGGTGTTCGGGTCGGCGTCGGCGGAGATGTCGGAGTCGGTGCGGTGGCCGCCGCAGAAGGCGCTCACGGCGCTCGGCTGGCCGAGCGCCGCGGGCAGGTCGCCCGCGCAGCCGCTGCCCGCGCCCGCCCAGGCGACCTCGGTGTAGCCGCGGGCGGTGCCCGGGGTGGAGTAGAGCGACGTGCCGCCCACCGAGGTGACGGTCGGCAGGTTCTGCGGCCAGCCGTCGGGCGAACCCTCGTAGCCGCCGTCGCCCGAGGAGACGGTGATCGCCATCCCCGGGTGGAAGAAGTCGCGGGCCGCCTGGCCGAGGTCCAGCGTCGCGTCCGGCGCGAACTGGTAGCTGATGCTCGCCGCGTTGGCGCCGAGCTTGGCGGCCGTGTCCAGCGCGACGCCGAAGTCCTCGGCCGCCACGTCGTTGGTCGCGGTCATGTCCCGGTTCACCGTGATCTCGAGGATCTTGCACATCGGGCACGCGGACGAGGCCATGTCCACGTCGAGGGTGGTCTCGATGCCGACGCCCTCGTCGAAGGACTTCTCGTCGTCCGTGGTCCCGGCCGGCAGCGGGGCGCCGCCGTGCTCGCCGACCTGCTTGAAGCAGCCGCTCGCGCTGGTGCACGCGGGCAGGCCGTAGGTCTTCCGGTAGGCGTTGAGGGTCGACTCCAGGGTCGGGAAGGCGCCCTCGTCGAGGATCGCGATCGTGCCCTTCCCGCCGGCGCCCGCGGGCAGCCCGTAGGCCTTCGCGAAGTCGGCCGGGCCGTAGCCGGCCGGAACGGCCGTGGTCAGCGGCTTGCTCGAGTGGGGGCCGACGGTGAGAATCTTCGCGACGCAGTGCCCGTACTTGGCGCACACGGAGGCGGTGCCGCGCCCGGCGAGCAGCGCGTTCGGCAGGGTCGCCGCGGAGCCGAGGTGGAGGCTCGCGATGTTCGGGGCGGGCGTGGCGGAGGCCGCCTGGGCGGGCGCGGGCAGCAGCCCGATGGCCGCGAGCGCGCCGACCGCGGCTGCGAGCAGCACGGAACGGCGAATCCGAGGAGCGTGCACGTGGGTTCCTCTCTGGTGGTCTGCTCTGGTGGGTGAATCAGAGGTCGTCACCGGCTGAGAACCAACGGTCACCGAGCGCCGCGGGTCTGTCAATAAGAAACCTGAGAATTATATGAAGACTGTTATCGGCCGCAACCGAGGCGCCGCGCCGGGCGTGTACCTTGCGGAACGTGCCCGCGGGGGGTGCGCCGTGGCGGGGACAGGGAGGTGGCGGTGCCGGACGATCTCGACTTCGACGAGTTCTACACGGCCGGCTTCCGGCGCATCGTGAGCCAGATCTATGCGATGACCGGGAACCTGGCCGAGGCGGAGGACGCGGTGCAGGAGGCCTTCGCGCGCGCCTGGCAGCGCTGGGAGGAGGTGCGCAGGTACGGCGACCCCGAGGCCTGGATCCGCACCGTCGCCTACCGGCTGTGCGTCTCGGCCTGGCGCAAGGCCGTCAACCGGCGCGCGGCGCATCACCGCGCCGCGGCCGCGCCGGAGCTGCCCGGCCTCAGCCCGGACCACCTGACGCTGGTCGCCGCGCTGCGCCGGATCTCCGCCGAGCAGCGCCGCGCGATCGTGCTCTTCCACCTGGTCGGCCTGACCATCGCGGAGATCGCCCGGGAGACCGGCGCGCCCGAGGGCACGGTCAAATCCCACCTCAACCGCGGCCGCAAGGCGCTGGCCCCGCTGGTCTCCGAGTTCGCCGAGGTCGGCGCGGACGGCCCGCGCCGAGCGGGCACCGACGTCATAGGGGAGTGGTGAGCGTGCCGACGAGCTTCGAGCCCGCGCCGGTCGACGCGGGCGCAGGCGGTCCGCGCGGCGTGGCTGTGGCGTCGGCGGGCGGGGTGCGGGTGCCGGAGTCCTTGCGCGCGGTGGCCGCTCAGGTGGGCGCAGGCGTGGGCAGAGGAACGGGCGCAGGCGGTCCGTGCCGGGTCGACAGTGACGTCGTAGGGGAGTGGTGAGGGTGCCGGAGAGCTTCGACTCCATGCTGGAGGAGCTCGCCGAGGCGGCGATCCGGGCCACGGCGCCGCCGGGCGTCGAGGCGGCGCGGCGGCGGGCGCGGGAGCGGACCGTGCAGCGTCGGGCGGCGCTGTCGGTGCTGGTGCTCGTGCTGATCGGCGGGTCGGGCGGAGCCTGGGCCGCGGCGCGTGAGCACGCGGAGGCGACCCGCGCGGTCTCGGCCGCTGGGGCGGCGAGCGCGAGTGCGCGGCCGTCGGCCGGCCGCACGCCGAGCAGCGGGCCGTCCACGGTCGGTCCCCCGGGCGCCGGGGTGTACACCTTCGCCAACGGCGCCGAACTGAGCATCTGGAAGACCGATCCGCTCTCCGACGGCTATCTGCTGATCTTCTCCGACGGCCTCGTCGCGCTCAGCGCTCCGGGCGACTTCCCGCTGTGCTACGGGCGGCTGAAGTCCTCCGGCGCCGACACCACCGCGCTGTCCGCGGCCGTCCCGCTCGCGATCCAGCCGCTGGTCGATGTCGCCTGCGACGACTTCGGCGTGACCAGCGGGCTCTCCGTCGCCCCGGTCAAGCAGGGCGCGGGGGTGCAGGTCGCGGTTCCCGCGGTCGGCGGCAAACCGGGGTACACGCGGGTCTACGCGCGGCAGGACAGCTATCCCGGCCCCTACTCGATCAGCTCGCCGATGGTCTACCTGCCGACCGGCACCTGGAAGAGCGCCGACAAGAACGACCGGACCCTCGTCATCGGCGCCGACGGCTCGATCGGGTTCACCGCCTACGCGACCGCGGGCAAGCAGTACACGGGCGTCGGCGCCGTCGACGCGGTGTACCCGAGTGGAGCACGCGCGCTGATCGACTGCGGGACCCCCGTCGCCAAGAGCCGCGGCTCGGTTCCCGACCAGGCGGCGCCGTGCGGCGTGCTCCTGATCGAGCAGGACCAGCAGACCAGCGACGAGATCACCGTGTACGGCAGCTACGGGCCCGAGACGTTCATCCGCACGAGCTGATCCGCCGGGGGCGAGCGCCCCCTTCCGTTCGCCGCCGCGACGCTGGCACAGACCGCGCGGCGGTGGAAGGGTGGTAGCCCGACCGACTTTTCCCGAGGACGGGTACGGAAGGGGTTCGCCATGGCGGAGCTGCACGGGACAGGATCGAAGGAGACGGGGCTGCACACCCCGAGCGTGCGGGGACTGCCGGTGAACGAGCCTGCGGGCCGGCGCCACCGCGAGCCGCACCGCACCGTGCCGGTGAACCCCCTGCTGATCGCGGCCGGCGTGGACCCGGCCGGCGCGATGACCACCAACCCGCCGATGTACCGGGTGGGCGACGGGCCGATCCCGCCGGAGACCGCGTACCGGCTGATCCACGACGAGCTGATGCTGGACGGCAACGCCCGGCTCAACCTGGCGACCTTCGTCACCACGTGGATGGAGCCCGAGGCGAAGCTCCTGATGACCGAGTGCGCCGAGAAGAACATGATCGACAAGGACGAGTACCCGCAGACCGCGGAGCTCGAGCGGCGTTGCGTGGCCATACTCGCCGACCTGTGGAACGCCCCGGACCCGCACTCCGCCGTCGGCTGTTCGACCACCGGCTCCAGCGAGGCCTGCATGCTCGGCGGGCTCGCCCTCAAGCGGAAGTGGATGAAGCGCAACGCGGACCGCTACCGCAACGGCGCGCGGCCCAACCTGGTGATGGGCACCAACGTCCAGGTCTGCTGGGAGAAGTTCTGCGAGTTCTGGGAGGTCGAGCCGCGCTACGTGCCGATGGAGGGCGAGCGCTACACCCTCGGTCCCGCCGAGGCCGCCGCGCTGTGCGACGAGGACACCATCGGCGTGGTCGTGATCATGGGCTCCACGATGGACGGCAGCTTCGAGCCGGTCTGGGACGTCGCCACCGCGCTCGACGAGCTGCAGGAGCGCAGCGGCCTGGACATCCCGATCCACGTGGACGGCGCGTCCGGCGGCATGATCGCGCCCTTCCTGGACCCCGACCTGGTCTGGGACTTCCGCCAGCCCCGGGTGAACTCGATCAACACCTCCGGGCACAAGTACGGCCTGGTCTACCCGGGCGTCGGCTGGGCCCTGTGGCGCGACGCCGAGGCGCTGCCCGAGGAGCTCGTCTTCAAGGTCAACTACCTCGGCGGCGACATGCCGACCTTCGCGCTCAACTTCTCCCGCCCCGGCGCCCAGGTCGTCGCGCAGTACTACACCTTCCTGCGGCTGGGCCGTGAGGGCTTCCGCCGGGTCCAGCAGTCCGCGCGCGACGTGGCCGAGTACACCGCCGAGGGTGTCGAGGCGCTCGGGGACTTCAAGCTGATCACCCGCGGCGACCAGCTCCCGGTCTTCGCCTTCACCACGGCCGACCACGTGCAGAACTTCGATGTCTTCGACGTCTCCCGCCGCCTGCGCGAACGCGGCTGGCAGGTCCCGGCCTACACCTTCCCGAAGAACCGCGAGGACCTCGCAGTGCTGCGCATCGTGGTCCGCAACGGCTTCTCGCACGACCTCGCCGACCTGCTGCTCGCCGACCTGACCCGCCTGCTTCCCGAGCTGCGCAAGCAGCCCGCCCCCGGCCGGCAGTTCGGCGTGGAGGTCAAGCAGGCCTTCCACCACTGACGACTGCCCTGTCGCATCGTCGGACTAGTCGCGAATCTGACAATTTTTCAAGACACACCCTCAATATCACCGTTTCTCGGCTGCTGCGGGCTTAATCTCCTGCCGTGTCCCCGATCAGCGGATCCCTGCAGATCACCACGATCGTCCTCGCGGTGCTCGCGGCTCTCGCCACCTGGTTGCTGTGGAACAGGATGCGGGGGCCGCGGGCGGTGCGGGTCGCTCAGCGCGCGGCGCTGCTGGTCTTCGGCGAGCTGATGGCCGCGATGGCGATCCTCGTCTGGGTCAACATCTCCAGCGGCGGGCTGGTCGTGTCCTGGCAGGACCTGCTGGGCAATCAGAGCACGCGCGGGGGAGTGTTCGCCGGGCAGCAGGGCGCCGTCCAGATCGACCCGAAGGCGCAGGCCGTCGCCGCCGTGCGGCGGCAGGGGGCGTCGGCGGCGGCGCGTCTCGTGCAGGCGGCCTTCCGTCCCGCGGACCACGGCTTCCGGGAGACGACGTTCCGCGGGCCGGTCTCCGGGATCACCTCGCAGGTCTACGTCTGGACGCCGCCGCAGTACGCCGAGGAGCCGCACACCTACTTCCCGGTGCTCGAACTGCTGCACGGCGTCGTCGGCTCCCCGGACGGATGGACCGGGCCGATGAACGTCGTGGCGCACCTCGAAGCGGCCGAGCGCTCGGGGAAGGTGCACCCGTACCTCCTCGTCGTGCCCGAGCTCACCCCCGTCGCCGGGCACACCTGGCCGTGGAACAACGAGGAGTGCAGCAACGTCCCCGGTGACGCCGCCGTCGACTCGTGGCTGACCCGGGACGTGCGTTCCATGGTCATCGACGACTTCCGGGCGGAACCCGCGGCGAACGCCTGGGGCCTGATGGGCTATTCGACCGGCGGATTCTGCGCGGCGAAGCTCGTGCTGCAGCATCCGAACCGCTATCGCGCGGCCGTGTCGCTCTCCGGGTACTACGTCCCCGACTCGCAGGAGCTCTCCGACGACCCGCCCCTCGACCACGCCGACAGTCCGCTCTGGCTGATCTCGCACACCAGGACCCCCGCGGTCAGCCTGCTGATGACGGCCAGCGCGCAGGACAACGTCGATCCGGCGTCCGAGGCGGCGCAGATGATCGCCGCCGCGAAGGCGAACCCGCTGGCCAAGGCCACCGACGTGCAGTCCTTCGTCGCGCCGCTCGGCGGCGGCCACAACCAGAGCGCCTGGGAGAAGATGCTGCCCACCGCGTTCACCTGGCTCTCCCAGCGCTTGGCCGGTCCCACGCCGTGAGCGCGCTCAGCACCCTGAGAGCGAAGGAGGTGGCGGCGACATGCTGCTGACGGACCCCGCGCTGCAGTACTGGAGCTGCGTGACGGCGATCCTCGCGACCATCGCGGTGCTGATGCTCTGGAACAAGGTCCACGGTCCGGCCCCGGTCAAGGTCCTGTCACGCGTGGGGCTGCTGCTCGCCGGCTACCTGACGACGGCGGTCGCGATCCTCGTATCGGTCAACATCGCGTACGGCGGCCTGATCGTGAGCGTGAGCGACCTGTTCGCCGACGTGAACCCGCCGATGGGCCAGTTCACGCACCACGCGGGCAAGGGGGACGGGGCCGGCAGGCAGCAGCACGCCGGGCCGGCCGCCGAAGCCCCGCCGCCTTGCGCGCCGGGCGCCTACCGGCAGACGAACTCCAAGTCCGCGGTGTCCTTGAGCAAGGTGGACAACGGGATCGCGACGGCGTCCGTGGTCAAGTCGAAGTAGTCGACGTACGCGTTGGCCAGCGTCTGGATGGCCTTCTTCGTCGTCGGCGAGTTCGCCGAGTCGGCGGCGCTGTCGAGGCCGTCGACCAGCAGCTGGACCGCCGCCGTGGTCACGGCCTCACGCCCCTCGGCCAGCAGCTTCACCGTGGACGGACCGTACCTGCTGACATCGTGAAGCGCGGCGCTGCACCCGGGATCCGCGCTCGAACTCGACGTGGCCGAAGCCGCGGACGTCGCCGAGGCAGCCGCGACCGGCTTCGCGTCGGTAAAAGACGATGCGCAACCGGTCAGCAGCAACGCCGCCGCCCCGCCGCCGCCGATGAGCAGAATTCCGCCCCTGCGAGCCATGATGCCCCCTTCGCCTGGCTACGGGGGCTATTCTCCCAACACGAGCTGGTGCACGTCCAGATAGCCGGAGGCGAATCCGGCCTCTGAGTACGCCAGGTACAGTCGCCACGTGCGCCGGAACGTCTCGTCGAAGCCGAGCGCGCCGAGCCGTCCGGCGTTCGCGACCAGCCGCTCGCCCCATAGCGCCAGGGTGCGCGCGTAGTGCGTTCCGAACGACAGGTCGTCGCGAACCTGCAGGCCGAAGCGCCCCGCGTTCGCGCGGATCGCGGTCATCGAGGGGATCATGCCGCCGGGGAAGATGTACTTGGTGATCCAGGTCTGAGTCCGCGACGAGGCCCGCATCCGCTCGTGCGGCATCGTGATCGCTTGCAGGCCCACCTTGCCGCCCGGAGCCAGCAGGTTCGCCAGTGCGTTGAAGTACTCCGGCCAGTGCTCGCGGCCCACCGCCTCGATCATCTCGACGCTCAACACGGCGTCGTACTCGCCCTCGGCGTCGCGGTAGTCCTGGAGCTGCACCTGCACGCGGTCCCCGACACCCTCGCGCACCGCGCGCTGAGCGGTGTACTCGAGCTGCCGCTCGGAGAGCGTGATCGTGCGGACCTGCGCGCCGCGATGCGCCGCGCGCGAGGCGAGCTCGCCCCAGCCGCTGCCGATCTCCAGCACGCGCGTACCCGGGCCGACGCCCGTCAGGTCGAGCAGCCGGTCGATCTTCCGTTGCTGGGCCAGCTCCAACTGCTGCACGCCGATCGCGCCGTCGCTCATGTCCGGCAGCGACCGATCCTGCCGCGGCGCGGTGGTCAGCTGCTCAGGATCCTGCGCGGGCTCACGCTCGAACAGAGCCGAGGAGTAGGTCATCGTCGGGTCGAGGAAGAGCGCGAACATCTCGTTGGAGAGGTCGTAGTGCCGCGCGATGTTGTCCTTCGACTCACCCGCGGTCCGGTTCTCCGTCCGCGGCCGGCGCACGGCGTGCAGCCGGTGCAGCCGCTGCAAGGGCGCCGGGACCAGCGACTCGATGTTCGCGGCGAAGACGCTCAGCAGCCGCGCGAGATCCTCCGAATCCCACTCGCCGGCCTGGTAGGACTCGCCGAAGCCGATCAGGCCGCCGGCGCCGATCCGCCGATGGAAAAGCTCGGGCCGATGCACCACCATCTCCGGATCCTGCGGCCCTCCGGCACCCAGTACGGTGCCGTCCGGAAGGCGCAGGCGCAGCGGCAGGTCGCGCAGCACGTACTTGATCACCCGCGCTGCCACCGCGCCGCGGAACCGGTCGCGCGGTTCGGTGAACACACCCGGCCACCGGTCCCGGGCCGAGTCCGGTGCGGGTTCGACGAGGTGCGTCTCCGTCGCCATGGTGAGCCTTCCCTTCTCGTGCGAGCGACGCGTCAGGTACCCCCATTCTTATGAAAACCACCGTGCAGCGCAGCACATTCCACCCTCGTGGGTGAACATTCGACGGCTCAGCCGTTTACGGCGAGCGTCCTGAGCTGGGTGTACGGGCCGTTGAACAGGTCCTGGTCACCCGGTTGGGTGCCGGAGTCCGAGTACTGCCAGAAGGAGTAGTAGCTCCAGCCGTTCGGCAGCGTGCCGCCGGTCTTGCCGTAGTCGGCGATCCAGAAGGGGTCGTCACCGGCGAAGGCCGCGGAGTTCCCGGTGCAGGTGCGCCACCAGTCGGTCGTGCTGTAGATGACGGGGAAGGCGTGCTCCTTGGCGGCGTACTCGGTCACGAAGTTCTTGATCCAGCCGACCATCTGGCCCGCCGACAGTCCGTAGCAGGCCTTGCCGTAAGGGTTGTACTCGATGTCGAGGGCGCCCGGCAGGGTCTTGCCGTCCGCCGACCAGGCGCCGCCGTGCGCGATGAAGTAGTCGGCCTGGGCGGTCCCGCTGGAGTTGCTCGGGACGGCGAAGTGGTACGAGCCGCGGATCACGCCGTGGCTGTACGGGCCGTCGTACTCGCTGTCGAAGAGCGGGTTCACGTAGTACGTGCCCTCGGTCGCCTTCGCGTAGACGAAGTTGACGTGCGGCGCGACCTTCGACCAGTCGATCGAGGCCTGATGGCTGCTCACGTCGATGCCCCGCACCATCGAGGCCAGATCGGGGATGGTCGCCGGGCTCGGCGCGCTCGCCGCCGGGCTCCCCGGGGAGGGCGCGTGCGCCGGGCTCGCCGCGGTCAGCGCCAACGAGCTCAGGCCCGAGCCCATGTCGTCGGCGTCCGGATGGGTCACGAGCTCCGGGTCGACCGGGGTCAGGTAGTGCGAGGGGGTGACCGGCACGACCTTCCCCGACAGATCATGGGCCCAGCTCGCCCCCGCCGTCGTGGCGCTCGCGCGGCCGACGTCGGCCCCGTTCGAGGCGCGGGGGCCGGAACTCGTGGCCAGGCTCGCGGCCACGGCGGCGGCGACCAGGACTGAGGTCAGGGCAAGGGTCGTGCGGGAGACGGCGGCCGACGGTGTCATGGGGTCCTCGGAAGGGTACTGACGCCAGTGTTTGGACGTCCATGTACCCTATGTCCGATTAGTCCATACTTTCCCTCGGCCGACGGGGCGTCAGTCCGCTCAGACCGCCAGGCAGTTCGGCCCGAACAGGGTCTTGATCTCGGAGATCAGCGCGCTGCTGTACTCCACCGGATGGCCCGGCAGGTCGAACAGCACCCGGGACCGCGGCTCCTGCAGGGTGAGGCGCACCGGGCGCGGCCCGGGGTGCGCGGCGAGGATGTGACCGAGCTCGGCGACCGACTTCTGATTCAGCTGCCGGGCGTTGATCGTCAGCTGCAGCGGCATGTCCTTGCCGACCGTGCTGAGGTCCAGCGGGATCAGCTCCTGGCCGAAGACCGAGATCGCGCCGTCCCGCTCGTTGAGCCGGCCCCGCACGCTCACGCACGCGTCGTCCACCAGCTCGTTCTGGAACAGCGGGTAGACCTTCGGGAAGAACAGCACCTCGACCGCGGCGTCCAGATCCTCGACCGTGACGATGGCCCAGGCGGCGCCCGAGTTCTTGTTGATCCGGCGGTCCACCTTGGAGATGATCCCGGACAGCCGCACCTCCCCCTCGGTCCGCTCGCCGCTCAGCAGCTGCGCGATCGTGGTGTCCCGGTTGCGGGCCAGCAGCGGCTCGGCGCCGTCCAGCGGGTGGCTGGAGACGTAGAGGCCCAGCATCTCCCGCTCGAAGCCGAGCTTGACCTTCTGCGCCCACTCCGGGGTGCCCGGCACCTCGAAGCCGACCGAGGCGGAGCTCGCCGCCCCCGGCTCCTCCTCGAACATGCCGAACAGGCTGTCCTGGCCGATCGACTCCTGCTTCTTCACGTCGAGCACCGCGTCCACGGCCCGCTCGTGCACCTCGATCAGCGCCCGCCGGGCGTGTCCGAGCGAGTCGAAGGCGCCGGCCTTGACCAGCGACTCGATCGCGCGCTTGTTGCAGACCGCGATCTCGACCTTGTTCATGAAGTCGGGGAAGGACTCGTACCGGCCCTTGGCCTCGCGCGAGCGCACGATCGAGGCGACCACGTTCTCGCCGACGTTGCGGATCGCGCCGAGGCCGAAGCGCACGTCGTCGCCCACGGCGCTGAAGTCCAGCACGCTCTCGTTGACGTCGGGGGAGAGCACCTTGATGCCGAGCTTGCGGCACTCGCCGAGGTAGAGCGCCGCCTTGTCCTTGTTGTCGCCGACCGAAGTGAGCAGCGCGGCCATGTACTCGGCCGGGTAGTTCGCCTTCAGGTACGCCGTGCGGTAGGAGACCATGCCGTAGGCGGCCGAGTGCGACTTGTTGAACGCGTAGCCCGCGAACGGGACCAGCACGTCCCACACCGCCTGGATCGCCTCGTCCGAGTAGCCGCGCTCCCGGCAGCCGGCCTGGAAGGGGATGAACTCCTTGTCCAGGATCTCCTTCTTCTTCTTGCCCATCGCGCGGCGCAGCAGGTCGGCCTTGCCGAGCGAGTAGCCCGCCAGGACCTGCGCCGCGCGCTGCACCTGCTCCTGGTAGACCACCAGGCCGTAGGTCTCGCCGAGCACCTCCTCGAGCGGCTCGGCCAGCTCCGGGTGGATCGGGGTCATCGGCTGCAGCCCGTTCTTGCGCAGCGCGTAGTTGGTGTGCGAGTCCATGCCCATCGGACCCGGTCGATACAGGGCGCTGGCCGCCGAGATGTCGTTGAAGTGGTTGGGCTTCATCAGCTTCAGCAGCGTCTGCATGCCGCCGCCATCGAGCTGGAAGATGCCCAGGGTCTCGCCGCGGCCCAGCATCGCGAAGGTGGTCTGGTCGTCCATCGGGATCTTGTCGATGTCGATGTCGATCCCGCGGTTGCGCTTGATGTTGCGCAGCGCGTCGTCGATGATGCCCAGGTTCCGCAGGCCCAGGAAGTCCATCTTGATCAGGCCCATGGACTCGCAGGACGGGTAGTCGAACCCGGTGATGATCACGCCGTCCTTGTCCCGCCGGTGCAGCGGGATCAGGTCGATCAGCGGATCCTTCGACAGGATGACCGCGCAGGCGTGCACGCCGGTGCCGCGCATCAGGCCCTCGACGCCGAGCGCCGTGTCGACGACCTTCTTCACGTCCGGGTCGCTGCCGTAGAGCTCGCGGACCTCGGCGGCCTCGGTGTAGCGCGGGTGCTTCTCGTCCAGCACGCCGTAGAGCGGCATCGACTTGCCGAGCACGTCCGGCGGCATCGCCTTGGTGATCTTCTCGCCCATGGCGAAGGGGTAGCCGAGGATGCGGGAGCTGTCCTTGATCGCGGCCTTCGCCTTGATCATGCCGAAGGTGTTGACCTGCGCGGTGTACTCCTCGCCGTACTTCTCGGCCACGTAGCGCACCATCTGGTCGCGGTAGCGGTCGTCGAAGTCGAGGTCGACGTCGGGCGGGCTGACCCGCTCCGGGTTCAGGAACCGCTCGAACAGCAGTCCGTAGGGCAGCGGGTCGATGTCCGTGATGCCGAGCAGGTAGGCGACCATCGAGCCGGCCGCCGAGCCGCGGCCCGGGCCGACCGCGATGCCGCTCTTGCGCGCGTGCGCCGTGATGTCCGCGACGACCAGGAAGTAGGAGTCGTAGCCGAGGGGCCCGAGGATGGTGAGCTCGTAGGCGACCCGGTCCAGCACCTCCTGGCTCGGGTTGTCCCCGTAGCGCCAGGTCAGGCCCTCGTCCACCTTCTTGCGCAGGTAGCTCGCCGGGGTCTCGCCCTCCGGGACCGGGAAGACCGGCATCCGGTCGACGTGGTCGAAGACCTCGGCGTAGTCCTCGATCCGCTCGGCGATCAGCAGGGTGTTGTCGCAGGCGTCCGGGTACTCGCGGAACACGTCGAGCGCCCGCATCTCCTCGGCGGTCTTCAGGTAGTAGCCGGTGCCGTGGAAGCGGAAGCGGTTGACGTCGTCCTTGTTCTTGCCCACGCCGATGCACAGCAGGCTGTCGTGCGCGTCGGACTGGTCCTCGGTGACGTAGTGCGAGTCGTTCGTGGCCAGCAGCGGGATGCTCAGCTGCTTGGCCAGCCTGAGCAGATCGGCGCGCACGTCCCGCTCGATGTCGAGGCCGTGCTCCATCAGCTCCAGGAAGTAGTTCTCCCTCCCGAAGATGTCCTGGTAGTTGGCCGCCGCCTTGACCGCCTCGTCGTACTGGCCGAGCCGCAGCCGGGTCTGCACCTCGCCGGAGGGGCAGCCGGTCGTCGCGATGATGCCCTCGGCGTTCTCCGCGATCAGATCGCGGTCCATCCGGGGCTTGCCGTAGTAGCCCTCGTAGGACGCGATCGTGGAGAGCTTGAAGAGGTTGCGCAGGCCGCGGGAGTTCTGCGCCCACATGGTCATGTGGGTGTACCGGCCGCCGCCGGAGACGTCCTTGCCGCCCTCGCCGTCCGAGCTCGCGTTGTTCTGCCCGCGCTGGCCCCAGAACATCGGCTTGCGGTCGAAGCGGGTCCCGGGGGCGACGTACGCCTCGATACCCAGGATCGGCTTGACCGGCGAGTCCTTCGCGAGGGTGTACATCTCGTACGCCCCGAACATGTTGCCGTGGTCGCTCATGGCGATCGCGGGCATCCCCTGCCGCTCCACCTCGGTCAGCATCTTGCCGACCTTCGCGGCCCCGTCGAGCATCGAGTACTCGCTGTGAACATGCAGGTGGACGAACGAGTCGGACAAGGTCCAACCCTCCTTCGCTCGCGGGCGGCCGGGGTTGGTCCAACTCTAGCCGGGCCGTAAGACAAAACCCGTCAGCGAATGATCGCGACCCCGCCCGCGACGCTGCACCTCGCCTCGAGTTCCGGCCCCGGCCCGATCCCGTTCGGCCGCCACGCCGTGCACCGCACGAAACCCGGATCCACGAACTCGAAGTCGGAGACCAGCCGCTCGACCTTCGCCAGCGGACGCGGCGTGTACTGGAACGGGTTGTTGGCGAGGGATTCCTTGAGCGCGCGCTCGGTCGCCGAGGGGTCGGCGCCCTGCAGCAGGTGCACCATGACGATCAGGCTGCCCGGCGCGAGCGCGGCCTTGATGTCGGCCAGCGCCCGGGAGAGCCGCTCCTCGTCGGCGATGAAGTCCATCATGCCGAGCAGCATCAGGCCGACCGGCCGGGACAGGTCGATCCGCTCCTGCAGCCAGGGGTTCGCCAGCACGGCGGCCGGATCGCGGAACTCGGCCCACAGCGCGTGCACCTCGCCCGCCCCGCGCGCCCGGGCGGCGAGCACCGCCCGCGCGTGCGCCGCGCTGACCTGATCGTCCGTCACGAACACGAAGCGGGTCCCGGGCCGGCGCGCCTTCTGCAGGCCGTTCACGCTCGGGCTGCTCAGCTTCGGTATGTAGCAGCCGAAGTGCAGGAACTGGTCGAGGCCGTGCTCGGGCTCGGCGATCCACTCCAGCGCCCGCACGATGAAGGCCTCGCCCGCGCGGGCCGAGACCACCACGTTCGGCGCGTACTGCATCGCCAGCTCGGCCGCGTCCCGGTCGACCTGGTAGTTGTCCTTGCCGCCGACCATGTAGTCCCACATCCGCAGCGGATGGGGCAGCTCGGTGGGCGGATCCGGCGGCTGCCAGCCGCGTCCGAGGGTGAGGTCCCAGGGCGGCATGCCGCCGCCCGGCGCCGTTCCGCTGCTCACGCCGTCCCCTTTTCCGGCCGCTCGACAGCCCCGGCGACCCCACCAGGCAGCATACGCGCGGGTGACCTTGCTGTCCCCGACTTTGCGAAGCCGGTCTCCCGTAGATTTGAAAAAAAGTTCATCGAACGAACGCGCATCCATTGACGCGGCTCCCGATGCCAACTTACGGTGCCGTCGTGGTAGCCGTCAGCAGAGGACTCGTCATCGCCGGCACCGAGGCGCCCGCCGCCTCCGGCCGGAGCACAGCAACCGTCAACCCGTGGACCGGTGAGGCATACGCCCAGGTCGCAGCGGGTACCGCCGTGGACGTCGAGCGCGCCGTGAGCGCCGCGGCCGCGGCCTTCGACTCCTGGTCCGCGACCAAGCCGGCCGAGCGCCGGGCCATCCTGCTGCGCGCCGCGGACGCGCTGGCCGCGCGCACGCCGGAGATCATCGCCCTGATGGCGAACGAGGTCGGCGGCGTCGCGCCGTGGGCCGGATTCAACGCGATGCTCGCCGCCGACATGCTGCGCGAGGCCGCGGCCGCCGCGACCCAGCCGGTCGGCCAGGTGCTCGCGACCAACTCGGACGGGGTCTTCTCCGTGCAGCAGCGCGTGCCCAAGGGCGTCGTCGCCGCGATCTCCCCGTGGAACGCGCCGGTCATCCTCGGCGTGCGCGCGGTGGCCCTTCCGCTGGCCATGGGCAACACCGTGGTGCTCAAGCCCAGCGAGGACGCCCCGATCACCTGCGGGCTGCTCATCTCGGACATCCTGCACGAGGCCGGACTGCCCCCGGGCGTGCTCAACGTGGTCACCAACGACCGCGCCGACGCCGCCGAGGTGGTCGAGGCCCTCATCGGCGACCCGCGCGTGCGGATGGTGAACTTCACCGGGTCCACCGAGGTCGGCCGCAAGGTCGGCATGATCGCCGCCCGCTTCCTCAAGCCCGCGGTCCTCGAGCTCGGCGGCAAGAACCCGCTGATCGTGCTCGACGACGCGGACCTGGACTACGCGGTGGACGCGGCCGTGTTCGGGGCCTTCTTCAACGCGGGGCAGATCTGCATGTGCGTGGACCGGGTGATCGTGGACCGCTCGCTCGCCGACGCGTTCACCGAGCGCTTCGCCGCCCGCGTGCGCGAGCTGCCCTGCGGCGACCCGAGCTCGGCGGGCACCGCGATCGGCCCGGTCATCAGCTCAGCGGCGGCCGAGCGGGTCGCCGGCCTGATCTCCGACGCGGTGGCCAAGGGGGCGAAGCTCGCGGCGGGCAGCGGCGAGATCGAGGAGCCGGGCACGCTGATCCGGCCGACCGTGCTCACCGACGTGACCCCCGACATGCGCGTCTACGCCGAGGAGATCTTCGGCCCGGCCACGGTCATCCACCCGGTCGACGGCGTCGAGGAGGCGATCGCGCTCGCCAACGACACCCTGCAGGGGCTGACCGCGGGCGTGATCACCGAGAACCTCGCCCGCGGCCTCGAGGTCGCGGCCCGGCTGCGCACCGGGATCGTGCACGTCAACGACCAGTCCATCGCGGATGAGCCGCAGGCTCCCTTCGGCGGGGTCAAGGAGTCGGGCTACGGCCGCTTCGGCGGCCAGGCGGGCGCCGAGGCGTTCACCGACACCCGCTGGGTGACCGCCCAGGTCAGCGGTCACGCCCACTTCCCGATCTGAGGTCCGCGGGCAGCTCGCGCGGGAGGGCGGGGTCGTCGAGCAGGTAGACGACCTCGTCCTCGCGCAGCACCGTGTAGGTCGGCAGCCGGTGCGCCGGATCCGGACCCGCGGGTCCGTCCACGCACCGGCCCGTGGCCAGCTCGTAGACGTGCTTGAGCATCGGCGAGGCCACGGTCGGCGCACCCGCCCGCGAGCCGGTGAGGCCGCGCGAGATCACGCAGGCGCCGGTGGCCGGATCGAGGTTGCCGACCGCGTAGAGCTCGTCCTTCGCGGTGCGGAAGACGGCGGCCTGGGTGCCGTCCGGCAGCAGCACGGCCACGCCGCGCCCCGGGGTCAGCTGCTCGTAGCGGCAGACGGGGATCTGCTTGATCATCCGGCGTTCACCAGGTCCTTCGCCTCGTCGTCCGCCGCGCGGCGGCCGATCGTCAACAGGGGCTTGATCTGCTCGCGCTCGGTCGTGAACTCGATGGACGGGTCCGGGGTGTCCGGCGCGTTCACGAAGGAGACGAAGCGGCGCAGCGTCTCCGGGTCCTCGATCGCCGCGCGCCACTCGTCGGTGTACGCGTCCACGTGCCCCGCCATCAGCGCCTCGAGCTCCGCGCCGAGGCCGAGGCTGTCGTTCAGCACGACGTCGCGCACGTGGTCGAGCCCGCCCTCGATCCGCTCCATCCAGACCGAGGTCCGCTCGAGCCGCTCGGCGGTGCGGATGTAGAACATCAGGAACCTGTCGATCGCCCGGATCAGCTCCTCCTTGCTGAGGTCCTTGGCGAACAGGTCGGCGTGCCGGGGCCGGAAGCCGCCGTTGCCCGCGACATAGAGGTTCCAGCCGTTCTCGGTCGCGATGACGCCGATGTCCTTGCCCTGCGCCTCCGCGCACTCGCGCGCGCAGCCGGAGACCGCGGCCTTGATCTTGTGCGGGGCGCGCAGCCCGCGATAGCGCAGCTCGAGCTCGATGGCCATGCCGACCGACTCCTGCACGCCGTACCGGCACCACTCGGAGCCGACGCAGGACTTCACCGTGCGCAGCGCCTTGCCGTAGGCGTGCCCCGACTCGAAGCCCGCGTCGACCAGCCGCCGCCAGATCGCCGGCAGCTGCTCGACGCGCGCGCCGAACAGGTCGATCCGCTGGCCGCCGGTGATCTTGGTGTAGAGCCCGAAGTCGCGGGCCACCTCGCCGATCACGATCAGGCTCTCCGGGGTGATCTCGCCGCCGGGGATGCGCGGGACGACCGAGTAGGAGCCGTTCTTCTGGATGTTGGCGAGGAAGTGGTCGTTCGTGTCCTGCAGCGCGGCCTGCTCGCCGGTCAGGATGTGCCGGGGCCCGCCGAGCCGCCCGCTGAGCGAGGCGAGGATGGAGGCGACGGCGGGCTTGCAGATCTCGCAGCCCTCGACGTTCGCGCCCTCGACTCCGTGCTCTGCGATCAGTCGCGCGTAGGAGTCGATGCCGCGGACGAGCACGATCTCGTACAGCTCGGCCCGCGTCTGCGCGAAATGCGGGCAGAGAGCCGTCGACTGCTCGACGCCCGCCGCGTCCAGCAGCTTCCCGAGCACCGGGATGCACGAGCCGCAGCCGGTTCCCGCCTTCGTGCACGCCTTGAGATCGCCGACGCTCGCGCACCCCTCGTTGTGCACGGCCTCGAGAAGGGTTCCCTTGCTGACGTTGTGGCAGCTGCAGATCGTCGCCGAGTCGGGCAGCGAACCGACGCCGATCGACACGGCCTCGCCGTCCGACGGGGGCAGCAGCAGCTGGATCGGTTCCGCGGGAAGCACCGTGTCCGTCCCGGCCAGCGGCTTGAGCACGTCGTACGCCGACGCGTCGCCGACCAGGATCCCGCCGAGCAGCCTGCCGTCCTCGGTCACGACGAGCTTCTTGTACAGGCCCTGCGACTCGTCCGAGTAGAGCGTGGTCCGCGCGCCGGCGGTGGTCCCGAAGGCGTCGCCGAAGGAGGCCACGTCCACGCCCATCAGCTTCAGCTTCGTGGACAGGTCGGCGCCGAGGAAGGGCTTCGAATCGGCGCCGAGGATGTGCTTCGCGGCGGTCTCGGCCATCGAGTAGCCCGGCGCGACCAGGCCGTACACCCGGCCGTCCATCGCCATCGCGCACTCGCCGATCGCGTACACGTGCGGGTCAGAGGTGAGGCAGTGCGCGTCCACCTTGATGCCGCCGCGCTCGCCGAGTTCGAGACCGAACTCGCGTCCGATCGTGTCCCAGGGCCGCACACCGGCCGCGAACACGACCATCTCGACGGGCAGCGTGCGCTGATCGCTCGGATCGTGCCCGGCGGCCAGCAGCATCTCGTGCGCCGCACCGTCGTCGCCCGCGTGCACGGCCTCGGTCCGCGTGCCCGAGTGGATCGTGACGCCGAGCGCCGAGATCCGCTGCCGCAGCGCCATGCCGCCCGCATCGTCCACCTGCAGCGGCATCAGGCGAGGCGCGAACTCGATCACGTGCGTCTCGAGGCCCAGTGAACTGAGCGCGCCGGCCGCCTCGAGCCCGAGCAGCCCGCCGCCGACGACCGCGCCGACCCGGCGCCCCGCCGCGTACGCCTTGATCGCGTCCACGTCCTCGACCGTGCGATACACGAAACAGCCCGGCAGATCGTGCCCCGGAACCGGCGGCACGAACGGCCGCGAGCCCGTGGCCAGCACGAGCACGTCGTACGCGTAGGTCGCGCCGCTGGACCCGGTCACGACCCTCGCCGCGCGGTCGAGGGAGACCGCCTCCTCGCCGAGCACGACCTCGACGCCGGCCGGATCGTCGTACGTCAGATCCGCGTCCGTCGACCCGTTGAAGAGCGCCGTCAGATGGACCCGGTCGTACGCGGGGCGAGCCTCCTTCGACAACACGACGATCGACACCGCGTCCTCGCCTGCCGCGGCCCCGGCCGCGAGCTCGGAGAGCACACTGGCGCAGCGGTGGCCGACCATGCCGTAGCCGACGATCAGGATTCTCATGCGTTCGGTCCTTCCACGGGGCGAAGCGGCTCCATGGCGACCAGGCTGCGCGCGTGCGATGACGGGCCCTTGTCCGCCGCGTTACCCGAACGGCGCGAGTCGGTGAGTTCGGCGGCCCGGCGGAATCGAATCGGGAGCTTACCGGCGCGTATCCGCTCGGCAACATCCGCGAAACAGTGATCACGGAGCCTGCGGCCATGACCCAGCCCGCCCTCGACGAACAGCCGCTGCTCGGCTGCACCGTCGCCGTCACGGCCGACCGCCGCCGTGAGGACCTCGCCGCCCTGCTGCGCAGGCGCGGCGCGCGGGTGATCGAAGCGCCGACGCTCAAGCTCGTCCCGCTGGAGAACGACGCCGAACTGCGCGCCGCGACACGAGCCTGCATCGACGACCCGCCCGACTACGTCGTCGCCACCACCGGACGCGGCTGGCGCGGCTGGATCTCCGCCGCCGAGGGCTGGGGCGACGCCCCGGAACTGCAGGCCGCCCTGGCCACCGCCACGGTGGTGTCCCGCGGCCCCAAGGCCACCGGCGCCGTCCGGGCGAGCGGCATGCGGGAGCAGTACTCGGCGGGTTCCGAGCTGTGCCGAGAGGTCCTCGACTGGCTGCGCACCCAGGACGTGGCCGGCAAGCGCATCGCCGTCCAGCAGTACGGCGCCGTGGACCCGACCGTCGACTGCGACCTTGCCGCGGAGCTGCGCGCCGACGGAGCCGACGTGCTGACCGTCCCGGTCTACCGCTGGGACCCCCCGGAGGACCGCCCGGCGGTGGACCGGCTCCTCGAGGCGATCGAGAAGCGCGAGATCCACGCCGTGGCCTTCACCTCCGCCCCCGGCGTGGCCGCCCTCTTCGACGCCGCGGTGGCCCGCGACCCCAACTTCGGCGTGGAGCGGCTGGCCGACGCCCTGCGGACGGACGTGATCGC
>DASTAE010000028.1:0-31302 GCA_035712985.1 Actinospica sp.
CGTCGAGCCAGCCGAGGGCGGTGCGGGCGTCGGGCAGGTCGGGGCCGGCGCCCTCGGGTTCCGGGGCGGGGTCGGGGAGGCTGAGGACGTGCGGGTACAACAGCCGGGCGGCGCGCGCGGTGCCGGCCAGGTAATACGCGGTGAGGCGGTCGCGTGCCTCGGTCAGGGCTTCGGGGGTCTCCGCCGCGTGGGCGAGTTCGCGGGCATGGAGGCGGACGAGGTCGTGGAGCTTGTAGCGGCCGCTGCTGTGCTCGTGGAGGAGGTTGCGGTCTTCGAGCCGGCCGAGGATGGCGCGGGTGCGGGTGACGGGGAGGTCGGCGAGGGCGGCGACCTGGCCGGGGGTGACGTCGGGTCCGGGGGCGAGGCCGGCGAGCCGGAAGGCGCGCAGGTCGGCGGGGTCGAGGGCGGCGCAGGACAGCTCGAAGGTGGCGCGGACGGCGCTGTGCGGGTCGCCTTCGACGGCAAGGGCGTCGAGGCGGGTGTCGGCGGTGAGGCGGGCCGCGTGGTCGGCGACGCTGTGGCCGGGGCGGGTGGCCAGGTTGGCGGCGGTGATGCGCAGGGCGAGCGGCAGGTGCGCGCAGAGGTCGGCGATGGCGGCGACGGCCTCGGGTTCCCGCCGGGCGCGGGCCGGGCCGATGGCGCGGGTGAGCAGGTCGACGGATTCGGCGGCGGTCAGCGGGTGCAGATCGAGAAGGGCGGCTCCGTTGCGGGCCACGAGTCCGGCGAGGCGGCGGCGCGAGGTGATCAGGGCGGCGGAGTCGGGGGCGGCGGGGAGCAGGGGCCTGACCTGGTCGGCGTCGGCGGCGTTGTCGAGCAGCAGCAGGATCCGCCGCCGGTCCAGGACGCTGCGCAGCAGGGCGGAGGCCTGGTCCTCGTCCGCGGGGATCTGGCCGGTGGCGACGCCGAGGGCGCTGAGGAACGCGGCGATGATCTCCAGGGCGCGGGCCGGGGCGGCGGGGTCGTGCCCGCGCAGGTCGGCGTAGAGCTGGCCGTCGGGGTACCGGTGGCGGGCCGTGTGCGCCCAATGCACGGCGAGGGCGGTCTTGCCGACTCCGCCGAGGCCGGTCAGCACGGCGATGCGGGCCGCGCCGCCCTCCCCCGCGGCGAGAAGCGTGTCGAGGGCGCGCAGCTCGTGCTCGCGTCCGGTGAATCCGGGGGTGCCGCCGGGGATCTGGGCGGGGGTCACGGCGGGCTTCTCCTCGGCGCGGTGCGGGGGCGCGCTCGCCGGGGCCGGGGCGGGGCCGACGGGTCGGGTGGCGGGTGGCAGTCGGCCGCGCAGCACGCGCAGGTGGGCGTCGCGCAGTTCGGGTCCCGGCTTGAGGCCGAGGGCCTCGTCGAGCCGGGCGCGCAGCTCGGTGTAGAGGTCGAGGGCGGCGGCCTGCCGGCCTTCGCCGGCGAGGGCGAGCATGAGGCGGGCGGCGAGGCCCTCGTGCAGGGGTTCCTGGGGGCGCAGGGCGAGCAGGACCTGCGCGGTGCGGGTGTAGTGGCCGAGGCCGAGGCCGAGGTCGGCCCATTCGGCGGCGACGGTGGTCCGCAGGGCGGTGAGGGCGACGGCCGCCGGGTGCCGGGTGGGCCAGCCGCCCTCGCCGGCGAGGAGGGGTCCGCGCCAGCAGGCGAGGGCCTCGCCGTGCAGTTGCCAGGCGGCCTGCGCGGCGCCCGCGGTGGCGGCGCGGCGGGCCCGGGCGGCGAGGTCGGTGAAGCGGGCCGCGTCGGAGGCGTCGGTGTCCAGGCGCAGCCGGTAGCCGGTGGGTTCGCGGCGCAGCGGGCCGGGGGCGGCGGGCGTGGCGAGCAGCCGGCGGAGGTTGCTGACGTAGGTGTGCACGATGTCGCGGCTGGTGCGCGGCGGCGCGTCGCCCCAGAGCGTGTCGATGATCTCCTCGGTGCCGGTGACCTGGTCGGGCTGGATGGCGAGCAGGGCGAGCAGGGTGCGCTGCAGGGTCGCGGGGACGGGGACGGGGATGCCGCCGCGGTGCACGGTGAGCGGGCCGAGGACGTCGATGCGCAGCCGGGTGGCCGCGGCGTCCTCGGCACGGGCGCCCGCGGGCGGGTGGGCGATGGCGTCGAGCTCGTCGGCGTCGATACCGAGGGCCTCGGCGAGGCGGCGCAGCGAGGTGGCCCGGGGCCGCACTCCCCCGCGCTCGAGGTCGCGAACGGTGCGGATCCCGACGTCGGCCTGCGCGGCGAGCTGGGCCTGAGTGAGCCCCGCGTTGGTGCGCAGGCGCCGCAGCCACGCTCCGTCCTGGCCGGTGCTGCGTGCCGCTGCGGCGTCCGCCATCGGGTCTCCGCTTTCCGTCGCGTCAGAGTTCTGACGCAGATTCTGGCACCGGGTCAGTCGGGCCGGTAGATGGCGACCCGGGCGATTCACGCGGACGTTGAGCAGATATTGACTTTCGGCTGACGGTAGCTACGTGTTCCGCGGCGAGCATGTCGCTATGAGGCCCTTCGACCAGTCCGGCCGGGGCGGCTCCGAGCCGCCCGGGCGCGGCCTGCTCGTCTCCGAGCCGTCGCCCGCCGCGCCGGGAGGCCCGGTTCGGGCCGGTCCGCCGGACGGCGGCGGCCGGGGCCGGGCCCGGAGGCTGCTGCCCGGCTACCGGAACCAACTGGTGCGCACCGGTCATCTGCTGACGCTCAGCTCCCTGTCGACGTCGGTGATCGGCGCCGTCTACTGGATCGTGGCCACCCGGGTCTACGGCGCGGCGACGGTCGGCACCTCGTACACGGCGGTCTCGGCGATGGTGTTCCTGGCGACCTTCGGCCAGCTGAACCTTGCCAACGTGCTGATCCGGTTCCTCCCGTCCTCAGGCCACCGGGCTCGCAGGATGGTCACGCTCGCCTACGTGACCGCCGTCGGCGTGACGCTGACGGTCTCGATCGGCTTCGTGCTCCTGGTCCCCGCCCTCTCACCTGGGCTCGCCTTCCTGCACTCGCCGGCGATCGGCTCCGCCTTCGTCGTCGGCACGGTCGCCTACGCGGTCTTCGCCCTGCAGGACGGCGCGCTGACCGGGCTGCGGCGGCCGGGTTGGATCGTGGTGGAGAACGCCCTGTTCGCCTTCGCGAAGATCGTCCTGATCGTGATCCTTGCGGCCACCGCATTGCGCGGCCAGGGCATTCTGGCCTCCTGGATCATCGCGCTGATCGCCGCCGTCGTGGTCACCAACGGCTACCTCTACCGCCGGTTGTCCGCAGCCGTGCGCGGCAGCGGCCCCCGACCGGATCCCGCGCCCCGGCCTCGGCGTCAGACGACGGCGGCCTCCCGAATCACGAGCCCGACCACGCGGTACATCGCCGCCGACTACATCGGCCAGATGTTCTGGGTCGGCTCGACGAGCCTGCCGGCGATCATGGTGCTGAACCGGCTCGGCGCCGTGGCGAGCGCCTACTACTCGCTATCCGCTTTCATCGCCGCCGCGCTCTACATGTTCAGCGTCAACATGGGTCTGTCATTCGTCGTCGAGAGCGCCAGGGAGCCGGGCGGCGACGCGAGGTTGCGGCACATGGTCCGCCACACCTCGAGCGTCCTCGGCGCGTTCGTGGCGTTGACCGTCGCCGGTGCGCCGTTCATTCTGCGGCTGTACGGCGTCCAGTACGAGCACGGATCCACCGGCCTACTGCGGCTGATGGCTCTGGCCGCGCTGCCGAACATGGTCCTGGCCGTCGCGGTGAGTGTCGCCCGCGCGCAGCTGCGGATGAAATTCGTCACCGTGATCTACGTCGCCCAGTTCGTGATGCTCATCGGCCTGACCGCGTTGCTCATGCCGGTGATGGGTCTGAACGGCGTCGGGGTCGCGTGGCTGGTCTCGCTCACGGTGGTGGCGCTGGCGCTGTTGGCCAAGCGCGAACTCTGGCCCACCGGTAGCCGAGTTCGGACACTACGCCGGCTGGTAGATCGCCACCCACGCGATGTAGATGTCGGCGACCGCGCCGGCCGCGGGGACACCCCACGTCTCGCTCTGGAGGACCCAGTGCATCGGCGTGTTCGGAATCCGACCGGTCGACGTTCCGATGACCTTTCCATCGAGAATGAATCGGCACCCTGATGCGGTCCACTCGGTGACGGCCGTGTGCCATCCGGAGGACACGCCGATAGCGGTGTTGTAAGCGTCCTGATCGTGTGGCAGAGTTGCATTCTGGCGATGCATGTAGGCGGAGATCGGCCCGTTGAGAGCGCCTTCCGGGAAGTCGATTTCCCCATCGGCGGGGAAGCTCTCGCTGTCCGGCCACAACAGCCAAGCGACCTTGAAACCGGCCGTCGGCTGCTGGACCATGAACCGGAGCTCGTACCGGCCGTACAGCTGGCCGCCTTCCTTGCCGACCGGATCGGGGATCTTCGGCACGGGCGCGCCGACGTGGTGCACGCCGTCGACGGTGTACAGGTGCAGGTGCATCTCGCCGTTCTCGATACTGATGACCGTGGACGGCGAGTAGACGCCGGCGTGGGTGGTGTCGGACCAGCCGTCCGGATATGCCCACCACTTCGACTGCACCGAAGGCGGGAGCCCGGTGCAGATGCGCGTCGCCTCGTTCGAGCAGCCGGAGAACCCGCCGACGGGCACGTCGGTGCGGAAGTCGTCGGCGAAGATCTGGTGCCAGCCCGGGATGTCCCCCACCGGCATCGCCGCGTCGGATCCGCTGGAGGCGCTCGTGCCTTGCGGGGCGACCGGCTGCTGGGACGCGGGCGTCGACGGCTTGGCCGACGGCTCCGTCGAGGGCGCGGCGTTGGCACCACGGGTGCCGCAGCCGCCGAGGACCGCGGCGGCGAGGGTGACGGCGACCGCCGCGACCAGGCCGGAACCGGGGAGCCGAGGACGTCGTCGGCGGCACGCTTCACCATCACGGCCGTTTCTCCCGGTCACGTCGCGCGCCTCCCGTCCTACGGTGCCGAAGCCGGTGGTGCGTCGAGGGTGAGGACCACGGCATCCGCATTGCGATAGACCACCCTGAACTGCGGCGCGCCCTGGGGAAGCTCTCTGAGCCGGTCGAGCGCGGCGGGCGACAGCAGCCCCTCGGTCTCGATCTCGGTTTCCTGGGACTTCGTCAGGATGAAGTACGCCTGACGCCCGGGGACACTCATGACGGCCTCCAGGGCGCGGACCGGGTCGCGTTCGACGGCCTGCGTCTGCTGTGGTGTGAGTTGATCCAGCCAGAAGGTCTGGTAGTGGTTCTCGTAGTCCAGGTAGTCGCCGGGATAGTCCATGGTGGCCGCGACGATCAGCGAACCGTGCGGGGCTACCCGGTACATGTAATCGGTCGCCGCCACTTGAGCCGGCGAGAAGTAGTTCTCGCCCTCCTTCCCGTAATTGGCGACGATAAACGCGGCTATCATGAGGAACGCTATGCCATGGAAGACGGCTCCGCGTGATTTCTCATTCCAGCGAGACCGCACCAACCATGCCGTGCCGAGGAATACGGCGCCTGCCAATGCGAAAAGGTAGACACGGATGACCATCTCGCCCCCGTAGCCGTTGGCCGCCAGCAGGGGCAGCGGGGCGACGGCGATGAACACCGCCCTGCTGCGGCGCAGATCCCTGCGACTCAGTGCCGCCGCCAGTGCGAGCAAGCCTATGAAGGCGGCCGTGCCGGTTTCCACGTAGGCGACCACTTGTTGCTGGAAGCTGGCGGAGGCGGCGCCGGTGAGCCTGATGGTCGCGTTCGATCCCAGCTTCCCGATGGTCTGCACGATCGACGACAGGTTGCTCCGGATGAACGGAAGTCCCACGGTGGAGTCCCACACCACGGCGAACACGGTCGCCATCGCGAGGGCCCAGAGCAGGACGGTGGTCCGGTAGCGGGACAGGGCCAGCACCGCGAGGCTGAGCACGAGCGCGAGCGGCGTGAGCTGGTGGGAAGCGGCGATCGCCGCGATGAGGGGCACCAGGAGGACGATCCACACCGCGTCCACGGCTCGGGACGGCCGGGCTGTCCCGAGCGGGTCGTCGGCCTTGTTCCACCGATTGAGCACGATGCCGAGAACGGCCAGGTAGAGGACGAAGGCGTAGGCCTGAGGCGAGAAGTAGTCCTGGCCGGTCCACTGGCAGCAGGAGAAGAGCCAGATCGCCCCCCACATGACCCGCCGGTCCTTCGTCATCGTGCGGAAGATCAGGACCAACGGCGGCACCATCAACGCGTTGAAGACCGGCGGTGCCCAGGCGGCGTATCCCAGCGAGGAGCGCAGGCCGGTCATGCGGATCACGGCGGCGTTCAGGGCGAAGAAGCCGGGCCACTTGTTGTACGGGCTGAGTGAGCCGTTCGAGGGATCGACGCCGCCGTGCCGGACGAGGTAGTCGATGATCGCGACGTGCTCCCAGGACCACGCGTAGCGCAGCGTGCCGTACAGCAGGGTCGGCGTGGCGTGCAGCATCGCGATCAGCGCCAGCACGTAGGCCACGAGCCAGGAGGTGGCGACCGTCGGCTGACGCAACGTCAGGGCGAATCCGAGTGCCAGCACACCGAGAGCGACCCAGAACAGGACCGGAAGAATGGAGATGAGCCCGAACTCGCCCATCCGATCCAGGCGGACCCACCTCAGCGACCAGAGCCAGAGCACTACCGCGAGCGGCAGCGCCGACTGTGCGGCCCTCCGCTGCACCTCGACGCCCGGCCGCCGACTCTTCGCCGCATCGAGGCCCAGGTCCTCTTCCGCCATGAGTCGATGTAATCACGCGGGTGTTGCTCGACGGGAGCGCTTAGACCGAATGGGTGGCGGATCCGGTGGCGGCGGCGGGCAAGGTGTAGTTCCATGGTAAAGGTGGGCGAAGTTGTGAGCGGCAGGGCGCAGAGCCCGATCACGGTCGTCATATGCGCGTACACCGAGGCCCGCTGGGACGACACGCTCGCGGCGGTCGACTCCGCGCTCGGCCAGAGCCTCCCCCCGCTCGAGGTGCTCGTGGTGGTCGACCACAATCCGGCGCTCTACACGCGGTTCGCCGAACGGCTGCGGGAGACCGCGCGAGTAAGGGTGCTCACCAACGCTCAAGCCCGAGGCCTGTCCGGCGGCCGCAACACCGGGATCGAGGCGTCCGAGGGCGAGATCATCGCCTTCCTGGACGACGACGCCGTGGCCGAGCCCGAGTGGCTGCGCTGGTTCGCCGACGCGTTCGCGGAGCCCCGGGTCATGGGGGCCAGCGGGCTGACGCTGCCGGTCTGGGCGTCCGGGAGCCGTCCCGCGTGGTACCCGAGGGAGTTCGACTGGGTGCACGGCGCGAGCTACCTCGGGATGCCCACGGGCCGCGCCGAGGTGCGCAACGTGCTCGGCGGCAACGCCGCCTTCCGCCGGTCCGCGTTCGACGTCGCGGGCGGATTCCGCACCGATATCGGCCGGGGCTCGCAGGGCGCGGCGTCCGGGGCACGTGCCGGTCCGGCGGCGAGGCTGCGGCACCGGCTCGTCGCCACCAGGCCCCTCGGGGCCGAGGAGACCGAGTTGTGCATTCGGATCGCGCAGCAGCGTCCCGGCTCGGCCTTCTTGTTCGACGATCGCGCCGTGATCCATCACCGGGTGCCGGCCGAGCGCGAGCGCATCGGCTACTTCTACACGCGCTGCTGGGCGGAGGGGCTCTCCAAGGCCCAGGTCGCCCAGAAGGTCGGCGCCCGGGACGGGTTGTTCACCGAGCGCACCTACGTGACCCGGACGCTCCCGGCCGGGTTGGCCCGTGCGCTCACCGACGTGCTGCACGGGGAGATCGCCGGGCTCCGGCGGGCCGGCGCGATCGCCACCGGCGTCGTGGTCGCCGCGGCCGGGTATGCGACGGGATTGGTGCGGCTGCGCGCCGCTTCCGCCACCCAGGCCCCGACCCTGGAGCGGCATACGAGGAGCGTTGAGCGATGAATCCCGCCGCGGTGCCGATCCTGATGTACCACTCGGTGAGCGAGGAGCCGACCGCCGCCACCCGAGGGCTTTCGGTACACCCGGTCGACTTCGAACGGCAGCTGGGTCTGCTGAGCGAACTGGGCTACACCAGCATCTCCTTCGGCGCTCTGGTGCGCGCCTGGCGGACCGCGGCGCGGGAGGGCGGTTCTCGGCTCACGCTGCCCGAACGCCCTGTCGTGCTGACATTCGATGACGGATACGCGGACTTTCACTCCGAAGTCCTCCCGCGGCTGGAGCGATACCAGGCGACCGCGACATTGTTCGTCACCACGGGTTGGATCTCGACCACCGACCGGCCCGAGGACGAGGACCGGCTCGCGCCGATGGTGAACTGGAGCCAACTGCGGGAGATCGCTTCGGCGGGGGTCGAGGTCGGCGCCCACAGCGAGAGCCACCCCGAACTGGATCGGATCTCCGCGCGGGAGCTGAACAGGCAGGTCGGGCTGTGCAAGGAGGAGCTCGACAACGGCCTCGAGCAGCACACCGACGTCTTCTGCTACCCGTACGGCTACGCGAACGCGCGGGTGCGCGAGTCCGTTCGCGCAGCTGGATACATCGGGGCGTGCGTCGTGGGCAACGCGATGGCGCGCTATAGCCAGGGCCCTTATGCACTGACCCGAATGACGATCGACCGCCGCGCGTCGCTGCGGAAGGTCGAGGACGTCGTTGAGGGACGGTCGGTATCCCGGATCTATCTCAAGGAGCGCGCACTCACGAAGTCTTATGCCGCGTTTCGCCGCTCCAGGAACGCCGTTCTGCGGAGTCGTGGCGGCGGCTGATCAGCTTCCTGCCGTCCTCGTCAGTCGGATCTTCGGCTGGTTGTCCCAGGGATCGACCCAATCGTGCATCAGCCGTGCGTCGAGCCCGTAGCGGCCGGCTAGCTCGGTGAGCGTGTCGGTTCGGTAGTAGAAGTCCTCGTGGTGCACCTGGTATTCGGTGTCCTCGGTGCGGTAGAAGGTGAAGTCGAAGAATCCGTCGGGCGCCATGATCCTGGCCACGTGCGAGAAGCACTCGTCGATCACTTCGATCGGGCAGTGCGTGAAGACGCTGTTCGCGTGAACGGCGTCGAAGTAATGGTCCGGCAGGAATTCGAACTTCAAGTCGTTGGTGTATGTCAGCTGTGGCAGCTTGTCCTGAAGACGGCATGCGGCGATCACCTGCTGCGCGGACAGCAATACGTCCGGCGAGATGTCGATGCCGTAGTAGTTTCGCGCATCCAGGTATTCGATGAGGGACCGGCCGGCGCGCAGATTTCCGCAGCCTATCTCCAGCAGTCGGCTGGTCGGTGTCAGGCCGTTCTTGACGAGGTAGTCGAACTGCATGCGGCCGAACTCGGCGCCCTGGTCCGGGTTTCGGCTGCCTACCGCCATGTCGAGGCTGCGCTTCGCCTTGTAGCTCATGACCGCGCGGTAGTAGCTGACGTGGTCCTGCGTACCGGCGCGAAGGCGGGCGTCCACCGCGATGCGCTGCAGGTACGGCAGGATCTCAGTGGGATGCCGCGCGGCGAAGGCGAGCTTGTAGCTCAGCGCGGACCGGTTCTGCGTCGTCATTTCCTCACCCCTCGGCCTGCGCCGTGACGTGTCGGCGGACCAGCGCGCCGCAGCGCAGCACCGTGTCGGCGGCGCGGAACAGCGGCGGGTGCGCCCTGATCTGGCGGATCGCCCAGGCCTGCGGAGACGTCCGGGCCCGGTGCGCCGCGCCCATCAGCGTGCGCTGCGTGACGGTTCCCTCGGCGACCAGCAGTTCACCGGTCTTCATGGTGTCCTTGTACCGCATCTTCCCCTTGCCGAGGTCGATCAGGCTGACACCGTCGGCGGCGAGTCCCGCCGCGAGCCGCAAGGCCAGGGTCAGTCCGGGCGAGTACCTGCCGAAGGCCGGGTCGTAGGCGGGGAACCAGTAGGTCATGATCTCGCCTGCGCGCAGGCCGAAATGCGCGGCGACGGGCGACTCCCCCGCGTACAGCACGGACAGCACGCCGGTGAGCGCGGGGGTCCGGGTGGCCAGCAGCGCGTCGAGCAGTTCGACGGTCCAGGGCTGGCTGAACCGGTCCAGCCGCCCGGTACGGCGGTACTGCCCGGACTTCCACGCCATGAGGGTGCGGAGTTCGCCGATGTCGGCTGAAGCCTCGACCAGCCGCAACTCGCCGACCTCGCGGGCCAGCTTGCGGGCCTTGCGCCCTTGTCCGTTGACGAATTCCGGTGATCTGCGCCGCAGTTCGGCGTGGTAGGTGTCGAAGCCCTCTGACAGGTCGACGACCGGCGACGGCGCGAGCGCGGTGCGGTGCCCCTCGAACGGCTGGCCGGCGGCCAGATGGTCGAAGTGCCAGGCGGAGATCCCGCAGGCCTTGAGCAGCGCCCGCGCATCCCAGCGGACGCCGGGCAGGTGAACGAGGCCCTGGCAGTCGGTCAGGCCGGCGGCGATCGGCACACCGAGGCCGAGGGAGCGCCGTTCGAACGGGAAGAACCCGGTGATGTCCGGGCCCTCGCTGAGCACCGCGACCCTGGCCGACGGCCGCAGCCGCCCGACCGCGACGGTGAATTCGGGGCTGAGGAACGGATTGGCCAACGCGGGGTTCTTCGCCTGCATCCCGTGCCAGCAGGTGATCTCCGCCGAGCCGAGCTCCTCGGGCCGGATCACCGTGGTCGTCACCGCGGCCTCGTCGGCAGGCCGGCGGCCGCCCTGGCGCTGATCCGCCGCGCGGCGAACCCGGCCCCGCAGGCGAAGCGCATGACGGGCCCGAACGTCTCGGCGGCAGCCTGGCCCGCGAAGAACAGCCCGGGCACGGAGGACTCGAAGGAGCCGGTCAGGTGCGGCCAGCCGGACACCTTGCGCAGCTCGTCCCGCAGGGTCGAATCCAGGAAGTCCATCCGGGCCAGGTCGACCCGGTAACCCGTCGCCGCCAGCACGTGATCGACCCGGAGCTGCTTCGGTCCCTCCGGCGAGTCGACGTTGAGCACGACCTTCCCGGCGTCGCCCCGCGCCGACGTCACCCGCTGCCCCTCCAGCACGGGCAGGCTGCCGTCGACCCGGTCGCGCAGCCACCAGGCGCCCAGCGGTCCGAGCACCTGCCGGACCAGTCGGAGCCTGGTATCGGCCGGCAGGTAGCGGAACATCTGCGGGGCGTGGCTGAACGGGTAGATCCGCCAGGTCGGCCCGAGCGGCGAGTTCGGCTGCGGCAGCATGCCGAGCAGCCCGGTTTTCGGCGGCGCGGGCGGCAGGCCCCAGCGCACCGCGCCGCGGACCAGCACCTGGACGCGGGCGCCGCTCTCGTGCAGCAGCGCGGCGGTTTCCAGGGCCGACTGGCCGGCGCCCACGACCGCGACCTCGCGGCCCGCGAAGACGGAGAGGTCGCGGTGCTGAGAGCTGTGCGACACAAGGCCCGCGGCCGAAGGCCCGTCGGGTCCGGCTGCGGCGGCCAGCTCAGGCGGCGTGTACGCGAAGCCGGTCACACCGCTCGCGACGACCACTCCGTTCGCCGCCAGTTCGGACCCGTCGCTCAGGTGCAGCGCGAAGCCCTGGCCGTCGGCCCGCGCCAGCCGCTCCACCAGCAGCGGCTCGACGTCGGGCACCAGGCGCCGCTGGAACCACTCCCCGTACGCGATGAAGAGGTCCGCGGGGACGATCTGCGTCCCCGTGAGCGGCCGGATGCCGTGGGCGTCGCAGTAGTCGGCGAGCGTGTAGCCGGGGACGGCGGCGGACAGGCTGGACGCGGCCGGTGTCGACTTCAGGCACATGCCGGTGGGCATGTGCAGGCGCCAGCTCGACATCACGTCGCCGAACACCCGGACCGGCATGCCCAGGGCGCGCAGGTGCGCGGCCACCGACAGCCCGTAGGGCCCGGCGCCGATGATGACCGTCTGCGCGCGCCCGCCGCTCGGGCGCGGTGCCGGACGGCCCGCGACCACCGAGTTGGCGGGCCGGGTGGGAGCGATACGCAGCTTGATGTGTTCCGAGATCGACATGCCACAAAGCTGCTTCGCGGACCTCTAGCGGCCCCCAACGAAGAGTCAATGTCTGCTCAAGATCAAGGCCGTTCCGCCGAGTCCGGAGCACCGGCCGGCGTCCTGCGGGGACCCGAATGCCGTGCGCGCGCCCCGGATCCCAGGAACGGCAGCATGGCGAGAACCGGCAGCGGGTCGTCGGCGGCGAGCCAGGCCAGCTCGGTGTCGGTGGCACGCGGCGGCTTCGGCGCCGCGGGATAGCCGTTGCCACGGTGGCTGCCGAACCGGTAGGCCAGCCTGGCCGGCAGGTCGATGTGCTCGACGACGATCCGCCGCCCGTCGGGAACCGTGCCGGGCGGAATCGTCCGGCCGGTGAGGTCGAGATGCTGGGCGCGCACCACGTCGATGTCGTCGTGCTCCGTCGCGAAGAGCCGGAACTGGTTTCCCACGCGCGGGTTGAAGTCGACCAGTTTGAACCGCCCGTCACGCAGATCGAGCCGCCAGTCGAGGTCGGCTATGCCGCGGAAGCCGAGCGCCGCGCAGAATTCCGCGGCGAGCCGGGCGAGTACCGGGTTGGCCAGCGTGTACGCGGCCGCGGTGGCGCCGTTGTGCGGCGGCCAGGAGCGTATCTTCACGCCGGTGAACAGGCACCGGCACTCCGAGTTCGCGTCGCAGTACAGGTGGACGATCCAGTCCTGAGCCTGCTCGCGGGGGATGTATTCCTGGACGATCACTCCGGGCACGTCCCCGGGCACCGTCGCGAGCAGTTCCTCCCGCGAGCGCACCACGGTCGTGTGCGGGACGGCCGGCGCCCGCCGCCGCTGCCACGGCTCGGCGTTCTTGATCACGACGGGGAACACGGCGTCGGCGGCGAACGACGCGAGTTGCGCCCTGGTCGCGGGCTGCACGGTCAGCGGCGCCGGCACGCCGTGCTCCCGGCACAGCTCGAAGAGCCGCTGCTTGCTGGCCAGTTCCCTGGGCAGTCCGGCGGGGACCTCGGGAAACAGGAAGAAGTCCGCCAGCGACGGCGCGTGCTCGGCGATCAGCACGGCGGCCTCGTCGTCCACCGGCACCAGCACGCACCGCTCTCCCGCCGACTCGCGCAGCGCTAGGCCCACCGACCGCAGCCTGGCGGCCAGCGTGCCCGGCTCCTCGTGCCCGGTGACCCGCCAGACGAACCGGCCCGCGCAGTACCTCGACGCGGCCACCGGCGTCCAGCGGTCCTCGGTGATCGCGTAGGTCGGCACGCCGAGCCGGCCCAGGCTGCGCACGACAGCCACTCCGCCGGAGTGCAGCGGATACTGGCCGATCTTCAGGAGCAGGGCGGGAACGGAGACGTCAGCGCGGACGTCCGGCATCCGGCATCCTCCCTCCCGGGGCGGCGGATTCGCATTCTGGCAATTCGCACTATAACGCGAGGGTGGCGAGCAGGCCTCTTGAGGAAAACCTGACAAGCCCTTGAAGGAACCCGCACCTGCGCCGACGAGAATTCGGAGGGAAAGCAGCCTAGGACCGACGACTGCCCGGAAGCTGGTGAATCCGATGCCGCAGGAGACGACGACTACGGCCGAGGCCCCCGTCCCCGCGACTCCCCTGCGAACCTCTCCGCCGCGCGCGGGCAAATCCGCCGACGGGCTCACTCTGACGGTCATCGTCTGCGCGTACACGCTCGACCGCTGGGACGACATGACGGCGGCCCTGGATTCGATTCGCGGCCAGATCCGCCCGGCCGACGAACTCATCCTCGTCGTCGACCACTGCCCGGCGCTGGCCGCGCGGGCCGCGGCCGTGCTCCGGGGAGTCCGGGTCGTGACGAGCCGCGGGCATCCGGGGCTGTCCGGGGCGCGCAACACCGGCGTCGCCGAGGCGCGCGGCGCGATCCTCGCGTTCCTCGACGACGACGCCGTGGCGGACCCGCACTGGACCCGCCGTCTGCTGGCGTGCTACTCCGACCAGGACGTTCTGGGCGTGGGCGGAAGCGTTCAACCCAGTTGGGACGCGCGCCGACCGGTCTGGTTCCCCGCGGAGTTCGACTGGGTCGTCGGCTGCACGTACCGGGGCATGCCGGCGGTACGGTCGCCGGTGCGCAACTTCCTCGGTGCGAACATGTCCTTCCGCCGGGAGGTCCTGGCGTCCGACGGCGGCTTTCGCAGCGATCTCGGCCGGGCCGGGGGGCGTCCCCTGGGCTGCGAGGAGACGGAGCTCTGCATTCGGGCCGCGGCGCAGAACCCTGAGAGCGTCTTCCTCTACGAACCGGAGGCCACGGTCCGCCACCGCGTGCCCCGGCAGCGGGCCACCTGGTCTTATTTTCGCGCGCGCTGCTTCGCCGAAGGACTGTCGAAGGCCACCATGGTCCGGCAGACCGGCGCCCGGCGGGGGCTGTCCACCGAGCGCTCATACGTCCGGTCGACGATACCCAGCGCCCTGTTTCGCCTACCACGCCGCGACGACGGGCACCCGTGGCTCGCGACCGTCCCCGCCGTCGTGGCCGGTGTGGTGGTCACCTCGGTCGGCTACCTCCTCGGGCGTATGCGCATCCACCGCGGACGTGCTTAGGTCTTCTCGTGGCAGGCCTCTTCAGCAGGCTTCGAAAACCAATCGGTCTGCAACTGCCGATCATCGCACTCGCATTCGCGCTCCTGACATCCGGCTGTGCGGGCAGTGCCTCAAGCTCCGGCCCGCAGCCGGGCGCCACATCCATGAGCGCGCTCGATCCCCTGGCTCCGGGCTGGGGTGTCACTCACACCCAGTACACCGCCGACGACGGCACCGCTGCTTCGGCGGCGAATGCCGAGCGGTCGCTCGGAAGCGTCGCCATGCCGCAGGATCAGGCAATCATGGGGTGGGGTGCGGACAACCCTGAACCCTCGCCGGGCGAATACGACTTCGCCTCACTCGACTCGCGCATGTCGTTGATCCGGGCGACCGGAGGACTGCCCGTGATCACCCTGTGCTGCGCACCGGATTGGATGAAGGGCGGCAGGGCGGCGCAGACCGATTGGTCTCAGTTGGCGGCGGCACCGCTCCCGGCGCACTACCAGGACTTCGCCGACCTGGCCGCGACCGTTGCCCGTCGGTATCCATACGTCCGCGATTACATCGTCTGGAATGAACTCAAAGGGTTCATGGGCAACGGAACCGGCCCGTGGAACATAACGGGCTATGTGGATTTATACAATAGGGTCTACAAGGCCTTGAAGGCGGTCAATCCGGCCATTCTCGTGGGTGGCCCTTATGTGCCCATGGAAAGCTCTCAGCCAGACGGACACGCTGACTCGTCGACCCTTTCCGGAACCTGGGGAAGGGTCGATCCTCGGTCGCTCGGCGCTCTCGACTACTGGCTGGCCCATAAGGCCGGTGCGGACTTCGTCGTCGTGGACGGCTCGAGTGTCAGTGAGCAGGGTGACACCCCGGGCGGCGCGTTCTCGGCGGTGCAGAAGTTCACCGCCGTCAGCCGGTGGATCACGGCTCTGACGAAGCTCCCGGTCTGGTGGTCGGAGTGGTACGTCGAGCCGGCGGACTCCGGCTGGACTGAGTCGCACAGGACAGCCGTGCAGGCCGCGGCGATGATGGCGCTCGTGTACGGCGGGGAATCCGCGGCACTGTACTGGAATCCCGAGAAGCCGTCCGGCCCATGCCCCGGTTGCCTGTGGACGAATGCGACCTCGGGCCGCGGTACGGGAGGTGAGCCGATGCCGATGTCGGCCGCGCTGCAGGGCTTCGCCCGCTGGTTCGGTCCCGGCGTGGCGGTGACCAGCAGCGCGACGCCGTCCTCGGCGGTACTCGTTCTGACGCAAGCCAAGGAAGGCGTGGCGGTGAACACCACCGACGCCCCGGCGACCGGCCACGCGGCCGGCCGCGTGCTCCGGCTCGCTCCGTATCAGGTGCTCTGGTTTCCGATCTGATCCCTTCGAACCGACCTGCGGCTGCCCGGATCGGCGGGCATACTTCAAGGCAGAAGCAGAAGGGAGCCCGTGATGAACCGCTCCGTCGCGCTGACGATCCTGGCGGCTGCCAGCGGTTGGATCGCCCTCGCGGCCCTGCTGCTGCCGGACGCGTCGATGCCGCGGATCCTCATCGCGGCCGCATTCATCACCTGCGGGCCGGGAGCGGCCGCGCTGCGGCCGGCCCGCACGGTCCTGCGCCGCCACGGGCAAGCTCTGGCGGGCCTCGAAGCGGCCGTCGTGGTGGTCGCGGTGAGCGTCTCAGTGGGCGCCCTGGTCGCGGAGGCGTTCCTGCTCACCCACAGCTTCACCGCCGTGCGGTGCACCGTCGCGCTCGCGGTTCTCACCACGATCACGGCGCTCTGGCCGGTCAGAACCCGCGGACCTTCTCCGGCCGGATCCGGGTCGCGATCGAGTACTTCGCCATGAACGCCTCGAGCTCCCGGCCGGTCGCCTGCAGGCGCGGGCCGTACTTGGCGGCGTAGGCGGGGACCTCGTGCGCGGGCGGGTGGCCTTCGAGGATCTCGACGGAGCCGGTGAACACGGTGATACCGCCGGCGCCGTCGGCGGAGTCGAGGTTCAGCGCGACGCGCGGGCGTTCGACCAGGGTGCGCAGCCGGGCCGCGGTGTTGTCGTGGTAGATCAGGAAGCTCTCGGTCTCGTCCTGCCAGAGGAACCACACCGGGTTGGGCTGCGGTGTTCCGCTGGCGGCGACCGTGGTGAGCCAGATGATCCGCTCCTCGGCCAGCCGCGTGCGCACGGCCCGGCCGAAGGGCGTGCTCGGATCGGGCAGGACGCTCATCCCCGTCATAGCCCACGATGATACCGCGCGGCCCGGTATATCCGTCCTGGTCAATCCGTTGACCACGGTCACGGTCGCGGGCCCGCGTGCCTTATCCTTGGCCGCGTCGGGATGGCGTTCCTGAGAAGACCGTGAGGGGGCTGTCGATGGCGTTGCTGGCGCGGCGCGGCCGGTTCGAGCCGGACGCGGTGCAGGAGGAGCTGGAGCGGGCGGCGGCCGAGGCGCGCGCCGGGCAGCCGGATCGGGCCAGGAAGCGCTACGCGAAGCTCGCGAAGTCGCTCGCCTCGGGGCCCGCGGAGCTGCGCGGTCTGCGCATGCGGGCGCTGCTCGGCGGCGCCGACGTGGCGGTGGAGGCGGGCGACCTGCCGGGCGGGGTGCTGCTGACGACGCAGGCGTTCATGCTGGCGCACGAGCCGGCGAAGGAGCTGCCGCTGCCGGCCCTGCACCGGGTGGCCGCGCACCGCATGCAGAACACCCAGGGCCCGCTGGCCGCGCCGCTCGCGTTCCTGCGCGCCGCCGCCGAGCCCGGGGCCGAGCCGGACGCCGAGCAGGTCACCGAGGTCACCGCCTGGCTGCAGCGGGCCTGCGGCGAGGGACCGATCGCGGCCCGCGACGACGCGTCCGCCGAGGCCGTGCCGGGCCTGCCGGGCGCGGACTGGCCGGTGCTGGCGCGCGCGCAGGTGCTGATGCAGGCGAACCGGATCGGGGACGCCGAGCGGTTCCTCGCGGGCGCCGCGCCCTCCGGAAGCGGCGAGGTGTGGTTCCGGTGGGCGGCGGTGCTGTTCACCGCGGGCCGGTTCCCGCAGGCGGTGACCGCGTTCGACGAGGCGCTGCGGCGCGGCGCGCCCACCGAGTCCTCGACCTGGTCGCGGGGCGCGGCGCTGGTCGGCGACAGCCTGCTGTTCCGGGGCCTGGCGAAGCAGCGGCTCGGGCAGACCGAGGGCGCGCAGGCCGACCTGGTGGCTGCGGTCAACCACAACCCGAACGATCCGCGCCCGCGTGACGCGATCGCCCGCCTCGCCCTGCACCTGGGCGCGGAGGACGTGGCTCGCGAACAGTTCGAGGCGGCGCTCACGATCGCCCCGCAGTATGTCCCGGCGCGGCTCGGGATGGCCCTGCTGCACGAGCGGGCCGGCCGCGCCCAGCAGGCCGCCGACGACTACCGCGCCGCCCTCGCGACGGCGCCGCGGTGGCGTCCGGCGCGGGTCAGGTTCGGCGCGATGCTCGCCGCGTCCGGCGCGGCGCAGCAGGCGGTCGACGTCCTGCGGCCCGAGGCCGGTTCTGACGACGCGTTGGGCCGCTCCGCCGCGTTCCACCTCGGGATCGCGCTGCTCGCGGCCGGGGACGAGCGCGGCGCGTTGGAGCGCTGGGAGGCGATCGGCGGGGAGGACGTGCGCCCGCACGTCGCGCTCGCCCGCGACCGCGTCGCCCGCACGGTGATCACCACGGATCCGGCCGCGGCGCGGGTGCTGTGGCAGCGGGCGATGTCCGAGCACCCGATGCCCCCGTACCGCGCGGCGCTGCGCGAGGCCACGCTGCGGGAGGCGGCGCTCGTGCTGCTGATGGGCCGCGACGTGCCCGAGGCGCGGGAGCGGGTCGGCAAGGCGCTGGAGTTCGCGCGCATGCTGTCGGCCGGCGGCGAGGACCGGCGCGTCGAGGATCTGACGGCGCTGCTCGCCCTCGCGAACGGCGACCCCGGCACGCCCCCGGATCACGTGGAGGCGGACGCTCCGCTGCGTGAGCGCTGCCATGCCGCGGCCTGCTATCTCCTGGCCGGCCGCACCCGCGACGCCGAGCGGGTCATCGCGCTCGTCCCCACGGATCACGCGCGGGACGCGATGCCCGCCCGGATCCGCGCGGTGATCGCGGAGCGGGCGACGGAGTGGCGGATCGCGCTGGACTGGCATCTGCGTTCCCTGACGTCCCCGGCTCCGACCGACGCGTTGACGACGCCGCCGAACGCGTGCGGCGGCTGCGGCCGCGAGACCGGGCCGGTGTATCTCGTGGAGGAGTCGCGATCGGGCCGCTGCACCGCGTGCCTGCGCGCGACGCTGGCCGCGGTGACGGACTGCGCGCGGCGCGCCGGGGCGATCGAGGAGGTCGAGCCGGTGTTCGCGGCGTGGACCTCCGCGCTGGGCGAGGCGGCCCAGCCGACGGGTATCGCGACCGCGTACGCGCTGCTTCAGGCGGAGGCCGGGGACCACGACGCGGCCCTCGAACTGCTGACCCCCGCGACCCCCGGGGCGCGATCGGCGGTGCTGCTGCGCCGCGGCGCGGCGGACCTGCAGCGCGGCAAGGCGATCCGCGCCGTCGTCGACCTGCGCGAGGCCGTGACGCTCGTCCCGGATCTGGACCCGGCCGTGTTCGAGGCCCTGGAGCTGCTCACCGAGCACGAGGCCTATGTGCACGCCGAGGCGGGCCGCTGGCGCGACGCGTTCGACGGTTACCTGAAGGTCCTCGAGACCGACCCGGCGCATCCGCGGCTGCTGCACGCGGTCGGCCTCGCGGCGTACCGGATCGCGGGCCCGCTCGACCCCGCGGATCCGGCGGCGGCCGAGGCGTGGTCGTGGACGATCGGCGCCCTGGTCGCGGGGGTGTACCTGCCGGACGTGTGGGGGCAGACGGCGAGCGTGTCCGGCCGCGGCCTCGCGCCGGGGCAGGTCGCGAAGGCGCGCGGACTGCTGATCGAGCGGCTGACGGCCGACCTGCTCGCGCTGGACGAGGCGCAGGGCCGCACGGGCGAGGAGGCGCGGTCCTGGTCGACGCGCGTGGCGATGGAGGTGCGCTGCGCGGAGGCGTTCGCGCAGCAGGACCTGCGCGTCGAGGTCGGCGACGCCCCGGCGCGGCGGCTGATCCTGGGTCCGGCGCTGCTGGAGCGGCTCGGCGGGCACGCGCGCTGGCGCGCGGAGTACGAGCGGGTCGTCGCCCCCTACGCCGACGGCACCGGTCACGGCGGCCCGGCGGAGGTGTTCGAGGTCCTGGACCCGGTGCTCGGCCCGTACCGCTTCCTGGTGCTGCAGGGCCGGTTCGCCGACGCGGCCGCCGCCTTGGAGGAGCTGCCGCCGCACGCCCGGAGCGAGGGCCAGCAGGCGCTGCTCGCGGAGGCGCTGGTGCGCGAGGGCGAGCGGCTGTACCGGGGCAAGGGCTGGGAGAAGGCCCTGGACGCGTTCACCCGCGCCAAGCGCCTCGGGGTGCGCGAGCTGACGCCGGAGCAGGTGGGGATGGCGGCGGACTGCGGCCTCTACGCCTCGCGCGCCGTGCTGGCGCTCACCCCGACGCGGGCGATCGAGCTGCTGGAGCAGGCGATCGCGATCTCCCCGGACAGCCCGGACCTGCACGCCGAGGTCGCGGCGGCGCACGTCGCGCTCGCGAAGCGGCTCGGGGATCAGCGGGCGTTCGACGACGCGCTGGCCGCCGTGGCCCGCGCGCTGGAGATCGCGCCGGGCGACGAGGCCGCGGCCGAGGTGCGCCGCACCCTGCTCACCCGGTACGCCGCGCAGCTCACCGCGACCGGCACTCCGGACGACCTGGCGCGGGCGGTCGCGATGTGGCGCGACGCGCTCACCCTGGACACCGGCGACATGCTGGCCCGCGACGGGCTGGCCGAGGCGCTGAACCTGTCGGCGCGGCAGGCGGCGCTCGCCGGGGACCGCGCGGGCGCGACCGGGTTCGTCGCCGAGGCGGTCGCCCTCGATCCCGAACTCGCCGACGACCGGGAAAACGCCGTGAACGCGGCGCTGTGCGGCCTGTGGCGCGAGCACGCGGCCGCGTGCGTGGACGCGCAGGAGCTCGGCGAAGCCGAGCGGCTGCTGCGCGAGGCGCTGGAGATGGCCGTGGGCGAGCAGATGCGGGAGGCGGTGACCGGGGAGCTGGTGGCCGCGTACCGGGCGCACGCGGTCGACGCGTCCCCGCACCGCAAGCGGCGCGGCGAGGCGATGCAGGCGGTCACCGCCGCCCTCGACCTCGCGCCCGAGGACGAGGAGCTCCTCGAGCTGCGCACTTCGATCGAATCGCTCGGCTGAGGGAGGCCTTGAGGATGCCGCCGGTTGATCCGACCCCGTACGAGGTGCTGTCCCTGCCCCGGGACGCCGACGCCTCCGCCGTCGACGCCGCGGTGGACGCCGCGCTGGCCGACGGCCGCTACGCCGCCGAGCAGGTCGAGGAGGCGGGCGCCGTGCTGCGCGATCCGGCCCGGCGCCTGGAGCTGGACGTGCAGCACCTGCTGCCGCCGGAGCCCGTGGACGAGGCCGCGACGCTGCTGACCCCCGCCTCCGAGGCGCGGCTGCCGTTCCCGGAGCCGCCGGCGTGGTCGGCGCGGGAGCTGACGGCGCTGCACCGGCGGGAGCTGGAGGCGCAGTTCGCGGAGCTGCCCGCGCCGCCGGCGGGCTTCCCCGGGGTTCCGGAGCGTTTCGGGCCCGATGCGTCGGTGCTGCCGCCGTTCGAACCGCCCCGCTAGACGGGTTCACCTGAAATTCACCTGAAGCGGGCTCAACCCGACGGCGGGGTGGCGCGTCTATAAGAACCGTGAAAGGTAACGGACTATGGCGTCCGGGCGTGGATCCGAACGCCCGGACACAGGCGGTGGGCGGGATTCCCCCGCAGCGGGAGCCCGAGCCCGAGATGGAGCGCACCGCGCTCTACCCGGGCGGCGCGGGACCGCTTCCCGACCCCGCCGCGTACGACGGCGGCGCCGACGGCGGCGAGCCCCACCTCGCCGAGCCCGGCGGGCCGCGGCGCCCGAACCGGCGCCGGCTGCTGCTGGCCGCGGGCGGCCTGATGCTGGTGGCCGGGGGCGGCGTCGCGACGGCGCTGACGATGAACGGCGGCTCGCGGAACCCGGCCGCGTCCGGTCCCGCCTCGACCTCGCCGAGCCCGACCCTTCCCGCCACCACGGCCCCCGCCTCGAGCGCGCCGCCGTCCCCCAGCGCGTCCGCGACCCCGTCCTCGACCGGCGCCGTGAACGCCCCGCAGTACTACGTGGACGACGAGGGCCCGACGGCGATCGCCCTCACCCTGGACGACGGGCCGAGCGCCGAGTTCACGCCGCAGGTCCTGGAGATCCTGCGCCGGTACGACATCAAGGCGACGTTCAACATGATCGGCCGCCAGGTGGGGTCGAACCTGTCGCTGGTGCGGGAGGTCTCCTCCGAGGGGCACACGATCACGAACCACACGTGGGACCACGCGGACCTGACGCATCTGACGTACAGCCAGGTGATCAGCGAGATCGACCGGTGCAACGACGCCCTGTCGGCGGCGAACCAGCATCCGACGATCTTCCGGGCGCCGTTCGGGAACTGGTCGAAGGCCGTGTACCGGGCGTGCGCGGACCGGCAGCTGCGGCCGGTGGCGTGGTCCGTGGATCCGCGGGACTGGGACACATCGCACGTGACGACGCAGATGATCGTGCACAACGTGCTCACCCACACGCGCGCGCACGACATCATCCTGGAGCACGACGGCCCCTCGGACCGGCGCAACACGGTCGCGGCCCTGAAGATCTTCATCCCGGAGCTGCTGGACCGCGGCTTCCGCTTCGTCGCCATGTGACCGCGCCGCGGCCCCCGGACGCGTGGTCCCGGGGGGCGCGGCGTCGGCGGCTAGCGCTTCTCGGCGTTGGCGGCGCGCTTGGCCATGACCTCGTCGCGCATCTTCTGCATCTGCTTGAGCGCGTCCTTGCGGGCGCGCGCCGGGAGCCGGTCGATGTACAGGTACCCGTTGAGGTGGTCGGTCTCGTGCTGCAGGCAGCGGGCGAAGAACCCGTGCCCGTCGAGCACGAGCTCGTTGCCCTCCCAGTCGGTGCCGCGCACGATCGCGTGGTCGGGGCGGGCGACGGGCTTGTAGGGGCCGGGGACGGACAGGCAGCCCTCGTCGTCCTCGTCCAGGACCCGCTCGGCGGCGGGCAGCTCGTCGACGACGGGGTTGCAGATGTGCCCGACGTGCCGGGTGCCCTCGCCGTCCGGGCAGTCGTACACGAACACCCGCAGGTCGACGTCGACCTGGTTCGCGGCGAGCCCGACGCCCTCGGCGACGTACATGGTGGCGAACATGTCGGCGATCAGCTGCTTGAGCTCGCCGCCGCCGAATCGGTCGGGGGTGACGGGCCGCAGGGCCCGGTGCAGGATCTCCTCGCCGGCCTCGGTGACCCGCAGGACGCGCCCCTCGGCGGCCTCGGGCGCCTGCGCGGGGTAGTCCCCGGGGACGTCTCGGCCGAGGAGGCTGACGTGCGGCTGCTGGGTCTGGGTGTCACTGGCCACGCTGGTGGGTCTTTCTGCCTCGGGTACGCGGTTGCCGGAAACCAGTATCGTTCAACGAGCGCGGTATCGGGAAACCGGCCCGGACACCCCGGGTCGGTGGCGCGGGCGGAAGGCGGTGGTCGCGATGGGTTCTGCGGTGGCCCGGGACACGGAGGCGGCGAGCGCGCCGCGGGTGCGGCGCGAGCCGCGGCAGGCCCGGTCGCGGGCGCGGGTGGCGCAGATCCTGGACGCGGCGGACGGCATCCTGTCGCGGGAGGGCTTCGAGGCGCTGACGGTGCGGCGGATCGCGCAGGACGCGGGGGTGCCGGTGGGCTCGATCTACCAGTTCTTCCCGGACAAGGCCGCGGTGGTGGACGCGCTGGCGCACGGCTACATCGGCGAGTTCGACGCGGCGATCGCGCGGCTCGTGGACGGCGCGCGGGACCCCGAGGACGAGGCCGCGTGGGCGGACCCGGTGGGCCGCCTGGTGGACGAGTTCGCGGCCCTGTACCGGTCCCGTCCCGGCTATGTGGCCCTGTGGTCCGGCCGGCACCTTTCGCCGGAGCTGGCGCGCGCGGACGACGCGAACAACCTGGCCATCGCGGCGGGGGTGCGCCGGATCCTTGTGGCCCGCGGGATACTGCGCGACGGCCCGGATCTGGACCGTAACGCGCAGGTCGCGGTCCGGGTGGCGGACGCGCTGCTGCAGTTCGCTTTCGCGTCCGCCGCGGGCGGGGACGAGGCGGTGCTGCGGGAGCTGAAGACGATGCTCCGCCTGTACCTGACCGACCTCGCCGCCCGCTGAGCGCCGCCGCGGCCGCGCGGTCCTAGAGGGGCGGGTTGAGTTTCCCGTAGAGCGCCCGGTTGCCCTTATGGTGGGCGCGCAGCGCCGCGTACGCGGTGTCGTAGCGCTCCCGGTTGGCCTGGTCGGGCTCGTAGCGCCGTTCGATCGCGACGAGCTCCGGGATCCGCTCCCAGGCCGCCTCGCCGAGGGCGACCCCGGCGAGCAGCGCCGCGCCGCGGACGTTGGCGAGCTGGGGTTCGGCGATCTGGTCGATGGGCCGGTTCAGGACGTCGGCCATGGCCTGGCACCACAGGGTGGAGGAGGCGCCGCCGCCGATGAAGCGGATGGCGCCGATCCCGCCCGGCTTGCCGTGCCGGCCGGTGAACCTCTCGACGGCCTCGAGCATCCAGCGGGTGTTGAGCGCGATCCCCTCGAACACGGCGCGCGCCAGGTCGGCGCGCGTGGTGGCCAGCGACAGGTTGAACCAGGCGCCGCGCAGCGCGGGATCGTCGACGGGGGTGCGCTCTCCGTTGAGCCAGGGGGCGAACAGCACGCCGTTCGCTCCGGGCGGCGCGGACTCGGCGAGTTCGGTGAGCCGGTCCAGGGCCTCGGTGGAGCGGGGGTGGTCGGGGTCGGCGAGGACGTTCTCGATGAGCCAGTCGACGGCGCGTCCGGCGACGTCCTGCACGGTCGCGACCCAGTACTTGCCCGGCACCGCTGCGGGCAGCGAGGCGATGTTGTCCAGCAGGCTGGTCTTCTTGCCCGGCACGTGGCAGGACAGCCAGGCGCTGGTGCCGACGTACAGGTGCGCGTCGTAGTCCCGCACCGCGCCCGCGCCGAGCGCCGCCGCGGTGGTGTCGCCGGTGCCCGCGACGACGCCGACGGCGGTCGGCAGCCCGAGGTCCCCCGCGGCCTGCGCGGTGAGCTGCCCGACGACGGTAGCCGCCGGGACCTGCTCGGGGAGTTTCGCGAGTTCGAGCCCGGCCATCCGGGCGAGCTGCGGGTCCCAGGCGAGGGAGCGCGGGTCGCGGTTGTCCGTGCACCAGCGCAGCGTCGTCGTGTCGCGCGCGGCCACGGCCCGGCCGCAGGCGCGCATCGTCAGGTACTCGGGGACGTCGAGCAGCCAGCGGGTCGCCGCGTAGGCCTCGGGCCGCTCGTGCCGCAGCCACAGGGCCTGGCCGACGGGGTCCTTGCCGCTGCGGGTGGGCACGCCGCCGGTCTTCGCGATCCAGGTGCGCAGCTTCCGCGCCCCGTATCCGGTTCCGGGAACGGTGACGGTGCCGCCGGTGACCTGCTGGGCGTAGCGGGCGCCGCGCGCGTCCATCCAGATGACGGCCGGGTGCGTGACGGCTCCGTCCGCGTCGACGGGCACGAGCCCGCCCCACTGGCTGGAGAAGCACAGTGCCTTGATATCGGCCGCCGCGTCGGGGTGCGCGGCGAGCAGTTCCTTGACGGTGGCGGTGAACGCCTGCCACCAGTCCTCGGGGTCCTGCTCGGCGCCGCCGCCGGGCAGCAGCCGGGTCGGCAGGTCGCGTTTCGCGACCCCCAGGATCCGGCCGTGCGCGGTCGCGAGCGCGGTCCGCAGACCGCCGGTGCCGAGGTCGACCCCGAGGACGAGTGAATCGTTGGGCATCAGGCGGCGGTGACCTTCGCGAAGACCCGCTCGAAAGCGGCGAGGGCTTCGTCGACGACCTCGTCGGTGTCGGCCATGGACGTGTAGATGCGGGATCCGGCGAGGGTGACGACGCCCTCGGCGGCGAAGGCCATGGACATGTGCTCGAGCATGTCCTTGCGGGGGCCGAGCTTGTCGAAGAACTCGGGGTCGTTCAGCGACAGGTGCAGGACGCCCGAGGTGTGCAGGTGGACGATGGATCCGAAGTTGTAGGTGACGTACGGCAGCTCGTACCTGCCGATCAGGCCCTCCAGTCCGGCGCGGAGCCGGTCGCCCGCGGCCCCGGCCTTGGCGGGGGCGTCCTGCCGGTCCATCTCCAGCAGCGTGTGGTAGCCCGCGGTGCAGGACAGCGGGTTCGCGGACAGCGTGCCGCCGGTCAGGGCGCGCTGTCCGGCGGCGGTCAGGCCCCCGGCGAACGCGGCCATGACCTCTTCGCGTCCGCCGACGCCGCCGGCGCCGGGGTAGCCGCCGGCCACGCACTTGCCGAACACGGTCAGGTCCGGGGTGACGCCGTAGTAGCCCTGGGCGCCGCCCATGCCGAGCCGGAAGCCGGTGACGACCTCGTCGAACACCAGGAGCGTGCCGAACTCGTCGCACAGCTCGCGCACCTGCTGGTTGAACTCGCGGGTGACCGGGTGCGTCCCGGACTCAGGTCCGACCGGCTCGACCAGCACCGCGGCGGTGCCGCCGTTCTCGGCGTTGGCGGCGAGCTTGGCGCGGAGGGCCTCGAGGTCGCCGGGGGCGGTCTCGGCGGTGCCCGACAGGGCGTTGGCGGGGATGCCGGCCGCCTCGAGGGAGCCGGTGCCGGGGATGCGCAGCCCGTAGACGACCTGGTCGCTCCAGCCGTGGTAGGCGCCGCCGACCTTGATGATGTGCGCCTTGCCGGTGTGCGCGCGGGCGGCGCGGATCGCGGCCATGACGGCCTCGGTGCCGGAGCCGAGCATCCGGAACTTGTGCACGGCGGGCATGAAGTCGTGGATGAGCTTCGCGAGCCGGGTCTCGGCGGGGTGCAGCATGCCGGTGACCGGCCCGCAGTGCTCGAGCAGCTCCAGGACCTTCGCGCGCACCTCGGGCGGATTCGAGCCCAGCACCGTGGGCCCGCCGGCCTGCAGGAAGTCGATGTACCTGTTGCCGTCGACGTCGTGCAGGTAGGCGCCCTCCGCCCGGACCACGGACAGCGGCCAGGGCTCGTTGAGGGCGAGGTTGTGCTGCACGCCGCCGGGGATGAAGGCCTCGGCCTCGGCGGCGGCCTGCTTGGAGCCGGGGGTGTGCCGCTCGTACCAGGCCTCGTACTCGGCGAGCTGGTCGGGCGTGAGGGTGCGGATCGGGATGCTGGTGAGGTTGTCCAGGCGCTTGCCGATCGCGTCGGTGTCCGGATACTGGCTGATGCCGTAGCTGCTCACGTCGCCTACTCCGCCTCGTTCTCGGGCTTGATCTTCTTGGTGGTGCCGTAGCCGCTGGTCAGGGCGGCGGTGATGACCTCGTCCTGTTCGGCCTGCGTCAGCTCGCGCGGCGGCCGGCCGGTGATCGCGGAGGCGAGCAGGGCCTGGTGGTAGGTCTGGGCGGCCCATTCGCACAGTTCGAGGTTGTCGACGGCCTTGGCGAGCGTGGATCCGACGGCGATGGATCCGTGGTTGCGCATGAGCGCGGCCTGCTTGAACTCCAGGGCCTTCACGACGTTCTCGGCGAGCTGGTCGGTGCCGTAGCAGGCGTAGTCCGCGACGCGCAGGGCGCCGCCGAGGCCGAGCATCGTGTAGTGCACGAGCGGGATCTCGTCGGCGACCAGTCCGATGGCGGTCGACGTGGTGGCGTGCGTGTGCGTGATCGCGTTGGCGAAGCCGGCGCGGTAGATCGCGAGGTGCATCGGGACCTCGCTGGTGGGGGCGAGTTCGCCGTCGACGACCTCGCCGTCCTCGAGGCGGATCACGGTCATCTGCCCGGCCGTCAGCTCGCCGATCACCCCGCCGGTGGGCGTGACGGCCACCAGGTCGCCGTGCCGGGCCGAGAGGTTGCCGCTGGTGCCGATGACCAGGCCGCGGGCCGCCAGGCGCCGCCCGGCCTCGGCGAGCGCGGCTCGTTCGTCGGGAAGGAGCACGTCGGGCCCTCCTGTCTGCTGGCCGCCCACGAAAACGTGAGCGCAGGTTCATGTTCTTCTCGGGGCCATCCTCCCCGCCCTCCCCCGCCGCGTCAAGACTCGCACGGCGCGCCACCGGGCCGCCACCGGGCGTTCACCCGATATCCGGTCGTGAGCTGGGCTTTCGCTCACCGTCGGTGCACTGGGCTGACACGCCGCGCCGCCCACTTTCACTGACAGCCCCTGAGGATGCATCATTGCCGCCATGCCAGCACCCATCACGCTGTCCGGCCGCCTCGTGCGGCTGGAACCGATGCGCGAGGAACACCTCGAGCCGCTGCTCGCCGCGGCCACTGAGGATCGCGCGTCGTTCGGGTACACCTACGTGCCCAGGGACGCCGCGGCCGTGCGCCGCTATCTCGACGTCGCGCTCGAAGACCTCGAGGCGCACGTCGCGCTCGCGTTCACCCAGATCGACCTGCGCGACGGGCGCGTGGTCGGTTCCACCCGGTTCCGGGAGCTCGAGTACTGGAACGCCGGGGTGTGGCCGCCGCGTCCCGGCCGCACCAACCCCTCGGGAATCCCGGACGCCGTGGAGATCGGCTCGACCTGGCTGGCGCCGCGCGCGCAGCGCACCGGGATCAACCTCGAGGCGAAGCTGCTGATGCTCACGCACGCGTTCGAGACCTGGCAGGTGCACCGCGTCTCGCTGAAGGCCGACACCCGCAACACCCGCTCCCATCAGGCGATCATGCAGCTGGGCGCGACGTTCGAGGGCACCAGGCGCGCGCACTTCCCGGCCTCCGAGGGCGGGGTGCGCGACTCGCACCTGTACTCGCTGCTCGCGCCCGAGTGGCTGTCCGTGAAGGTGCGCCTCCAGCAGCGCCTGGCCCGGCACACGGTGCCGGCTCAGGCGTCGGCGCCGCAGTTCGAGGCGGTCTCGCTGCAGGCCGCCTGAGCAAGGCCCCGTATTCCCTGTCCGATCCGTCCCGCCTGCCCCCGCAAGGGTCAGGCGGGCTCAGGTCGGCAGCCAGGACACGTGCCCGGCGAGCAGCACGTAGCCGACGAACGCGACGGTGTCGATCAGCCCGTGCGCGACGAGCAGCGGGGTGACCCTCCCCCAGCGCCGGTAGAGCCGCGCGAACACCAGGCCCATCACCAGGTTCCCGAAGAACCCGCCGAGCCCCTGGTACAGGTGGTAGCTGCCGCGGATCAGGGCGCTGGTCGCGTCCGACCTGTTGGCGGACCAGCCGAGCTGGTCGAAGCGGCGCAGCAGGTACCCGTTCCAGGTGACCTCCTCGACGATCGCGTTCTCCCACGCGGAGCCGACCAGCACCGGGATGCGCCACCAGATCGCGGGGAGCGTCGTCGGCACGACCGTGACCGCGAGGCCGGCGGCGTGCGCGCCGAGGTAGAGGGCGAGCCCGCTGCCGCCGATGCAGGCGGCGACCGCGGCGCCGTATCCGAGGTCCTTCAGCGGCCGCGTCCGGTCCAGGCCGATCCCGCGCAGGCCGACCTTCTCCCGGGTGAGCAGGTAGGCGACCAGCAGCGCGGGGGCGAGCCCGAACGCGATCCCGTACACCTGCCAGGTCAGGTTCAGCCACGGCCGCGAACTCGCGGACGCGTTGAGGGCGACCGCCTGCGTGGACAGCTTCGTGATCGACTTGGCCACGGTCAGCGACCCGACGAGCGAGATCACGGAGTTGACGGCCGAGCGGCCTAGACCGACGGCGAGGACCGCGGCGACCTCGAACACGATCAGCCGCCTCGTCCAGGCCGCGCCGTCGTTCCACCCGGTGTCCGCGCCCGCCTGAGTGCCCGCCTGCTCGCTCACGAGCGTGATCCTAGAGCCAGCGCATGAAGATCCGCGCCGGACGCGGCCCCGGCGCGGTCAGACGCCGCCGACGGGCCAGGTGTGCACGGGGGCGCCGGCGCGGCCGAGCCTCGCGTAGCGGCGGGTCATGGCGGCGATCGCCTCCATCCGGCTCATCCCGGTCTTGCGCTCCAGGTAGTCGACCTGCTCGATCTGCCACACGGCGCCGTTGCGGCCGGTGCGGGCGCGGCCCTCGATGATCCCGAGGTACAGGTCGCGTTCGCGCGGGTCGATCCGCCACGCGTCCAGGCCCTGCGCGGCGAGCGGCAGCAGCACGTCCGTGACCAGCCGCCCGACGGGCACGGTGCCGGCGCCCGGCCAGGTCATCTCGGCGCCGATCCCCTCGGTCGCGGCGCGGTGCAGGTTCTCCCGGGCGTCGGAGAACGCCAGGCGCCGCCACACCGGGGACTCCTCGTCGGCCAGGGCGCGCACCAGCCCGTAGAAGAACGCCGCGTTCGCCAGCACGTCCAGCACGGTCGGCCCGGCGGGCAGCACCCGGTTCTCCACCCGCAGGTGCGGCTTGCCGCGCGCCACGTCGTACACGGGCCGGTTCCACCGGTACACGGTCCCGTTGTGCAGCCGCAGCTCCGGCAGATGCGGGATGCCGCCCGCGGCGAGCACCGCCTCGGAGTCCTCGCCGCCGACCCGCGGCAGCAGCGACGTGAAGTACTTGATGTTCTCCCGGAACAGCTCCGCGGGCCCGCGCACCCACCGCTCCCCGAACCACACCCGCGGCCGCACCCCCTGCGCCGCCAGCTCCACCGTCCGGAAGTCCGTCGCCTGCTCGAACAGGGCGATCCTGGTCTCGTGCCACAGCTTCTTGCCCAGCAGGAACGGCGAGTTCGCCCCCAGCGCCACCTGCGGGCCGGCGATCGCCTGCGCCGCGTTCCAGGCCCGCGCGAACCCGTCCGGGGTCACCTGCAGGTGGAACTGCACGGAGGTGCAGCAGGCCTCGGGCATGATCGTCGGGAACGCCGCCTCCAGGGCCTCGCTCTCCCCCGCGATCCGCACCCGGAAGTCCTCCCCGCGCAGGACGGCGATCTGGTCGTTGAGCATCACGTACCGGTCCTCGTCCGTGAAGTTCTCCCGCACCAGATGCGCCTCGTCCAGCGTCGGCAGCACCCCGATCAGCGCCACGCCCGCCCCGTAGCCGCCCGCGACCCGGTCCGCGTAGTGCAGGGCCGTGTCCATCTCCTCGCGCAGCTCCGAGAACACCGTCCCCACGATCTTGTGCGGCGCGATGTTCATCTCCAGGTTGAACAGGCCGATCTCGGTCTGGAAGTCCGGGGACGCGATCCGCTCGAGCACCTGCCGGTTCACCATCGAGGGGCGGCCCTGCCCGTCGATCAGGTGGATCTCGAGCTCGATCCCGCACAGGCTCCTGTTCTTCTCGAACAGGTCCTGCGCGAGCATCCGCTCGAGCACGTCCTGGCACGCCGTCAGTCGCGACCGGAACCGTTCCCGGTCCCGCCCGTCGAAGGCCAACTCCGCCGCGGCAACCCGCTCACCCACGCCCGGTCAATCCCCTCAAAGCCTTGTCCGCGGAATCCGGCAGCACGGATTCCGCCGCGTACCCACACTCGCGACACCACGGTCCGTGCCGGCCGGACCCCAAAGTGTCTCCGGCCCTTTTCCCTACCCCTCGGGAAGGTCACTAAATGTCGATCCGGCCCTCCCTCGTCTGACGCTCCGTCACACGACCGTATCTCACCCGTCACGCCTAGTCACCCCGGGTCATGACGGGGGCGCATGCGGGTGGTTTCCCGGCGCATCCGGGGCAAAAAGCCCCGGCCTCGAACCACTGGGGCCGTCAAGACGTCATCCTAGTGAGAGGCGTCACACTCGGCGCCGCGAAACCGGGGAGGGAACCCGAGATGATCCGCAGCAGCAGCGAACAGCACGCACCGACCCCGCCGTGCCCGCACAAGCCGGCGTGCCCCACGGCCTACGACTCCGACCGCTACCGCGCCCACGTCCTCGCCGCGCACCCCGAGCAGGGCTGGTCGCTGCTGTGCAACGGCGTCATCGCCTTCGACGACCTCGGCGCCCTGCTCCCGGCCGCGGGCGGCCGCGACGAGCACGCCGTCGACGCGGTCCGCCACCTCGCCGCCT
>DASTAE010000029.1:0-48242 GCA_035712985.1 Actinospica sp.
GAATGCGATGGAGAACAGTCATGACCACAGAACAAGCGGGCACCGGGCAGGCGCCTGTCGCCGAGACGTTGGCGATGATGACGGCGGTGTCGCTCGAAGCAAGCACTCTTTCGGCGCGAGAGTTGATGATCGCGCGCATCGCGGCGCTCGCCGCGGTGGAGGCGCCGTCCGCGTCGTACGCGCTGAACGTCGGCGCGGCGACGGAGGCGGGGGTCACGCTCGCCGATGCGCAGGGCACGCTCGTCGCCGTGGCCCCGTTGATCGGGACGCCGCGCGTGGTCGCGGCCTGCCTCGGCCTCGCCGAGGGAATCGGGCTCGTCATCGAGGCGGCGGCGAGCGGTACCGGCGGTGGGTGAGTGAGGTGCGGGGCCGCCCGGCGAGGGGCGGCGAGCAGCGGACCCGCGGCGGTTGGCGCCAGCGCGTGCTCGCGTGGCTCGCGCTCGCGTCGATGCTGGCGGTCGCGGTCGTGGTCGTCGTCACGGGGGTGGTGGCGAGCCTTGCGGCACTGGTCGTGGGCATCGCTGGTCTTGCTGTCGTCTGCGCGGCGGCCTGGACGGTGGTGGCGTATCGCGGCCTTCGCCGCAAGGCGGCGATCGGTGCGCTGGTTGTCGCGCCGCTTGCTGTCGCGGGCGTCTACCTCGCGTACGGCCTCCTTCTCGAAGTCGCGCTCTGCGTCGCGCTCGCGGGAGTCGGTCTCGTGGTCGGCAACGCGGCGCTCTCCGGAGCGCAACCGGTGGCGTCACCGGAGCCGGCCGGGCTTCCCGCGGGCACGGTACGGCGGCCCTACCTGATCATGAATCCGCGCTCCGGAGGCGGGAAGGTGGCGAGATTCCGGCTGGGCGAGGCGGCGGTCGCGCTGGGCGCCGAGGTGGCGCTGCTGACGGGGCCCGAGCAGATCGACGTCACCGAACTGGCCATGAGCGCCGTCGACGACGGCGCCGACCTGCTCGGCGTCGCCGGGGGCGACGGCACCCAGGCACTGGTCGCGGCGGTGGCCGCCGCGCGGGACGTGCCGTTTCTGGTCATCAGCGCCGGGACGCGCAACCACTTCGCCATGGACCTCGGCCTGGATCGCGACGATCCCGCGCGGTGTCTCGACGCGTTGGCCGACGGGGTGGAACTGCGCATCGATCTCGGCGAGATCGGCGGCCGGGCGTTCGTCAACAACGCCTCGTTCGGCGCCTACGCCGAGGTCGTGCAGAGCCCCGCGTACCGGGACGACAAGGTCGGCACCGCGCTGCAGATGCTGCCCGATCTCATCGGCGGCCACCGGGGCCCCGAGCTCGAGGTGCGCGTCGACGGCCGGACCGTGCTCACCGGTCCGCAGGCGGTCCTGGTCAGCAACAACCCCTACGAGTCGGGCGACATCGCCGGCCTCGGCCGGCGCGCGCGTCTCGACGGCGGCGTGCTCGGCGTCCTCGCCGTCAAGGTCGATTCCGGCGCGCAGGCCGCCGCCCTCGTCAGCCGGCGGGGCCAGGAGCGCGCCGTGGCCCGGTTCACCGGCGCCGAGGTCGTCGTGGACGCGGCGGCGCCGAGCATCCCGGTCGGCATCGACGGCGAGTCGGTACTCATGCCGACGCCGGTGCTGTGCAGGATCCGTCCCGGAGCGCTGCGCGTCGTGGTGCCCCGGCTCCGGCCCGGCGTGCCGATGCCGCGTGAGCGGGTGGACTGGCCGCTGATCGCGCGCGAGGCCCTCGGCGTGCCGCTACGGGGCCGGGCCGGCTGAACCGGGGCGGAACAGCACCCGGCGCATCGGCCGCCCGATCGCGTGCAGGATCCGGGGGCCGGGCGGCGCCGCGCGATCGTCCGGAATGTAGTGCACGAAGGCGAGGCCGAGCCGCCAGGCCAGCACTCCGTCGGTCGCGATCTGGTCACCGACCACGAGACCCGGCCGCGCCAGGCGCCGGTAGCGGCCCACGCGCAGCGGCTTGTCCGCGTGGGACACGTAGCCGACCCGCAGCCCCCCGGCCGTGCGGATCTCGGACGGCCGCCGCGCCGAGTTCGTGGCGAACACGACGTCGCGCAGCCGCCCGGGATCGGCCGCGACGGCGGCGAGGAACGCGGCGACTCCCGCGTCCAGGTCCGCCGTGCCGGAGTTCCACCGCGCGACCAGTGGTTCGATGTCGATGATGGCGCTGCGCGGCGCGAGTTCGCGCAGGATCCCGGGAACCGCGGCCGCGTCATGGCACGACAGGTACGGCACCCTGGCCCGTCGGCGCGTACTCATCCGCTTCTCCTCACTCTTACGGCGATTCGCCGAGGCCGCGGCGCGACCGTCCGGCAGAATCGACCGACGAAGATCGCAGACCGACCTATGGTGGACTCCTGGTGAGTGGAACGAGCTGGGCGGGCGCGGCCGTGGCGGGAATCGCCGCCGTCTACGCGCTCGGCTCCAAGCGCCTGTCGCGGACACCGGTGTCCTCCGCTTTCGTCTTCGCCGGATTCGGAGTGCTGCTCGGGCCGGTCGCGCTCGATGCGGTCAACCTCGACGACGACACCGGGCCGCTGCTCAGCGCCCTGGAGGCCGCGCTGACCCTCGTGCTGTTCGTCGACGCCATGGCCGTGCCGTGGGGCGAACTGCGCGCCGGGGCCACCCTGCCCGGCCGGCTTCTCGGCGTCGGGCTGCCGCTGAGCATCGCCGCCGGATGGCTGTTCGCCTGGCTGCTGCTGCCCGGGCTCACGGTGTGGGAGTTCGCCCTGCTCGGGGCGATCCTGGCGCCGACGGACGCGGCGCTGGGCGCCGGCGCCATCGCCAATCCGCGGGTGCCGCGGCTGGTGCGGCAGACACTGAACGTGGAGAGCGGATTGAACGACGGCATGGTGCTGCCGTTCTTCGTGATCTTCCTCGCCGGGATCCCGGGCACCTCGTACGCGGCCGAAGGCACGGGCGGAACGGTCTGGCGCTCGCTCGTGCTCAGCACGGTGCTGGGCATCGGCGTCGGCTGGCTCGGCGGCCGGCTGCTGGCGGTGTCGTACCGGGCGGGCTGGATCGGGCGGGAATGGGGCCAGATCTACTTCCTGGCCCTGGCCGCCGGCGCCTACGCGCTGGCCGTGCAGACCCAGGGCAGCGGGTTCATCGCCGCGTGGATGGCCGGAGCAGCGGTCGCGACCGCCCTGCGCCGCGACGACGCCGGGGCGCTGCCGGAGCAGGCGCGCACCGCCGAGGTCGCCGAGTACCTGGGCAGCCTGCTGGCGATGATCAGCCTTCTCATCTTCGGGGCCGTGCTGCTCGGCCCGGCGCTGGAGCACTTGAGCTGGCGGATCGTCGGCTACGCGGTGCTCAGCCTGACCGTGGTCCGCATGATCCCGGTCGCCCTGGCGCTGGCCGGCAGCAGGCTGAGGCGGCCCACCGTGGCGTACGTCGCGTGGTTCGGTCCTCGAGGGCTGGCCTCGATCGTGCTGGGGCTGCTTACCGCGGAGGAGCGGATCCAGGGAGCCGAGCTGATCGGGCAGGTCATCGCCGTCACCGTCGGGCTCAGCATCGTGCTGCACGGCGCTTCCGCGGTCCTGCTGTCCGACCGCTATGCCCGCTGGTACGAGCGCGCCGCCACCGCGACGCCGGGGTTGCGGGAGAGCGCCGCCGCGACCGTCCGGCTCCGGCCGCGCGGTATCGGCGCCCCGGACCACGGCGCCCGCTGACCGCCCGGCCCCCGTCCCGGCCCCGTCGACGTCGGCGGGCGCGCTCACCCGGGCAGCCGCCGCAGTTCGGCCACGTGCAGGCCGAGTGCCCGGAAGCGGGCCAGCAGACCGTACAGGTGCGCCTCGTCGACGATCTGGCCGAACAGGATCGTCTGCTTCGCCACGAGGATGCCGTCGAGTTCCGGGAACGCCTCGTGCAGGACCGTCTCCGCCATCGTCCCGTCCACGCGGATCTCATACGGCGTCATGTCGGTGCGCCTCCCGGGGCAGCCGGGCGCCGACCACCAGCCCGCCCAGTCCGATCACGGCGAGCACGACCATGGCCACGCCGTACGCGCTGCGGCTGAGGTTCGCCACCAGGATGGTGCCCGCGATGGCCGTGCCGAAGGACGATCCGAGGTTCGAGATGCTGCGCGAGACACCGGAGATCTCGCCCTGCCGCTCCTCCGGGAAGGCCGACTGCACCAGATTGACCGACGGGGTCAGCCCCAGCCCGACCCCGATGCCGATGAGCAGCAGGCCGGGCGCGAAGGCCCACGGGCCGGGGAAGCCCTTGACCATCCCGATGAGCACCCCGATCCCGGCGGCCGTCACGATGAAGCCGGTCATGATCAGGGTGCGCTGCGCGAAGCGCCTGGACAGCGGCTCGGAGCGCAGCGAGGCCGCCAGCACGCCGATCGTGGCCGCGGTGAAGATCACGCCGGTCTGGACGGCGTCGTAGTGCCGCACCACCTGCAGGTAGGCGGCGACGGTGAACGAGCTGCCCATCAGGATCAGCCACTGCAGGTTCTGCGTCACCAGGCCGAGGTTGGACGCATGCACCCGGAAGATCGAACTCGAGATCAGCGGCTCCCGGCCGGTGCGCTCCTGGGCGCGGACCCAGAGCATGAACCACAGCAGGACCAGCGCCCCGCCGAGCATCAGGCCCAGGGTCAGCCAGAGGTTGCTGCTCGCGGCCACGATGCCCAGCACGACCAGCAGCAGGCCGACGGCCGAGAGCACGGCGCCCCAGCCGTCGAAGGAGCGCTTCGGATCGGCCGGGAGCGGATCGGTGATGCGCAGGCTCAGCAGGATGATCGCCACGATGACGAGCGTCTGGAAGCCGAACGCCGCCCGCCAGCTGATCGCCGAGGTGATCAGCCCGCCGATCAGCGGTCCGGCCGCCGCGCCCAGCCCGCCCATCGCCATGACGACGCCGAAGGCGCGGGCCCGGGCGGTCTGGTCGGTGAAGTACAGGGTCGTCAGGATGTAGACGGGCGGGATGAGCAGGGCCGTGCCGACGCCCTCGAGGACCGAGTTGCCGACGATGAGCAGGCCGAGGCCTGGAGCCGCCGCGCTCAGGATCGCGCCCACCCCGTAGACGGTCAGACCGGCCAGGAAGCAGCGCTTGCGGCCGTAGCGGTCGGTCAGCTTGCCGCCGGGGATCATGAACGCGGCCATCACCAGCAGGAACGCGGTGATGGAGATCTGGATCCCCTGCACCGTCGTGTGCAGGTCCGCGCTCATGTCGTTGATCATGACGTTCATGTTGGAGCCGGCGAAGCTGCAGATGAACTGGGCCAGTGCGAGCGGGGCGAGGACACCGCGCGAGACCTGCGCCGTCGGGTGCTCGGGGGCGTGCGCCTGAACCGCCATGGTCGGCTCCCTTCAGGGCGACTGACTCGACCCTCCCGCCGCGGTCCGGCCGCCGGGTCACCCATGGCGGGTGATCTCGCGGGGCCCCGGCCGGAGTTACGTTCGCGACAGATGCTTCCGAGCACGGTGATTGGAGGACCCGATGACAACGCACGCAACCCCCACCGCCTACCGCCCGCGACCGACCGGCGAGCGCCGGCGGCCTGAGGGCCGCGGCATGGTCGTCTTCGCCGCGGTGATGCTCTTCATCCTGGCCTTCTTCAACGGCCTCGACGGGATAGCCGCCATCAACCACTCCCGCATCTTCGTCGCGGACGCCGTGTTCATCCAGGGCGACCTGCGGGCCTGGGGCTGGACGATCCTGGCGCTGGGCATCGCCCAGGCCGTGGCCGCCATCGCGGTGCTCGGCGGCGGCCAGATCGGACGCTGGTTCGGCGTGACCGTCCTGGGACTCAACGCCTTCGCGCAGATGTGGGTCGTCTCCGCGTACCCGTGGTGGGCCCTGACGATCATCGCGCTGGACGTGGTGGCCATCTACGGCCTGGTCGCCTACGGCGGTAACCCCTCGACGGACGAGGGGCGAGAGTGACCGCCCGCCGCGACGAAGGACGCTGAAGGTTCTCGACGAGGACCTGGTGGCGATACCGGGCAGACGTCGAGGAGGCCGCGGTGAACTCTACCCGCGTCCTCGCCGCCTAGCCCCGCGGCGCCGGTAGCGAGCCGCCGACGGTTCGTCAGTCGGCGGTTCGCCACGCGGGTCGAACCCGGCCAGCACACAGGAGGGAGCCGTCGATGACGACCGCTCAGCCCGATCCGAAGCCGGCTCCGACCGAGGTCGACGCCGCGGCGGACGGATCCGCACCGCCCGACGAACTCGCGGAGCTGCGCGCCCGCGTGAGGTCGCTGGAGACCGCGCGGGCCGCGCCCGGGCGCAGGCGCTGGCGCGTGTTCAGCTCGGCGCTGCTGATCGTGCTCTCCTGCCTGCTGGCCCTGCTTTCGGTGGTCGCGGTGTGGGCCAACAGCCAGGTGACGGACACCGACCGGTATGTCGCGACGGTCGCTCCGCTCGCCGAGAACCCGGACGTGCAGAACGCGATCACCAACCGGGTCACCACCGTCGTGCTCGATCAGATCGACGTCAAGGCGCTGGTCGACCAACTGTCGGCCGCGATGGCCGAGCGCGGCGTGCCGCCGCGCGCCACCGCCCTGGTCAATGGGCTGTCCGGACCGATCACCAGCGGACTGACCTCCGTGGTGAGCTCGACGGTGCACACCGTCGTGACCAGCAGCGCCTTCGCGACGATCTGGGCCGACGCGAACCGGGCCATCCACCAGACCATGGTCAAAGCGCTGACCGGGCAGGGCGGCGGCGCCGTCTCGCTCGCGAACAACCAGGTGGCCATCGACCTCGCGCCGATCATCGACCAGGTCAAGACGCGCCTGGTCGACTCCGGGCTGGCGGTGGCGGCGAAGATCCCGACCGTGCACACCTCGTTCGTGGTCTTCCAGTCCCAGGACCTCGGCAAGATCAAGACGTACGTGCAGCTGCTCGATATCGCCGGGAACTGGCTGCCGATCGTCGCGGTGCTGATCGGAGCCTGGGGCGTCTACCTGGCCAAGGACCGGCGCAGGGCGCTGTTCCGCGCGGCGGTCGGCTACGCGCTGGCCATGCTGGCGCTGGGCCTGGGCCTGACCGCGTTCCGGCAGGTCTACCTCAACCATCTGCCGCCGGGCGTGAACCAGGGGGCGGCCGGCGCAGTCTATGACGCGCTGGTCGACTTCCTGCGCGAAGGGCTGCGCGCGGTGGGCGCGCTCGCGGTGGTGACCGCGATCGGCGCCTACGTGATCGGGCCCTCGCGCTCGGCCGTCGCGATCCGCACGGCCTGCCGCACGGGTATCGGCGCGGTCCGCGGTGTCGCCGAGTCGATGGGCTTCCGGGCCGGACCGGTCGGCACGTTCGTGCACCACTACAAGCACTGGATCGGCGCGGTCATCCTGGCGGGCGCCGCGATCTCACTGTTCTTCTGGAACCATGCCACGGTCTCGGTCGTGCTGTGGCTGGCGGTGATCGTGCTCGCCGCGTTCGCCGTTCGCGAGTTCCTCGACTCGCCGCGTTCCCGCACGAAGGAGGCATCCCCATGACCACGACGTCGAGTAGCGCGCCCGTTCTCGAACACCCGACACCGGAACAGCGCGCGGCGAAGGGCGCGACGGCGCGCGCGGCGGTCCCGCCCGCTTCGCACGCGGAGTTCGCCGTCGACGCCGAGCACCGCGACCCGGTCGAGTTGCTGCGGAGCCAGGCCGGCTCGCGCGTTCCTGAACTGGTGCCGGTGCGCTACGGCCGGATGGCGGTCTCGCCGTTCACCTTCTACCGCGGCGCGGCCGCCGTGATGGCGGCCGACCTCGCGCGCACTCCGGTGTCGGGCCTGGACGTGCAGCTGTGCGGTGACGCGCACCTGCTGAACTTCGGGATGTTCGCCTCCCCGGAACGGCGGCTGATGTTCGACCTCAACGATTTCGACGAGACCTATCCCGGACCCTGGGAGTGGGACGTCAAGCGGCTGGCGGCCAGCTTCGAGATCGCGGCACGGGAGAACGGCTTCGGCGGCGCGAAGCGGCGCGAGATCCAGTTCGCGGCCGTCCGCGGCTATCAGGACGCGATGAACCGGTTCGCGCTGATGCACGACCTCGACGTGTGGTATTCGCACGCCGATGTCGAGGAACAGCGCAAGGAACTGTCCTCCCAGTTGAAGAAGAGCAGGAAGAAGAAGCTGGACAAGACCGTCGCGAAGGCCCGGACCCGGGACAGCCTGCGGGCGGTGGCCAAGCTGACCGAACTGGTGGACGGGCAGCGCCGGATCGTCGCCGACCCGCCGCTGATCGTGCCCGTCTCCGACCTGTTCACGGACGCGCAGCAGGCGGACCTGGTGGCCGAGATGCGCGAGCTCATCCGCGGCTACCGGAGCACCGTGCAGGCCGACCGCCGCGTGCTGCTCGAGGGATTCGAGTTCGTCGACATGGCGCGCAAGGTCGTCGGGGTCGGGAGCGTGGGCACCCGCTGCTGGATCATCCTGATGCGCGGCCGGGACGACGGCGACCCGCTCTTCCTCCAGGTGAAGGAGGCGCAGCGTTCGGTGCTCGCCGAATACGGCGGACTGCGCGCGGACAGCCCCGAGAACGAGGGCGAGCGGGTCGTCGCCGGCCAGCGGCTGATGCAGGCCACCAGCGACATCTTCCTCGGCTGGCAGCGCAGGCACCTCGAGGAGGGGCGGTGGCGTGACTTCTACGTGCGGCAACTCGCCGACTGGAAGGGGTCCGCCGTGCCCGAGACGATGGTCCCGTCCGGAATGGCGGCGTACGGGCGCCTGTGCGGCTGGACGCTGGCGCGCGCCCACGCGCGTTCGGGCGACCGGATCGCGATCGCCGCGTACCTGGGCGACGACACGACCTTCGCCCACGCGATCGCTGAGTTCTCGGCCGCGTACGCCGACCAGAACGACCGCGACCACGCCGCGCTCGCGGAGGCCGAGCGAAGCGGCCGGATCAGTGTGCGCCGCGGCCTGTGACTCGTCGGTCAGAGCCCTTCGATCAGACGTCTCGCTCTTCGGATTCGGTCCATTCGGCTCCGGTCTGTGCGCGGTAGGCGTCCACGGCGGCGTTGATCGACGGGAACCGGCGCTCCGGCCCGAGCTTCCGCGACACCTCGTACCGGTCGAGCTTCTCGCTCACCGCCTCGGACAGTTCCGCGAACACGAGCTTGATACCTCGTGAGTTCAGGTCCTCGTCCAGATCCTTGAGCATGTCGGCGGCGGTGACGTCCACATCCGTGATCGACTCGGCGGCGACGAGGATCCACGAGGGCTGGCACCGGCCGCCGGCGAGCTTGATGACGTGCTCGCGGAACGCTGTGGAGTTCGCGAAGAACAGCGGCGCCGCGAAGCGGTAGATCAGCAGACCCGGCAGGCGCCGCACGGCCGGATCCGAGGCGACGTCCCGGTACCCGTGCCCTCCCGGCACCCGTCCGAGCTCGGTCTGGTCGGGCTGCCAGGCGTGCCGGAAGACGTTGAGGATCGAGAGCAGGACCGCGATGGCGATCCCGGGCAGCACTCCGAGCAGCGCGACGCCGAGGAACGCCGCGAGCGAGAGCAGGAACTCCGTGCGCCGCTGATGCCAGAGGCGGACCGTGCCGGGGATGTCGGCGAGGGACACGGACGCGGAGATCACCACCGCGGCGAGCGCGGGCTGCGGCAGGTTGCGCAGCAGGCCGGGGACCGCGACGATCATCAGCGTGATCATCGCCGCGCCGACCACGCCGGTGAGCTGGCTGCGCGCCCCCGAGCGCTCGGCGACCGCGGTGCGCGACCCGCTGGTGCTGACCGGGAAGCCCTGCAGGAATCCGGCGAGCAGGTTCGCCGCGCCGATCCCGAACATCTCCTTGCCGCCGTCGACCTCCTGTCCGGTGCGCGCGGCGAACGCCGAGGCGGTGGAGATCGTGTCGGCGAGCGAGACCAGCGCGATGCCCGCGGCAGCCCCGGCCAGCGGTCCGATGTCGGACCACCGCACGTCCGGGACGGTCGGCGGCGGGAAGCCCGAGGGCAGCGTGCCGACCAGGCTCACGCCGTGCGCGGCCAGGTCGAAGACCGAAGCAGCGCCGATCGTGAGCACCACCATGATCAGCACGGCCGGCGCCTTGGGCAGCCACCGCTGCAGCGCGAGCACGACGGCGACTCCGCAGATTCCCACGGCGGCCGCGGCGCCGACCGTCTCGCCGTGCGCGAGACCGCGGACGAAGCCGGAGATCTCCGAGATCAGGCCCTGGGCGCTGACCTTGAAGCCGAACAGCTTCGGGAGCTGACCGACCAGGATCGTGAGCGCGAGGCCGTTCATGTAGCCGATCATCGTGGGTTTGGACAGCAGGTCGGCGATGAAGCCGAGCCGGGCGACCGCGCCGAGGATCATCAGCGCCGCCACCATGATCGCGAGCAGCGAGCCGAGGGCCACGGCCCGGGCGGCGTCCTGCCCGGCGGCGGCCAGCGGCAGTATCGCCGCCGCGATCATCGGGCCGAGCGAGGAGTCGGGTCCGAGCACGAGGATGCGGGACGGCCCGAAGACGGCGTATCCCAGCAGGCAGGCGATCGACGTGTAGAGGCCGGTGATCGGCGGCAGCCCGGCCAGTTCCGCGTAGGCCATGCCCTGCGGGACCAGCAGCGTGCTCAGCACGATTCCGGCGACCACGTCCTTCGGCAGCCAGCCGCGGCGGTAGGTCGAGACCGCCCGCACGCCCGGGACGGCCCGGAAGAAGGTCGGCGACATCTCAGAACGGCAGCCGCCGCCGGCCCGAGGGGGTCCGCAGGTCGAGCGGTTCGAGTTCGCGCGGCCGCCGCCGTCGCACCTGGCCGCGGCGCTTCGGCGTCGGCGTCGGCGTCGGCGCCGGGCCGGTTCGCCGGCCGGGGTAGACCACGACCACTCCGGCCATGGGGATCACCTCCTGCTATCCGCGGAAGGCCGCGAGCTGGGGACCGAGCGAAAGGAGTTCGTCCTCGCCCGGCTGGATCACGCCGCAGCTGCCCTCCGGAACCTCGTGCCAGGCTTCGTCGAGATCACCGAGCGGTTCGGAGACCACGATGCGGGTCTCCGGCGCCAGGTGGGCCAGCATCGGGTTCTCCGGGTACATCCGGCTGAGGGTCTCCGGGGCCGAGCTGAAGTAGAGGCTGCGCGAGCGGCCCTCGGTCGAGTACCGGAACACCCAGATCCGCTCCCCGTCGCTCGTCGCCACCGTCATCTGCAGGCAGTCGGCGACGCCGTGCTTCTCGGCGGTGTCCTCGATCCGGCAGATCATGCGGGCGATCGCCGCGCGCGGATCGTCCTCCAGGCCGAAGCTGAGCGCCAGGTAGAACATGAGCTCCGAGTCGGTGGAGCCCTGGATGTCCGCCACCAGTCCGGGGTCCAGCTCCAGCAGCAGGTCGCGCTTGATCGCGCGGAAGCCGGCGATCACCCCGTTGTGCATCCACAGCCATCGGCCGCGCCGGAACGGGTGGCAGTTGGTCTGCTGCACCGCGGTTCCGGTCGAGGCCCGGATGTGCGCGAAGAACAGCGGTGAGCGGACGTGGTCGGCGAGGTCCCGCAGGTTCACGTCGCTCCAGGCCGGCCCGGTGGAGCGGAACAGGGCGGGGGTGCGCGCGAAGTCCGCGCCGGCGGGCGCGTCGGGATACCAGCCCACCCCCACACCGTCGCCGTTGAGCGTCTCGACCCCCATGCGGGCGTGCTTGCTCTGGTCGATCAGCGAGTGCTTCGGCTTGTACAGCAGATCGTCGAGCAGGATCGGCGCGCCGAAGTATGCGAGCCACCTACACATGCCGTACTCCCTTCCCTGGCGGAGCGTCCGCTTCGCGCGCCGCCCTTCAACCTTCCAACCCTGAGACCGCGGCCGGATCACCCGGCCGGGGTGATCCGGGACGGCCGAGCGGACCCCAGGCTGGGGTCAGGTCCCGAGCCTCGGATGCGGAGTCCCATCGTGGTGCGAGCAGCTTCGAGCGGCCCCGAGCGGCTGCCTCGGCTCGGGGTGGAGGAGGAGTTCCTGCTCCTCGCCCCGGGAAGCGGCGGCCCGCTCGCCCGCGCCACGCAGGTGCGGCGCCGATCCCGCCTGTATCCGGCGCTGGAGCGGGACGAGGTGCAGCACGAGATGCTGCTGGCGCAGCTGGAGACCTGCACGCCGGTCTGCGAGACCCTGCCGGAGGTGGGCGGGCACCTGCTGCGGTTGCGCCACGTGCTGTCCGAGGCCGCGCTGCGGGAGGGCTGCCTGCTGGCCGCGTGCGCGGCGTCCCCGTTCACCGACGGCGCCTGGCCGGTGCCGGTGACCGACAAACCGCGGTACCGGCGCATGCGCGAACAGGCTCAGCTGCTGTCGGACGAGCAGCTCATCAACGGTCTGCACGTCCACGTGGAGATCCTCGATGACGAGGCGCGGGTGGAGGCGGAGAACCGGATGCGCCCCTGGCTGCCGCTGCTGGTGGCGCTGGCCGCCAATTCGCCGCTGTGGCGCGGGCAGGACACCGGCTTCGCCAGCTGGCGCTTCCTCGTCGGCGCCCGGTGGCCGGTCAGCGGGGTCCCGCCCCGCTTCGAGAACGCCGAGGACTACTGGCGACGCGCTGGGGACCTGGTGGAGCGGGGGATGGTGGCCGATATCGGCCAGCTGTACTGGCTGGTCAGAGCCTCGGCCCGGTTCCCGACGCTGGAGGTGCGAGCCTGCGACGTGCAGATGCGGGCCGACGAGGCGGTCGCCCTGGCCGGCTTGGTCCGCGCCCTGGTCATGAGCGTGCTGGCGGACGCGGACGCGGGGGTGGCCGCGCCCGCCCCGCCGCCCGAGACCCTCGACGCCGCCGTCTGGCATTCGGCGCGGCACGGGCTGTGCGACGTCATCCACGACCCGCGCGATCTTCGCCCCCGCCCCGTCAAGGCCGTGCTCCATGACGCTCTCGACTTCGTGGAACCCGCGCTGCGCCGGGCCGAGGACTACGACTTCGTCACCCGGGTCCTGGAACGCATGCTTCAGGAGGGCAACGGCGCCATGCGCCTGCGCCACGTGCTCCGCGAACGCGGTTGGCAGGCCGCCCTCACCTACCTGTGCGATCAGACGCAGAGCCTGTGACGCGTGGGTCTGTAGGCTGGGAAAGCGGTATCACGTCGCCGCCCGCACTCAGGGGAGAGCCATGCGCATCGTCGTCGTCGGAGGCAGCGGACACATCGGCACGTTCCTCGTCCCGAGACTGGTACGAGCCGGCCACGAGGTGATCAACATCAGCCGCGGCGCCAGCGCCGCGTACGCCCCGGCTCCCGAATGGCAGCAGGTGCGGCAGGTCGTCGCCGACCGGCAGGGCGAGGACCGGCGGGGCACGTTCGGCCGCACGGTGGCCGGACTGGCTCCCGATGCCGTGGTCGACCTGGTCTGCTTCACCCTGGAATCCGCGACGGCACTGGTGGAAGGACTGCGCGGCGAGGCAGGGCACCTGCTGCACTGCGGATCCATCTGGCGCTACGGCGTCGCCCGCAAGCTGCCGATCACCGAGGAGACGGGCACCGCGCCGTTCGGGGAGTACGGCATCGAGAAGGACCGCATCGCCCGGATGCTGAAGCAGGAGACCGCGAACGGCGGCCTGGCGACCACGTCGCTGCATCCCGGGCACATCGTCGGCCCAGGCTGGCACCCGATCGGCCCGGTGGGCAATCTCGATCCCGCCGTTTGGTTCACGCTCTCGTCCGGGCGACCGCTGCGCATCCCCGGCATAGGAGTCGAGCTGATGCACCACGTGCACGCCGACGACGTCGCGCAGGGCTTCGAGCTCGCGATCGGGCATCGGGACGCGGCGGCCGGCGAGGACTTCAACATCGTCGCCCCGAGCGCGCTCAACGTCCGCGGGTACGCCCACATCGCGGCCGGCTGGTTCGAGCAGGCTGCCTCGCTGGAATCAGTGGGCTGGGAGGATTTCCGGCGGACCACGACGCCCGAGTACGCAGAGGCGAGCTGGGAGCATCTGTACCGCAGCCAGTACTGCGGCATAGAGAAGGCCCGCTCCCTCATCGGCTACACGCCGCGCTACGAACCGGAGGCGGCCGTGCTCGAGTCCGTCCGCTGGTTGATCGACCGCGGCGAGCTCGAGGTGGCCCGCCCGCTCGCCGCATAGGGCCGGGCGGGGGCGAGGAGCTGCCGGCGTTGGACGATCCCCTCGAGGCGGGTCGCGGTGACGATGCCGACGATCCGCGGGCCGTCGAGCACCACGGCGAGCAGGTCGCCGGCCAGCGGCGGATGCCGCAGCAGCGGTGCCGCCGGATCGTCGGGCGCGGCCAGGTAGCCGGTCGGCAGCCTGACCGCGACCTGGCCCACCGTGGTGCGCGGCCAGCGGCCGAGCGGGAGTCGGCGCAGCGCGGGGAGGCCGACGACGCCGACCGGCGACAGGTCGGCGTCCACGACGGGGAACACGATCTGGTCCGAGCGGCGCGCGACGTGTTCGACGAAGTCGCCGACGCTCATCCAGACGGCGCCGATCTCGGGATCGGGCCTCATGACGTCCCTCACCCGGCAGCCGTCCAACGCGGCGGACGTCGCCTCGATCCTGCCCTCCGTGCTCGCCGCGCTCGCGATGAACATGCCGACCAGGATGAGCCACAGCCCGCCGGCGTTGCGCCACAGCAGGATCTCCGCGACCCCGGCGACGCTGAGCACCGTGCCGAGACCGCGGCCGGCCCCCGCCGCCGATCGCGCGGCGCGTGCGCGGTCGCCGTAGCGCCTCCACAGCATCGCGCGCAGGACGCGGCCGCCGTCCAGCGGTGTGCCGGGAAGCAGGTTGAACACGCCGAGCAGCAGGTTCATCGTGGCGAGCCAGCCGAGCACGGCGGCGGCGAGCGCCGGGCCGTTCGCCGCGACCACGGCCTCGGCCAGTCCGCCGAGCAGGATTCCCAGGCCGAGGCTGGTGGCCGGGCCGGCGGCGGCGATCCGGAAGTCGGACCGGGCCGTCTTCGGCTCCTCAGCGAGCTGCGAGACGCCGCCCAGCGCCCAGAGCGTGACGGACTCGACGGATATCCCGTAGTGGCGGGCCGTGAGCGAATGGGCGAGCTCGTGGGCCAGCAGGGTGGCGATGAAGGCCAGCGCGCCGAGGACCGCCGCGGCCGTGTAGGCCGCGGCGGAGGCGTGCGGCACCACGGCCGGCAGGACCTGGACTCCCAGGACCCAGCCGAACAGCACGACCATGATCAGCGCGCTCCAGTGCGCGCGGACGCTGATCCCCGCCACCCGGCCCAGCGGAACTGTCTGCTTCATCGCGACTCCCTCAACCCGAGACGTCCTCGAGCGCGCGGCGCGCGGTCGCGGCGTCCTGGACCTCCGGCCGGACGCCGGCGAACGGCCGGTCGATGCCGGGCAGGAACCGGGATCGCGGTCGCGTCTCGGCCATGGCCTCCTCCGGCTTCGGGACCGTCCGATGACGATTTGTCTGCTTTCTCCAATCCTGAGAGCGGAAGGCCGGACCTCATAGGGCACTTGGTCCCGCGGCCGGGGACGGCGTCGGTCACGACGAGCCGACGACGGCGCGCGGGTCGGCCGCCCGCGGCTCCCGCTCGAGGATCGAGGTGACCACGGAGCCGTCGAGCGTCTCGCGGCTGAGCAGCAGATCCGAGAGCACGTCCAGCGCCGCCCGGTGGGTGCGCAGCAGGTCCAGCGCGCGCTGCTCGGCGCGGCGCAGCAGCCGGGCGACCTCCTCGTCCACGGCCCGCTGGGTGGCCTCGGAGTACGGCCGGGAGAGCGGGCCGTCGTCCTGGGGGCCGAGGAACTCCATGGACTGCGATCCGTAGCCGACCGGGCCGAGGGCGGGGGAGAGGCCGAACTCCTTGACCATGCGCACCGCGATCTGCGTCGCCCCGGCCAGGTCGTTGGCCGCGCCGCTCGAGCCCTCGCCGAACACGGCGATCTCGGCGGCGCGCCCGCCGAGGCGCACGGCGAGCAGATCCTCGAGGTACCCCTCGCGGTACAGGTGCCGTTCCGCCTCCGGCAGTTGCTCGGTGACGCCGAGGGTCATGCCCGACGGAAGGATCGTCACCTTGGCCACCGGGTCGGCGTTCTCGCACAGCGCCGCGACGAGCGCGTGGCCGGACTCGTGGACCGCGACCGAGCGGCGCTCGTCCGGGAGCAGGGCGTTGGAGGTGTCCCTGCGGCCGAGCAGCAGCCGGTCGCGGGCCTCGTCGAGGTCGTCCCGCTCGATGATCGCGCGATCGTCCCGCACGGCGTTGATGGCCGCCTCGTTGACGAGGTTGGCGAGATCGGCCCCGGAGAAGCCGGGCGTCGCACGGGCCACCGTGCCGAGCTCCACGTCCGGCGCGAACTGCTTGCCCTTGCCGTGCACGGCCAGGATCGCACTGCGCTCGGCCTGGTTCGGCAGCGGCACGACGACCTCGCGGTCGAAGCGCCCGGCCCGCAGCAGGGCCGGGTCGAGCGCGTCCGGGCGGTTGGTGGCCGCGAGCACCACGATGCCCCTGCTCTGGTCGAACCCGTCCATCTCGGCCAGCAGCTGGTTGAGGGTCTGCTCGCGTTCGTCGTTGCCGCCGAGCCGCCCGCCGTTGCCGCGCCGGCCGCCGACAGCGTCGATCTCGTCGATGAAGATGATCGACGGAGCCCGCCGGCGCGCCTCCTCGAACAGGTCGCGCACCCGCGAGGCGCCGACGCCGACGAACATCTCGACGAAGCCGGAGCCGGTCACCGACAGGAACGGCACGTCCGCCTCGCCCGCGACCGCCCGCGCGATCAGCGTCTTCCCGGTGCCGGGCGGTCCCACCATGATCACCCCGCGCGGGCCGTTCGCGCCGGCCGCCGCGTAGCGCTCGGGCCGGCGCAGGAAGTCCACGATCTCGGAGACCTCCTGCTTGACCCCCTCGTACCCGGCCACGTCGTCGAAGCCGGTCTGCGGCCGCTCCGCCTCGATGATCTTCGCCTTCGACCTGCCGATGGAACTCAGGCCCGCGCCGGGCGCGGACCGGCGCAGCGCCCGGGTCATCCACACCATCAGCCCCGCGAACACCAGCAGCGGCAGGAGGATGACCAGCCAGCTCAGCAGCGGACTCGCGCTGCTCGCCCGGGTCGCGGTGACCTCCACGCCCTTCGCCTGGAGCTGCTCCCCGAGCGAGCCCGCGCCGAGGGCGGTGGGGATCTGGCTGGTGAACCTGGTGCCGTCCTTGAGCGCGCCGGTCACGGCCCCGTCGCCGTCGATGGAGACGTTCGCGACCTTCCCGGCCGTCACGTCGGAGACGAAGGTGCTGTACGGATACGCGGTGGCCGTGCCCGTGGTGGCGCCCCGGCTGACCAGGATCAGCGTTCCGAGCACCAGCATCGCCGAGACGAGCCAGACGATCCAGCCGCCGCCCCGCGAGGTCGTCGGCGCCGGTTTGCGCGGCTCGGGCGGGGGCCCGGGCTTGGCGGTGCCGGTCGCGTGCCGACGCGGCAGTCTCACGCGGGTGATCACAGCGCTCTCCCTCAGCCGGGCGGATATGGGCGCGATACCACGATCTGCCTGGCCGCGGGCCCGCGGCCAGGGTCGAAGGTCCCGGCGCCGAGAGCCGGGAGGACGCGGGACCCTCGGCCCTGTCCGTACCGGCGGCGGCGGACGAGCCTGAAGGCGAGGGGAGGGCGCGCGAGCTTGAGGAGGTCGTGATGCCGAATCGCCGCACATTCGACGGGGCGCTCGAGGGCCCCGTGACGGTCGGTGTCGACGGATCCGCGTACGCCGACGTCGCGGCCGTCTGGGCCACGCACGAGGCGCTGCGCCGCGGCACCGCGGTGCGGCTGGTCGCCGTCGCGGACGCGGCGGGCGGGTCCGGCGAACCGGGCCGTCTGGATTCGGGCGAAGCCTACGAACGGCTCGCCCGCACCGAGGCCTCGCTGACCGACTCGTTCCCCGCGCTGAAGGTCGAGTCCGAGGTCGCCGTGGGAGATCCGTTCCAGGAGCTCGAACTGGCCTCGCGTTCCACCGAGATCCTGGTCGTCGGTGCGCGCGGAAGCGGCGGGTTCGCGCAACTCGCCCTGGGCTCGGTGAGCCTGCGGCTGGCCGCCGCGGCCGGCTGCCCGCTGGTGATCGTGCCCGCGGGACACGCGGCGGCGCATCCCGGGACGACCGTCGCCGGCGTCACCCGCGAAGGGAGCGCGCGGGTGCTGCGGTTCGCCCTGGGACAGGCGGACCGAGCCCACAGCGGGCTGCGCGTCGTGCACGCGTGGAACCCGAACCGGCCGGACGCGGACGTGGACATCGCGGCGCGGCATACCGCGGAGTACGCGATGCACTGGCTCAAGACGGCGCACGCCGAGGCCTCGGGCGCCGACCTCGAGATCAGTGTCCTGCGAGGCGAGCCCAGCGAGGTGCTGGCGGCGCAGTCGACGAGGGCGAACCTGCTCGTGCTCGGCGCGCATCGGCGCCTGACCCCGCCGTCCGGGGGCGTCGGCTCGGTGCTGCACGAGGTGCTGTTGCACGCCCGGTGCCCCGTCGCCCTCGTTCCGATCAGCTGACTTCGCCCGCTCGCGGGCCGGCGCTTCGGCCGCTCCCGCGATCCGATGCCCGTAGACCGTGCGCGGCGGCAGGTGATCCCTCGTCGATCTTGTTTGAATGTGGTGGAGTTCATTGACTTACCGCCGGTTCTTCGATCTAGTATGTTCGATCACGGGGATGCCAGCAGGCCATCGGCGGGAGGATCGGGGGTGACACCGGTTGCGAATCGCTTATGTATGCCGGGATCTGGCGGTCGACGATCTCCTCGGATCAGGTGCGCGCACGTTCGCGGCGGCGAGTGCGATGAGCCGGGCCGGGCATGACGTGCTCCTCGTCAGCGAGGCTCTCGCGAGTCCGCGTCAGGACGCGTTGCCGTGGGTACGCGTGGCACCGGCGCCGGCGGATCTCCGATTTTTCACGGAGCGTCTCGAGTACGCGGACCGGGTCTACCGAACGCTGACTGAGCTGCACCGGGAGGCCGCCCTCGACGCCGTCGAACTGACTCCGGCGGAGGCGATCACCACTATTCGGGCGAAGCGGCTGCTGGGGGAGTTCTCCTCGACCGCGTTATGCGTTCGACCTGATTCAGACATCGCCGACGCCGCGAACTTCGACGACGCCATCGCGTCGTTCGCGGCTCGGTACGCACTCGAGCACGCCGACGCCCTGCTCGCAGAGTCGGCCCCGCGGGGCGGATCCGCCGTGGTGGCGCGCGCCGGGAGTCGCCGGATGGCTGATCCGGACCCCGCACGCACAGCCTGGTTCCTCGGCGACCTCCGGCCGGATGCGGGCCTCGAGACCTTTCTCGCCGCGGCGGAAGCGGTGCTGCGGCGCGAACGCGATTTCCGGTTCTTCGTCGCCGGACGGGACACCGACACCGATCCCTTCGGGCGTTCCTACTGGCGGCACGTGACGCGGCGGGTGAGTACCGAACTCGCCGCGGCCCTGACCTTCGTCGGACCGCCTCGCGAAGGGGTGACACCGCTCGCCGGTACGCGTTGCGTGACCTCGGCCGCCGCGTGCCAGAGTGCTGCTTCAGCGTGGCTGGCCGCCGAGCTCGGCCTGGTGACGATTCCGGCGGCGCACTCGAGTGCCGATGAGGTCGCCGACGCGTTGCTCGACGAGGACGCGACTGCGGCGGCGATCATCGAACCGGTCCGTGCCGGTGCGTTCGATGGTGCTTTCGCGGCCGACCGCGCGGCGGAGGAGCTCGCCGCGGTCTATCGCGAGCACCGGATGCCGCGGGAGGTGCGGGCCACCGGCGCCGGCGGCCTGGTGTCGGTCGTCATTCCGCTGTGGAACCAGGGCGAGCACCTGGAAGACGCAGTCGAGTCGGCTCGTGCGTCGACTTACCGCGATGTGGAGATCGTCGTCGTGGACGACGGCTCCACCGACCCGGAGACCATCGCGGCCTTCGACGCCCTCCAGGGTGTTGTGAAGGTCCGGCAGCGCAACGCCGGGCTCAGCGCGGCCCGGAACGCGGGGATCGCGGCGGCGAGCGGGGAGTTCGTCGTTCCACTCGACGCCGACGACCTTCTGCCCGCCGGCTTCATCGCCGCAGCTCTCGGCGCGTTTCACCGGAACCCTCACCTGACCTGCATCACCGGTCATCTGCGGTACTTCGGGCTGCTCGACTACACACACGTGCCCGTGGGTCATGTGCCGGGCCTGAGCCTCGTCCTCAATACGCACGCGCGGGCGACGGGCGTGTTCCGGAAGTCGGCGATCGAAGCGGTCGGCGGCTACGACGAGGAGTTGCCCGCCTTCGAGGACTGGGACCTGTATCTGAGCCTCGCCGCCGCCGGCTATCAGTCAGACGTATTGCCGATGGTCGGGCAGCACTACCGTCGGCACCTGGACTCGATGACCTTCAGCAGCAGCAACGCCATGCGCCTGCCTCTGCTCCAGTACCTGCTGCGCAAGCATGCGCCGAAGGCGACCGCCGGCGATGCCGTCGAACTGCCTCTGCTGTTGGCGCATCTGTGGAAGACCGGCTACGAATCGAGCGCTTCGGTGCTGCTGCAGGCGTCGTCGACCGGCCTGCCGTCCGCGGCGGAGGAAGAGTGAATTCGGCGGGGGAGGCGCCGCTGACTCCAGCGCAGGAGCGACTCTGGTTCCTCCATCGGCTCGACCCGCAGGACGCGTCGTACAACGTCTACCTGGTCAGTCGCCTGCGCGGGGCGCTCGATCGCCACGCTCTCGAACAGGCCTTCGCGGGCGTGGTGGCGCGGCATGGGGCGCTGCGGACGGCGTTCCGCGAGATCGACGGCTGTCCCGTCCAAGTCGTCGGTGAAGCAGAGTGCGAGGTCGAGCACCTCGACGCTGCCGACGAACAGGACGCGCGCGCACTCGTCGCGGAGCGCACGAATCGACCCTTCGACCTGACCGCCGGAGCACCTTTCCGGGTCAGCCTCCTGCGTCTCGCACCGGACGACCACGTGCTCTGCATCGTCCTGCACCACATCATCGCCGACGGTTGGTCCTGCGATCTCCTTCACTCCGAGGTCAGTGCCCTTTACAACGCCGCAGCGGACGCCGAGGCACTTCCGGCGCGCGCGCAGTTCGCCGACTATGCGAGGTCGTTGGAGGATCCAAGCAGTGAAGCGCTCGATTATTGGGCCGGTCAGTTGGCCGACTGCCCGGTTCTTCAGCTGCCGACTGATCGCGCCGGTCACGGCGGTTCCGCCGGGGATATCGTCATGCGGGCCGTGCCGTCAGGTGTGGCTGAAGGGCTCGGAAGGCTTGCGCGAGAGTCGCGCTGCACGCTCTTCATGGCGCTGCTCACGACCTACGAGATCCTGCTCTCGCGACTGACCGGTCAGCGCGACCTCTGCATCGGTGCTCCGATCGCCGCCCGGGACGAGGTCGTATGGGAAGACGTCATCGGCTACTTCACCGACACGGTCGTCGTGCGCGCCGATCTCACCGAGGATCCGACGTTTCGGGAACTGCTCAAGCAGAACCGCGGGACCTTCCTCTCGGCGCTCGGCTACCGGAGTATTCCCTTCGAGCAGTTGGCGTCCGAACTGGGCGTCGAACGGGACCCGCATCGCAACCCGCTGTTCCAGACGCTCTTCGTCCTGCAGACGACCGGGACGCCGGGCGCGACCGGCGGCGCCGCTCTGGCCCTGCGGGATATCGAGTCGAGCTGGTTCGAGTCCGGCTACCGTCAGGCCAAGTTCGACCTCATGCTTGACATGGGAGTCGACCAGGACGAGCTACTGGGCGCGTTCTGCTACCGGACCGAGCTGTTCGACCGCACGACGATCGAGCGCATCGGTGATCGCTGGCAGGTCCTGCTCGAGGCGGTCGTCGCCGATCCCGACCTGCCGGTTTCCCAGTTGCCGATCCTCGTCGACGGCGAACGGGAACAACTGCTCGCTTGGGGCGATGGCGGTCCGCTCGACGTCCCGGGGCCCGTGCCCGAACGCGTGGCGTCGATGGTCACGAGGAGGCCGGACGCGCCCGCGGTCGTCTGCGGCGAGACCGTTCTCACATACGGCGAACTCTCGCGTCGGGCCGACGAGATGGCAGACGTGCTGCGTGCTTCGGGAGCTTCGTCCGCCACGGTGGTCGGAATCCGCCTTCCGCGCTCGCCGGATCTCGTCGTCGCGATGCTCGCAGCATGGCGAGCCGGTGCCGGATACGTCCCCTTCGACGTCGAACAGCCTGACGCTTACGTGGCACGGCAGGCACATGAGGCGGGGATCGCGGTCATGGTCACCGCCGAGGGGGTCGAGCCCGGCAGCGATCCGCGGTGCGTCCCCGATGCCGCCTACGTGATCCACACCTCGGGCTCGACGGGGAGGCCGAAGGCAGTCGTGATCTCCCAACGAGCGCTCGCCGCCCGGGTGACCTGGATGGTCGACGCGTACGGGCTCGGTACCGAGGATCGAGTCGTCCAGTTCGCCTCGGCCGCCTTCGACACACACGCCGAGGAGATCTGGCCCGCACTCGCCGTCGGAGCAACCGTGGTGCTCCTGCCGGACGGAGCTCACTCGCTGCCTGAAGTGCTGCAGCGTGACTCGGGCATCACAGTGCTCGACCTGCCCACGGCCTATTGGCACAGCCTCGTCGAGACGGGCGACGCCATCGTGTGGCCGCCACGGCTGCGCCTGGTGGTCATCGGTGGCGAACAGGTCGGCGAATCCGCGGTGCGGGCTTGGCGCAGCCGCTTCGACCCCGGCGTCCGGCTCGTCAACACCTACGGCCCGACCGAGGCGACGATCATCGCGACGAGCGCCGAACTGTCGGAGCAAGCGGGCGGCGCGGGCCGGCCGCCGATCGGCCGTCCCATCGGCGGCACGCGCGTCTACGTGCTCGACGACTCGCTGTCGCTCGCGCCGACGGGAGCCGTCGGTGAGTTGTGCATCGGCGGCGAAGGCGTTGCCGACGGGTATCTCGACGCGCCGGAATCGACCGGGGAGCGCTTCGTGCGCGACCCGCTGCGGGGCGGCGACGCGAGGATGTACCGAACCGGCGACCGGGCGCGCTGGCGCCGGGACGGGATGCTCGAATTCCTTGGACGCTACGACCGGCAACTCAAGGTTCGCGGTTTCCGGATCGAGCCCGGCGAGGTCGAGGCGAGGCTGCGCAGCCATCCCGGGGTCTCGGATGCCGTCGTCGTCGCCCGCGAAGACAGCCTCGTCGCCTACGTCGTGGGCGGCGCGAAGACCGCGGACGTACTCGCGCACGCCGCTGATGAACTGCCGCGACACATGGTCCCGAACGTCGTGGTCCTGCTCGACGACTTCCCGCTGACACGCAACGGCAAAGTCGACGTCGAGCGGCTGCCGAAGCCGGGGCCGGCCCCGGAGGCGATCTTCACGCCGCCCGACACGGAGACCGAGAAGCTGGTGGCGCAGACGTGGTCCGCCGTCCTCGGTCGTGCCGAGATCGGGGTGGACGACGATTTCTTCGCCCTCGGCGGTCACTCGCTGCACGCCACCCGGGTCATCGGCAGGCTGCGGGCCGCGGCCGGTGTCGACGTCCCGGTCCGCGCGCTGTTCGATCGGCCGACCGTGGCCGCACTCGCCGAACTGCTCGAAGAATTGCTGATCGCAGAGCTCGAGGAGGCGGACACGTGACCGAGGTCTCCAGCCGTTCGGCCGCCGCCCAGGCGCTGTTGGCGAAACGCCTGCGGCAACGCTCGATATCGATACCCCGGCGCCCTGCCGGGGAATCCGATGGACACGGCGTACTCTCGTCCGCCCAGGAGCGGCTGTGGTTCATGGACCAGCTCGCGCCCGGCGAGACCGCCTACGTCATCCCGCTCGCGCTGCGCCTTCGCGGACCGCTGGACGCCGTCGCGCTCGCCTCCGCGTGGCGGGACGTCGTGGCCAGGCACCAGCCGCTACGGACGTTCTTTCCCTCCGGTGAGCAGGTCCGGTTCCTCGACCCCGACTCGATACCGCTCGATATCATTGACGCCGCTTCGGTCGAGCGGGCCCGCCGGCTTGTGGCGGCCACTGCGGAGGAACCGTTCGTCCTGGCGACAGGCCCCGTCGCCCGCGCGACGCTGATTCGGCTCGCCGACGACGACCACGTTCTGGCCGTGGCCGTGCACCACATCGCCTCGGACGGCTGGTCCACCGGCTTGCTCATCGACGATCTCTTCGCGTTCTACGGCGGTCACGCCCCGCCCGCGCTCGAAATCGACTACAGCGACTACGCGGCCTGGCAGCGCGAGCGCCCGACGATCGAACGCGATCTGACGTACTGGTCCGATCAGCTCGCCGGACTGCCGGCGCTCGATCTGGCCTGCGACCATCCTCGGCCGCCCGAGCAGACGTACCACGGCGATTCGCTGAGCTTCCAGATCGATCGGGGGCTCGCCTCGGCCCTCACCGAGCTCGGCCGACGGTCCGGCGCGACGCAGTACATGGTGCTGTTGGCGGCGCTCGCGGCGCTGCTCGCGTACGAGACCGGCCAGACCGACTTCGCCGTGGGATCGCCGGTCGCCGGAAGGTCCGTCCCGGAGCTCGAACCGTTGATCGGCTGCTTCGTCAACACATTGGCGATCAGGGTGGACCTCGGCGCCGACTCGTCGTTCACCGACCTCCTCGCGCGGATCCGGGAGACGGTCCTCGACGCCTTCGAGCACCAGGGCCTCCCGTTCGAGCGGCTGGTGCAAGAGCTCGACGTGGTGCGCGATGTCTCCCGATCGCCCCTGTTCCAGGTGCTTTTCGCGATGCAGAACTACGAGCGCGCCCGCGAGCTGCCCGGCGGCATCACCGCTGAGCCGTTCCCGTCGGTCGCCACATCAACCCGCTTCGATCTCGAACTGTACGCGACTCCTGATGACGCCGGAATCAGCGGTCTGTTCATCTACAACACGGACCTGTTCGACGCGTCGACAGTACGGCGCCTGGCGACGCGTCTCAAAGCTCTGCTGGGAGTGGTGGTCGCCGGGCCGGACGTTGCGCTCTCCCGGCTGGATCTGCTCGACCCGGCCGAGCGAACCGCCGTGCTCGGCTGGTCGGCCGGCCCGGACGTCGAGTTCCCGACCGATACCCTGCACGGCCTCATCGCGTCCCAGAGCTCGAAGACGCCGGAAGCCGTGGCGGTCGCCTTCGAGGACGGATCGATCACCTACGCCGATCTGGACCGCAGGGCCGGGCGGATCGCGAGCCGCTTGTGCGAGTCGGGGGCCGGACCGGGGGCGTTGGTCGCCGTCCGGGCGCAGCGATCGATCGAACTCGTCATCGCGCTGCTCGCGGTGCTCAAATCAGGGGCCGGATACCTGCCGCTCGACCCGGAGTACCCGGAGGACCGCCTCGCCTCCATGGTCGACGACGCGAAGCCCGTTCTCGTGCTCACTCGCGAGAATCTGCGCGAGTTCGAGGGGACGCGCGGTGCGGTCCCCGCGGCGGCCGGCCCCGAGGACGTGGCGTACGCGATCTACACGTCCGGTTCGACCGGTCGGCCGAAGGGCGTGCTCAACACCCATCGCGGCATCGTCAACCGGCTCGACTGGATGCAGCGGCGTTACGGTCTCGGTGCGCACGACGTGGTCCTCCACAAGACGCCGATCGGCTTCGATGTCTCCGTCTGGGAACTGTTCTGGCCGCTCACGGTCGGCGCGCGGCTGGTTCTGGCGCGCCCCGGCGGTCACAAGGATTCCGCGTATCTCCGAGATCTGATCTGTTCCGCCGGCGTGACCACGACTCACTTCGTGCCGTCGATGCTCGGTGTCTTCCTCGCCGAGGACGGCATCGGGCGTTGCCGGTCGCTTCGGCGCATCATCTGCAGCGGCGAGGAACTGACCGTCGACCACGCTGAACGCTGCCTGCGCGCCCTGCCCGAGGCCGAATTGCACAACCTCTACGGCCCGACCGAAGCGGCGATCGACGTCACCTCGTGGCAGTGCCGGCTCGAGGCCCTCGACGGACTGGCCCGCGTACCCATCGGCGGCCCGATCCAGAACATGACGACATACGTCCTCGATCGGCACATGCGCCCGGTGCCCGCCGGAGTGTCCGGCGAGTTGTACCTGGGCGGCGTCGGCGTGGCGCTGGGCTACCTCGGCAGACCGGAGTTGACCGCGGAGCGATTCGTCGCCGACCCCTTCGGCGCACCGGGTACGCGGCTCTACCGCACCGGTGACCTAGCCCGATGGCGGACCGACGGGACGCTGGAATTCCTCGGGCGCGCCGACGGCCAGGTGAAGATCCGCGGTGTGCGCATCGAACTCGGCGAGATCGAGGCCGTGCTCCGGGAACAACCCGGCGTCACCGACACCGTCGTCGTGGTGCGCGAGGACGCCCCTGGCGATAAGCGCATCGTCGCATACACCGTGGGAGACGCTGATCGCACGACGCTGCGATCGATCCTCAAACTGCGCCTTCCCGACTCCATGATCCCTTCGGGCTTCGTGCGGCTCGACGCTCTGCCGCTCTCGCCGAACGGCAAGCTCGATCGACGTGCGCTGCCCGCCCCGGACAACGCCAGGGACGAGAGCGAATACGTCGCCCCGCGCACCGCCGCCGAACGACTCGTCGTCGAGGTGTGGAGCGCGGTACTCGGCATCGAGCGGATCGGTGTCGACGATGACTTCTTCGAACTCGGCGGCCATTCGCTGCTGGCGGCCCGTGCGATAGCGAAGCTGCGCAACGCGGCGGGCGCCGGAGTATCCGTGATGGACCTCTTCAAGCACCCGACGATCCGGGAACTCGCCGCGCTGCTGGAGACGCCGCCCGACCAACGTGGTCCGAGGGATCTCCTGCACGAGCTCACCCCGCGGCGCACCGCCCGCCCGGAGGTCACCTTCGTCTGCCTGCCGTACGGCGGCGGAAGCGCGGTCGTCTATCAGCCGCTCGCCGACGCACTACCCGCCGCGCATCGGCTCTTCGCGGTGGCGATCCCCGGCCACGATGTCGGCCTCGACGAGCCGACCGTGCCCTTCGAGGAGCTGGCGGCACGCTGCGTCGCCGAGATCCTCGGCACCGTGGACGGCCCGCTCGCCCTCTACGGGCATTGCGGCGTCGGTTCGGCACTCGCCGTCGAGATCGCCCGGCGCCTGCAGGCCGTGGGCCGCGACATCGAGGTCGTATACATCGGCGCGATCTTCCCGTTCGCCAAGCCGTCCGGCCGCGCGCTCGGCGCCCTGTCACGCCTGGCCCGGATGGAGCGGCTGCGCTCGGACCAGGGGTACATGAACTGGTTCATCTCGATGGGCCTGGACATGAGCGACCTGGAACCCGCCCAGGCCCACCAGATCATCCGCACCATGCGCAAGGATTCGGACGACGCCGAGCAGTACTACACCAGCCTGCTCCACCAGGGGGCGGAGAGGCTGCGCGCGCCGATCGTCACCATCGCGGGCGAAGACGATCCGACGACGGAGTTCTACCAAGAGCGCTATCGCGAGTGGCATTTCCTGAGCGACACCTCGACCGTCGTGGTGTTGCGCGACGCCGGACACTTCTTCCTCAAAGACCGTGCGGCCGAGGTCGCCGAGATCGTCACCGCGACGCCCGAGTCGCTCCGTGCCGCAAGACCTCGTCCGGACGCCCGCTGGTGGCTGCACGAGGCCTCGCACTCGCCGGCGCCGGTCGCCGCCCGCGGACCGGCACCGAGCATGCGGCGGTTCCTGACCGTCGCCGCCGGCCAGCTCGTCTCGATCACCGGATCGGCACTGACCGAGTTCGCGATCCCCTTGTGGATCTACCTGCACACCCGCTCGTTGACCGATCTGGCCGTGTTCTCGATCTGCGGGCTCGTCCCGGGCATGCTGGCCGCGCCGGTGGCCGGCGCCATCGTCGACCGGTCGAACCGGCGGCGGATCATGCTCCTCGGCGACGCCTGCGCGGCGGGCACGCAGCTCATGCTCGGCATCCTGCTGTGGACGAGCCGGCTCCACATCGGGGAGATCTATCCGCTGCTCGCCTGCCTCTCCGTCGCATTGACGTTCCAGCGGCTGGCATACGGCTCCTCGATCGCGCAACTCGTCCCCAAGCACTACCTCGGCAACGCCAACGGCGTCGTGCAGCTCGTCGGCGGCGTCGCGCAGGTACTCGTGCCGTTGTTCGCCGTCGGGTTGCTCGCGGCCGTCGGCCTCGGCGGCATCCTCGCCATCGACATCGGCAGTTACGCCGTCGCCATCGCGGTCGTCCTCGCCGTCCGGTTCCCGGCCACGATGGCCTGGAAGCGCAAGGAAGCCCTCGTCACCGAGATCGCGCACGGTTTCCGCTTCACCTGGCGAGCGCCCGGATTCCGCGCGATGCTGCTCTTCTTCGCGTTCCTGAACATCTTCCTGGCGCCGCTGTTCCTCCTCGTCTCGCCGCTCGTGCTGTCGTTCGCGACGCTCCATCAGGTCGGCGAGGTCGCGCTGGGCGCCGGGATCGGAGCGGTCGTCGGCGGCCTGGGCATGAGCATGTGGGGCGGCCCTCGGCGCCGCCGGATGCGCGGAATGCTGCTGTGGACCCTGCTGCTCGCCGGCTGCTGCGCGATCACCGGGCTGCGCCCCACGCTGTGGGTGATCGCCCTGGGCGCGTTCGGAATGTCGCTCACCCTCACGCTGGTGAACGGGATCTACGCGACGATCGTCCACGTGAAGGTGCCGCAACGCTTCCACGGACGCGTCTTCGCGCTCAATACCCTGATCGCCTGGTCGACGCTGCCCGTCGGCTGGGCGCTGGCCGGTCCGTACGCCGTTCGCGCGCTCGACCCGCTGCTCACCTCGCACGGCGCGCTGGCCGGGACGGTCGGAGCCGTCATCGGCACCGGCCAGGGCCGGGGGATCGGCCTGACGTACCTGCTGTTCGCCGTGGCGATGGCCGTGCTGGTCCTCGTCTGCCTTCGGGTGCCGACGCTCGCCGGCTTCGACGCGGCGACGCCCGACGACACCCCGAGGGAGCCGCGATGAACGCGTTGGCCGTGCCCGAGCTGCTTGCCGCGCGGACGCTCGACGACCCGGAGAAGGTCGCGATCCGGCAGGAGGATTCGGCGACGCTGACCTTCGCCGAGTGGGACGCCCGGTCGAACGCCGTCGCCCACGCTCTGCTCGAGCGCGGAGTACGTCGCGGCGACCGGATCGCGATGACTTTCGGCGAGGATCGCTGGATCGACTACGCCACCTGCTGGATCGGGGTGCAGAAGGCCGCCGGCGTCGCGGTGCCGATCTCCGCCCGGTCGGCGGCCGTACAGTCCGCGCGGATGCTCGAACACTGCGGCGCGAGCGGGATCATCGGCTCCGCCTCATCCGGCTTCCGCGGGTGGTCGGCCGTCATGGAGGAACTCGACGGCCCCACGGAACCGCCGGACGTGCGCGTCGACGCGGGCGACCTCGCGCAGATCCTCTACACCTCGGGCACCACCGGCACGCCCAAGGGTGTCAGTGCCAGCCACGCCAACCTCACGTTCGGCCGACAGGCACATCCGCGCACCCGGCCGTACGCGCACTCGAACTACTTCCTGCACGCCTTCCCGATCGCCACCAACGCCGGGCAGATGATGCTGATCGACACGCTCGTCGCCCGGCCGACCGCGCTGGCGGCCGCCGGATTCGAGGCCGACCGGTTCGCGCAGTTGATCGAGCAGTTCGAGGTCGGCACCGTCTTCGTCGTACCCTCGATGGCGATCGATCTGCTCGGCTCCGGTGCACTGGAACGGCACGATGTCGCCAGCGTCGCGCTGGTCAGCTCCTCGGCCGCCGCGCTGCCACCGGCGATCGCGACCGGGCTCGCCCGCGCGTTCCCCGCGGCGACGATCGTCAACTACTACACCTCGACCGAGGCCGTGCCCGCGCGCACCACGATGATCGTCGACCCGGACCGCCCGGCGTCCGTGGGCTGGGCCGCGAACGGCGAGGACCTCATGATCGCCGACGAGAACGGCGATCCGCTGCCCGCCGGGGAGACCGGCGAGGTCTGGCTCCGGTCCCCGGCCCCGCAGCGCGGCTACTACGGCGACCCGCAGGCGAGCGCGGCCGTGTTCCGGCCCGGCTGGGTCCGGATGGGCGATCTCGGCTACCTCGACGCCGACGGATTCCTCTACCTCGTCGACCGCGAGAGCGACGTCATCAAGTCCGGCGGCCTCAAGGTCTCGACACTTCAGATCGAGGCGGCGCTCTACGAGCACCCCGCCGTGGCCGAGGCGGCCGCCGTCGGTGTCCCGCACCCGGTCATGGGGTCGGTACCGGCCGCCGCGGTGGTGCCGCGCGGGCGGCTCGACGTCAACGAACTGCGCGCGTTCCTGGCGGAGCGGCTGGCGAGGGCGGAGGTGCCGACCCGGATCGCGCTGGTCGACTCCCTGCCGAAGAACGACACCGGCAAGGTCCTCAAACGCGAGGTGCTCAAGACCCTGAATGCGCCGGTTCATGCCACGGCGGCACTGACCTCGCCGACCGAGGTCGAGCTGGGGAAGGTCTGGCGGCGAATCCTTCGCGCGCGCTCGGTCGGCCCGGCAGACGACTTCTTCGCGCTCGGCGGCGACTCGCTCTCCGCGACGCGGCTCGCCGTGGCCGTGGGCGACGCGTTCGGGCTCGACATCCCCGTCAAGACCGTCTTCGATCGGCCACGGCTCACCGATCAGGCCGCGTGGATCGACGCCCGGCGCGAATCCGGTGCGCAGCACATAGCCGAGACCGACGCGGCGGTAGACCCCGAACGGCCGCCGCTTAGTTCGCTGCAGGAGTATTTCCTGCGTTGGATGTACGAACTGCCCGAACCGCGGGTGGTCTCGGCGGTGCACGCCGCCGTGCGAATCTCCGGCGGGCTGGATCTGGCCGCGCTCACGGCATCGGTGCGCGAGCTCGCTCGTCGGCATTCCTCGCTGCGCACCGTGTTCACCGTCGACGACGGCGACTACGGCGCGCGAGTACTGCCGGATGTCCTGCCGGAGATCGTGACGCTGCACGGCACGGAGGAGGACGCGCGCCGCCTCGCGAACGCGGAGCTCGAGCGTCCCTTCGACATCACCGCGGGCTCGCTCGCCCGCTTCGTCGTCGTGCGGATGGCGCCGGACGATCACGTACTCGCGGTGGGCGTCCATCACCTCGTCTTCGACGGCTCGTCCATGGGGGTGCTCCTGCGCGAACTCGGGCTCGTCTACGCTGCGCTCGCGGCCGGTGAGCCGTCCCCGCTCGCGCCGCCTCCGGCCGGTCCCGCGGACGTCTTCGCCTGGGCGCGCCGCCAATGGCCGACGACGCGGAAGTACTGGACTGAGCACCTGAACGGCGCCCCCGATGCACTCACGCCGCTCAGCGGACGCCGCGTGACACATCGGTATACCGCGCGCTCGCTGAATATCGAGGTCCCGGCCGAGCAGGCGGCGGTGCTCAGGGCGGCCGCGGCCGACGGGGGCGCGACGATGTTCATGGCGGTCGCCGCGTGCTGGATTGCGACCATGGCCGCCTGGACCGGTCAGTCGGACATCGTGCTCATGTCGCCGGTCCCGGGACGAACTCGGCCGGAGCACGAGTCCGTGATCGGCTGCCTCGTGCAGTCGCTGCTGATCAGGGTCGACGCGGACGGCGATCCAGGGTTCGAAGAGCTGCTGGCCCGGGTGCGCGCCGGCGTGCTCAGTGCGGTCGAGCACCAGTTCTACCCGTACGAGCAGTACAGCCGGGCGATTCCGGACCCGTGCTGGTTCCGCTACGACACCTGGGGCGAAGGCGCGCGCGTCCCCGGCCTCGACTCGCGGCCGTTTCCGCTGCCCCGCGAGCTCATGTTCGACTGGCCGCTGCCGGAAGGCAGGCCGGATTCGAGCGTTCCGGAGTTGGCGCTGACCGCGCAACCCGACGGCTCTCTGTCGGGAGCGCTCGTCTACAACCACCGGGCGTACGACGCCGAAGCGATCGAAGACCTGGCGCGTGCGTTCCTCGGCGCGCTCAAGCCTTGGGGAAAGGGAGCGTGAGCGTGGACACCGGGATCTGGCTCAACGAGCAACTGGGCAACGCCTACACCACCTACCACCTACCGCTGACCATCGCCTTCGACGGCGTCATCGATGCCGGAACTCTGCAGCTCGCCGTCAACGCTCTGGTCGAACGTCATCCCGTGTTGGGCATGGCCGTCGAGGAACGCGACGGCGTGCCCCGTCTCGTTCCGTCGAAGGCCCCTGATCTGAACGTCATCGACCTCGTCGACGAGTCATCGCATGACGAACTGATCCGCGAGGAGATCTCGCGGCCCTTCAATCTCCACGAGGCGCTCGCCCGCTTGACCCTGATCAGGATCGGGTCTGATCGTTCGGTACTCCTGCTCGTAGCTCACCATTTGATCTTCGATGGTGAGTCGAAAGGGGTATTCGTCCGCGACCTGTCAGCCCTCTACACGGCGTTCGCCGGTGCCGCGGATGCCACATTGCCGTCCCTGCCGGAGGTCGAGGCCACCGAGGGCGATCTCGAAGCCGCCCGCGGCTACTGGGAATCCCGCTACACCGCGCCGGTCGAGACCATCCTGCCGGGCGCCGTGAGCGCACGTCAGCAGGCTGACGTTGGAGTCGTCCACGAATTCGAGCTCGACATCGCCTTCGACGCGTCGAAGCTCGGCGCCAGCCGGTTCGAGGTCTTCCTCGGTGCGCTCGCCGCGCTGCTGCACCGCTACGGGAACCACCAGGCGACGATCGCGATCGATCTGACCACGCGCACCGCCGCCACCCGCGAGCGCATCGGAGTCTTCGTCAACGAGCTGCCGATCACCGTCGCGCCGGCCGGCAGCTTCCGGCAGCTGATCGCGGGGCTGCGTGCGGACCTGCGTCGGCTCTACGAGTTCCGCGATGTCCCGCTCGCGCGCGTCGTCACCGGGCTCGCGCCGGCTACCGCCCTCGCTCCCGTGCTCCTCAGCTACAGTTTCCGCGCCGAGCAGGCCGACTTCGCGGGCACGGCGGGTTCCGTCGACTGGGTGACGCCGAGCGGCGCCTCCCGCAACCTGTTGCGCCTGCAGATCACCGACACGCCGACGTCGACCACACTCAGCCTGCAAGGCAGCGCGGGTTTGCTCACCGAAGACGACGTACGCCGGATTGCCGCACACTTCAGGACGCTGCTGGCCGCCGCGACGGGCAATGCCGACTCCGCGGTCTCCGACCTGGCATTCCTGCCTCCCGACGAACGCGATCTGCTGGCACGCAGCGCCATCGGCCCGTCCCCGGGTCCGGCGCGAGGAACGCTGCCGCAGATCGTCGCGCAGCACGCCGCCGCGACCCCGGACCGGATCGCGGTGATCGACGGCGATCGCCGGCTCACCTACGGCCAACTCGACGCGCTCGCCGACACCTACGCACGTCGGCTCGCGAACGCCGGCGCGGGGCCGGCCCAGCTCGTCGCGGTGCGTGCCGAGCCGTCGCTGGAACTTGTCGCCGGCCTGCTCGGCATCATGAAGACCGGCGCCGCGTATCTGCCTCTCGACCTCGGTTATCCCGCGGAACGCGTGAAACACGTCGTCGACGACGCCCGGCCGGCCCTCACCGTCGCGTCCGGTGCGATCGAAGGCGCCGACGAACCGGTCGAGATCGTCGGCCCCGCGCTCGGCGACCGGGCGTACGTCATCTACACCTCCGGCTCGACCGGCCGCCCGAAGGGCGTCGAGATCTGCCACAGCTCCCTGATGAACCTTCTCGACGCCGTCGCCTCCGAGATCGGCAGCACCTCCGAGGACGTCTGGCTCGCCTCGACGTCCCTCGCGTTCGACATATCGGCCCTCGAACTGTTCCTGCCGCTCGCCACCGGCGCGCGGCTCGTGATCGCGGGCACCGGCGGCGCACGAGACGGCGAAGCGCTCGCCGAACTCATCCGTGACCAGTCCGTGACGCACGTGCAGGCCACACCGTCGGGCTGGCGGATCCTGCTCGAATCGGGATTCGACGGCCGTGCCGACATCCACGCCCTGGCCGGCGGCGAGGCCCTGCCGCTGCCGCTTGCCCGGGACCTGCGCGCCCGGGTGGCCCGGCTCTGGAACGTCTACGGCCCCACCGAGACGACGATATGGTCGACGATCGCCGAAGTGCGGCCGGACGACGTCGCGGTGAGCATCGGGCGTCCGCTGGCCGCGACCTCGACGTACGTACTCGACGACGCCCTGCGGCCGATGCCGGTCGGGATCCCCGGCGAACTCTACATCGGCGGTGCCGGGCTGGCCCGCGGCTACCTCGGCCGGCCGGAGCTGACCCGGGAGCGCTTCGTACCCGACCCGTTCGGCGCGCCGGGAAAGCGGCTCTACCGCACCGGCGACCGGGTTCGCCGCGAGGCCGACGGCCGGCTCACCTTCCTCGGGCGCCTCGACGATCAGATCAAGCTCCGCGGCCACCGAATCGAGCCCGGCGAGATCGAATCCGCCCTGCTGAGCCATCCGGGCGTCCGCCAGGCGGCGGTCGTGCTCCGGCACGACGATCCGGACCATCCGGCTCTCGTCGGCTATATCGTCGCCGACGCTCCTCCCGGCCCGGACGAGGATGCCCTGCGTGCGCACCTGGCGCGCCTGCTGCCCGCGGCGATGCTGCCGAGCCGGTTCGTCACCTGCGACGCGTTCCCGCGAACGCCGAACGGGAAGCTCGACCGGACCGCGCTGCCGGCGCCCGCACGGGTTTCGACACCGTCGCCCCGGCCCGACGACGCACTGGCGAGAGAGATCCGGGAGATCTGGCAGGAGGTGCTGCGCCTCGACGACATCGGGCCCGAGGAAGACCTCTTCGACCTCGGCGGCCATTCGCTCACCGTGACGCAGATCAATGCTCGCATTCACCAGCGCCTCGGCGTGCGGCTGCCGCTCAACCGGATCTTCGACCATCCGACCATCGCCGAGACGGTCGAGGCGGTAGCCGCGATCAAGGCGGCTCCGGCGCGATGAGGAGACCGGAAGCCCTCGTGTTCGACTTCGACGGCCTGCTGATCGACACCGAGACCACCGCGCTGCGTGCCTGGCGGGACGAATTCGAGGCGCGCGGAGTGGTGCTTCCCCCGGAACTGTGGCATGCCGTCGCCGGGACACGGGCGAGTCGCTCGACTCTGCTGGCCTACCTGCGGCAGGAGACGGGGCCGTTCGACGGCGAGGTCGTGCTGAAGAGCTGGCTCGCACGCCAACACGCCGCCGCCGCGGCCGAAGATCTGCGCGACGGCGTGCGCGCGTACCTCGATGCCGCCGCGGCGCGCGGTATCAGGCTGGCCGTCGCATCGAGCGCGACCGGTGACTGGGTATGTGGTCACCTGGCGCGGGTCGGAGTGCTCGACCGGTTCGACGTCATCAGCTGCGGAGACGACCACCCGCCCAAACCGCAGCCGGACGTGTACCTGGCGACCGTCGCCGCGCTGGGCGTCCCCGCGCGTGAAGCGGCCGCCTTCGAGGACTCACCCCCCGGTGTAGCCGCCGCCAAAGCCGCCGGACTCTACTGCGTCGCCGTGCCGAACCCGGCGACAGCGGCTCTCTGCTTCGATCAAGCCGACCGCGTGATGACGTCGTTCGCCGTGCCGGTCTGGGATTTCGCGGACTGAGCGCTGACGCGGTGTCGGCCTACGGCCGGACCCGTCTGCGGCTCTACGCGACCCGCTTGCCGCCGATCCCCGGCCGTGGCCGGTGATAGCCGCCCGCACCCACCGCACCCAGCAGGCAGCATGAGGAACGAGCTTAGATCTGCTCGAGGTCCGCCCGCAGCGCTGCGACGTCGATGCCGTCGACCTTGCCGGCTCGGGAGAACTCCTCGGAGAGGATGACCCAGGCCTCGTCCCCGTACGTCGACCACCAGTCCCAGGCTATCGGCTGCACCGCTCCCCAGGTGATCGCGTAGAGGTACTGGTCGTCGTAGCCGAGCAGGGGGATGGCGTGGCCGCCCTCGATCTTCTGCTGCTGCCAGCCGGGGTCCAGCGTCCACGGCAATCCGGCGCGGAACTGATCCTGCGCGTTGCCGGGCACCTGGATGCCGACGTAGACGCCGCCGAAGTAGGCGATGGCCTGCTTGAGCGAGTCGAGATTGTGCACGTTCACCGGCGCGTAGCCGATGATCCTGTTGCCCCACAGGCCGGTGTTCATCCAGTGCTTGAGCACCTGCGACTCGACGAGCCCGGAGTCCTTGCCGTCGGTCAGTTTCAGATACAGCGCGACCACTTGCTCGTCGGCCGGGACCGGAAGCGGTTCGCCGGTTTCGGCGTTCCAGGACTGGATCAGGTGCGCCGCGGCGGCCATCGTGCAGTCGCCGTACTGGTCGTTACCGTCCATCGGCCAGGTCGAGACGTTCTTCGACCAGTCGACGGCGGCGGGGGCCGGCGGCAGCGGCTGCGCGACGTAGGACGGCAGTTCCGCGAGGCCAACCGGGAACTGCGGGGCGAGTTTGCCCATCCTGCCGGGAACACGGGTCATGAGATCCTCCGATCGGACATGGGGAGAGACCTGATGGCACTTCATACTATGACGCCGGGGCGCCGTCTATTCACGTATCGTGTCCATCTCGCAACTGATCGTCGCCCGTGGTGTGCTGCCGCTACTGGCGCATGCTTCGGGCGCTGCTCCCAGTCCGCGCCCATGCTCCCAGGGAACTGGGCGTGCAATGCCTATATGACGGCCGCGATGCGTCGAATGTGACATCACCTCAGCAGCGCCAGCAGAACCGCGGCGGCCGCGGCCGCGGCCAGCACCGCGACAAGCAGCGAGATCTTCGCTCCGCTGTACGGCCGCTCGCCGGCCATCTCGCCGCTCGCGCCGTTGACCAGCGCCGACCAGGTACGCCCCCGATGGGTGTAGGAGATCAGCCAGGCCGGCTGCAGAAGCAGCGAGCACGACTCGCCGGAGTAGGTCGTCGTCACGTCGCTCACCCGCTGAGAGTTGCCGCCGATGTCCTGGCGCACGTCACTGTCGATCTGCGCACGCATCAGGTCCTTGGCTTCAGCGAACCCGGATACGGGGTCGACGTCGTAGACGATGACGCGCTTGCCGTCGGCGCTGCCCTGTGCGTACGGCCGGAGCCCGGTCAGGGTCCACTGCGGCACCTTCTCGGCAAGTGGTGCGCACGCAGGCCGTATCAGGCCTTCGAAATGGCGGCTGACCTGGCCGGCGACATGATGCCACTCGGTCTCCGTTTCGGTCTCCCAGTGAGTCTCGGATTTGCCTTCGGCGTCCGTGCGCGTGCGCATGACCTGCCGGTGCCTGATCTCGCCGCGTCGGCCAACGTAGGTGCTGTGGGTCTGCGCGCTGAAGGACCAGAAGGGGAGGAAGAGCCCTTCGACCGCGTCGATCCGCGCGCCTTCCGCCTTCAACGACCGCGGTGCGAACCAACGATGCGCGATCCAGTCCGAGAACGCGGACCGGGCCCCCTCCTCGCCGATCGCGAACGGCACCAGAGCGTCCGGCTGCACCGGCTCGATCGCGTCCGCCACGTCCGCGAGCAGATGCCGCGGCATCCCCGCATTCGTCCCGTCCCAAGGTTGATCGACAACAACCCCACCCGACACCGCGTCCCCCTGATCAGCGCGTGAGACGATCAGTATCCACCGCGGTGGATCGAAAGGGAAGATGCCGGATCGGCCGCGTTGAGGGCTGCGGCACGAGCGCCTTGCTGAGCCGCCGGTACGACTCGGCCTTGACCCCTGAGGTTGGACGTGGGTTTCTGGCCGACGTGGGAGTGGCGTCGGTGGGTGTCGACCTCCATACGCGTGATGGCTGTGTGGAGCCGCCCTACTCGGCCCCACACAGCCCTCGCTACCTTGCCTGACGGCCGCTCAGCTCAGCGGCGTCACCCGCAGCAGCGCCACGCCCTCCGCCGGCAGCTTCGCGGTGATCTTGCCGGCCGCGGAGATGTCGTAGGTGGTCTGGCCGCCGACGACCACCGAGTTGCCGGCCCACAGGTCCTGGACCTGGTAGCCCTTGGCGTCGGCGGGCAGGCCCAGGGCGGCGGCCGTGGTGGTGATGGTGGCGGGGGAGGAGCTGAGCTTTGTGGTGGTGTTGAAGAGGCCGACCACCGCATCCCCGCACGGCTCCAGCTTGGCGAAGACCTGGCTGCCCGCCTTGCCGCCGGGGGTGCCTGACTCGGCGATCCTCGAGGCGTCGATCGAGTCCTGGTCCACGGCGATGACCTGGCGGTTCGTCAGGAGGCTGAGGTCGGTCGGGTCGAGGCCGGCGCTGGTGCCGTAGGCGTTCGTCACCGAGCTCGTGAGGTCGCCGCCCACGATCAGCGGGGCCGAGCCCAGCGACCAGAGGCTGAGCTGGGTCTCCTCGGCGGCCAGCGACATGCCCGAGTCCTTCGGGCCGTTGCCGACCTCGATCGAGTCGTAGTCGTTGAAGCCGCCGGGGCCGCCGTAGGGCTGCCACCGGGCCACGGCGTCGAACCTGTCGGACCAGTCCGCGTAGCTGGTGAGCGGGAAGACGCTCCTGCAGCCGGTGTACGGCGCGGTGTTGCACGTCGACCCCGAGCCCTCATCCGGCCCGTTGAACTCGATGTCGGGGGAGAACTCCCACTGGTTCGCGTACTTGACCAGCGTCGGAGCCAGTGCCGTGGTGAAGCTGCCCTCGGTCGCGTCGAGCACCATCGGACGGCCGGACTGCTGGATCGCGGCCTGCCAGGCCTCGACGTCGGGGCCGTTCTGGTCGGTGATTCCGTCCAGCTTGATGTAGTCCACGCCCCACGATGCGAGCTCGTTCACGGTCGAGTTCACGTAGGCCTGAGCGCCCTGCTTGGTGTAGTCGAGGCCGTCCATGCCGCCGCAGTTGTAGTTGTTCTCCGAGGCGGTGGTGGCGATGTCGTCCGCGGTCTCGGACGTGCCGGCGATCGGGGTGTTCCGGGCCACGGCCTGGGCCGAGATGCCCGGCGTCTCGTAGATGCCGAACTTGAGGCCGAGGCTGTGGACGTAGGCGGCCAGGGCCTGTATCCCGGACTGGGAGCCGACGTTCGGGTAGGTGTCGGGGTTGACGACCCACCGGCCGTCGGCGTCCACGTTCGGGCCCTGCGAGCCGGGGCACTGGTACCAGCCGTCGTCGATGTCCACGTAGTTGTAGCCGGCGGCTGCCAGGCCGGTGCTGATCAGGGCCGTGGCCTCGCCCTCGACCTGGGCCGTGTTCGCGCCGAGGCGCAGGAAGCTCCAGCCGCTCCAGCCCATCACGGGCTTCTGGTCGGGGCCGCCGGGCGGGTAGGCGGTCGCCGCGTGCGCGGCGGGGCCCGCGGCGACGGAGCCGGCCAGGATGAGCGGCGTGGCCGTCAGCACGGCAGCCAGGACACGTGTCAACCTCTTCATGAACCCTCCTGTGGGGGAGACGGGTGTGGGACTCACGGAAGTGCGCGGTATGCGGGTCATCATGGCGGCCGGTCCGGGGCGCGAGCCACGAAAGGGCGCGAAGTGCGCAGGCTTTCTGCTCACTTCTGCGCGAAACATTGATGTATCAACTAGCTGTGCGCAGGATTGAGCCGTCCCCCAGCAGCGAGAAGAACGAGTCCTACGCATGGTGAACCATCTGAACGAGACGATCCGCCGGCACCGCGCCGGCGCGGCCGTCGGCGTCTACTCGGTGTGCTCGGCGCATCCCCTGGTGCTCGAGGCGGCGATCCGGCAGACCCTTGCCGACGGCGGATACCTGCTGGTCGAGGCCACCTCCAACCAGGTCGACCAGTTCGGCGGATACACCGGGATGACGCCCGCCGACTTCCGCGACCTGGTGCACGGGCTCGCCGACCGGCACGGGCTCGAGCGGTCGCGGGTCGTCCTGGGCGGCGACCACCTCGGCCCGAACCGCTGGCGGGACCGGCCGGCCGAGCAGGCGATGGCGCTCGCCGAGGAACTGATCGCCGCGTACGTGGCCGCCGGATACACGAAGATCCACCTCGACTGCAGCATGTCCTGCGCCGGCGACCACGTGCCGCCGGGCGACGAACTCGTCGCGGCACGCGCCGCCCGCCTGCTGCGCGTCGCCGAACAGACGGCCGCCCGCGTCGGCACGACCGAGCAGGTCAGCTACGTGATCGGTACCGAGGTCCCGGTGCCCGGCGGCGCGCACGAGACGCTCGAAAAGCTCACCGCCACGCCCGCCGCGGCCGCCCGCCACACGCTCGCGGCCCACCGCGCCGCGTTCGCCGCCGCCGGGCTCGACGCCGTCTGGCCACGTGTCGCCGCCCTGGTCGTGCAGCCCGCCGTCGAGTTCGACCATCTGCAGGTCATCGACTACGACCACGCCGGCACGCATGAGCTCCGCACCGTCCTCGAAGACGAGCCGCACCTCGTCTTCGAGGCACATTCCACCGATTACCAGACCGCCGCGCACCTCGCTCAGCTCGTCGCGGACCACTGGGCGATCCTCAAGGTCGGGCCCGGCCTGACATTCGCGCTGCGTGAGGCGATGTTCGCCCTCGCCCGGATCGAGAACGAGCTTCTGCCGGCAGGCGGGAGTTCGAACCTCGCCGAGGTTGTCGACCAGGTGATGGTCGGCCGCCCGGAATACTGGGAGGGCTACTATCCGGGCTCCGAAGCGGAGCAGCGCATCGCCCGCCGGTACAGCTACAGCGACCGGCTGCGCTACTACTGGCCGGATCCCGAGGTCGAGGCCGCGGCGCAGCGCCTGTTCGCCAACCTCTCGGCGATCGAGATCCCGCTTCCGCTGGTCAGCCAGTACCTGCCGGAGCAGTACGCCCGGGTGCGCGCGGGAGAGATCGCCGCGACGCCGCACGAGCTCGCGATCGACAAGGTACGCGATGCGCTGCGGCCGTACGCGGCGGCGACGATCAACGGCTCGGCCGACGAACAGAAGACCAGCGAGACACGGGAAGCCGCACATGTCTAACGCCGCAGAACTCAAGGCCGCGCTGTCCGGCACGGCCACCCTCCGCGAGATCCGGCAGCAGCCGGACGTGTGGCGGGAGACGGCGCTGGTCCTGCGCGAGCGCCGCGCCGCGCTCGACGCGTTCCTCGCGCCGCTGCTCGCCCGTGAGGACCTGCGCGTCGTGCTCACCGGCGCGGGCACGTCCGCGTTCATCGGGCAGATCGCCGCGCCTGCGCTCGGCGCCGAGCTCGGCCGCCGCGTCGAGGCGGTGGCCACGACCGATCTGGTCTCGCACCCGAGCCTGTACCTGACGAAAGGCGTGCCGACGCTGCTGATCTCCTTCGCCCGCTCCGGCGACTCGCCCGAAAGCGCGGCGGCCACCGAGCTCGCGGACCAGCTGCTCGACGATGTCAGCCACCTGATTGTCACCTGCAACCCGGACGGCGCCCTGAACCGCGCCCAAGCCGGTCGCGCCGACTCGTTCGTGCTGCTCATGCCTGAGCGCTCGCACGACGACGGTTTCGCGATGACCTCCAGCTTCACCGCGATGCTGCTCTCGGTGCTGCTTGCCTTCCGCGGCGACGACTCCGCCGCGGTTGAGGCCGTGGCCGCCGCAGGAGAGCGGTTGCTCGCGCAGGAGGAGCAGATCGCCGACCTGGCCACGGGCGTTCCCCGTCGCCTGGTCTATCTCGGCGGCGGACCGCTCGTCGGGCTGGCCCGCGAGTCGGCGCTCAAGACGCTCGAACTGACCGCCGGCCACGTCGTCGCCTACTTCGACTCGCCGCTCGGCTTCCGGCACGGACCCAAGGCGGTGCTCGACGACGACTCGCTCGCCGTCGTCTACCGGTCGGCCGACCCCTACGCCGCCGCGTACGACGAGGACATCATCAGTGAACTGCGCGCCTCGCTCGGACAGGACAGGGTGCTGGCGGTCTCTGTCGAGCCGAGCTCACTGGACGACGCGTACCTGGCCGTGGCCTACGTCGTGTTCGCGCAGCTCTTCGCGCTCTACTGCTCGGCCGCACTCGGGCTGACCCCGGACGACCCCTTCCCGGGTGGCGACGTGAACCGCGTCGTCCAGGGCGTGACCATCCACCCCTTCGTAGACGGCCGGGCGCGGCGATGACCTCAGGCCTCTTCCTCGGCGTCGACGGCGGCGGTTCGAAGACCGCCTTCGTGCTGCTGGACGGCGCCGGGCGCACCGTGGTCGAGTCGATCGGCCCGAGCTGCTACTACTTCGCCTCCGGGATCGAGTTGCTCGAACGGGTGCTGGCCGACGGCGTCGCCGAGGTCACCGCGGCGGCCGGGACCACCCCGGATCGGCTCGACCACGCCTTCTTCGGCCTGCCGGGCTACGGCGAGGTCAGCGCGGACATCCCGCGGCTGGACGCCATCGTGCGCGGGCTGCTCGGCCACGACCGCTTCGGCTGCGGCAACGACATGGTCGGAGGCTGGGCCGGGGCGCTGGCCGGGCAGGACGGGATCAGCGTCGTGGCCGGAACCGGGTCGATCGCCTACGGGGAACGGCGCGGGCGCGCGCATCGGACCGGCGGCTGGAGCGAGCTGTTCGGCGACGAGGGCTCCGCCTACTGGGTCGCGGTGCGCGGCCTGAATGCGTTCAGCCGGATGAGCGACGGCCGGCTGCCGCGCGGGCCGCTGTACGCGCTGCTCGCCGAGCGCGTCGGGATCGCCACGGACCTGGACCTGGTCGGCGTCGTCGTCGACCGGTGGGGTGGACGACGTGCCGAGATCGCCCGGCTGTCCACGGCCGTCGTCGCGGCGGCGGCCGCGGGGGACGCCGCGGCCGAGGCCATCGTGCACGAAGCGGGGCGCGAGCTGGTCGCGCTGGTCGAGGCCTGCCGCGACCGGCTCGGCTACGAGGACGGCGAGCAGGTCGCCGTCTCCTACTCGGGCGGGATGTTCACCGCGCCGAGTTTCCGCACCACCTTCACCCGGGCCCTGCAGTCCGCCGGTCCCGGGTACCTGCTGCGCACCCCGGCGCACGGCCCCGCGGTCGGCTCCGCGCTCTACGCGATGAAGCTGCACGGCGTGGCCCCCCTCCCCGCCGCCCTCGGGTCCGGCGCGAACCTCGAAGGACAGGTCGATGATGTCTGAGATATCCGATACCGCGGCGGCGCCCCCGGGGCAGGTCACCGAGGTGAGAAACCTGAGTCGGCGGATCGGCCTGTTCCAGGCCGTGACCATCAACATGGCCCAGATGTGCAGCATCGGTCCGTTCGTGACCATCCCGTTGATGGTGGTCGCTTTCGGCGGGCCGCAGGCGACCATAGGCTGGATCGCCGGCGCGATCCTCGCCCTGGCCGACGGCCTGATCTGGGCCGAGCTGGGTGCTTCGCTGCCGGGCTCCGGCGGCACCTACGTGTACCTGCGCGAGGCCTTCCAGTACCGGACCGGGCGGCTGATGCCGTTCCTGTTCATCTGGACCGCGATCCTGTTCATCCCGCTGATCATGTCCACCGGCATCCAGGGCATGGTGCAGTATCTGCAGTACCTGTGGCCGTCGATGACCTCGGGCCAGGGCGACATCGTCGGCATCGGCCTGACCGCCCTGCTGGTGCTGATGCTCTGGCGCCGGGTGGAGAACATCGGACGGCTGACCGTGGGCATGTGGGCCGTGATGATCGTCTGCGTGTGCGCGGTGATCCTCGCCTGCTTCACCCACTTCCACGCCTCGCAGGCCTTCACCTGGCCGGCCGGCGCGGTCGAGCCGCTGCACGGATCCTTCTGGGTCGGCTTCGCGGGCGGCCTGACCATCGGCGTCTTCGACTACCTCGGCTACAACACCACGGCGTATCTGGGCGCTGAGATCAAGCAGCCCGGCCGGGTGATGCCGCGCTCGATCGTCATCTCCATCGGCGCGATCGCCGCCATCTACCTCGTCATGCAGATCGGCGTGCTCGGCGTGGTGCCCTGGCACGACATGCTCAACTCGAACAGCATCGACTCCACCTCGATCGGCGCGGCGGTGCTCCAGCAGACCTGGGGCAAGGGCGCGGCGCAGGTGGTCACGGTGCTGGTGCTGATCACGGCGTTCGCCTCGGTGTTCACCGGGCTGCTCGGGGGCTCCCGGGTGCCGTTCGACGCGGCGCGCGACGGACTGTTCTTCCGCTCCTTCGGACGGCTGCACCGCAAGCACGAATTCCCGACCGTGGGCCTGCTGGTGATGGGCGTGATGACGGCGCTGGCCTTCCTGTTCGCCCGGCACGTCGGCAGCTCCGCCGCGCACCCGCCGCTGTCCGTGCTGATCTCGCTGCTGACCACGGTGATGGTCATCGTGCAGTCGATCGCGCAGATCGCCGCCGTGTCGGTGTTGCGCAAACGGCAGCCGAACCTGCGGCGGCCCTACAAGATGATCCTCTACCCGCTGCCGAGCGTCATCGCCGGGATCGGCTGGGCCACCATCTACCTGTGGGCGGACAAGGCCAACCCGGGCGTGCACCCGATCGAGTGGTCGCTGGCGTGGCTCGCGCTCGGCGGCATCGCCTTCCTGGTCTGGGCGCGCCGGGAGCACTCCTGGCCGTTCGGGTCGAAGGAGGTCCGCGAGGTGTTCCTGGAGCAGCAGGAGACGGTCCCGGAGCCGGTCGGCTGACGCGGGAGCCCGCGACACACCTGCGCGCGTGCGCGCCGTCCGCATCCTGGACGGCGCGCACGCGCGGAGCGTCTACTCTTCAAGGGCGGCTCGCATACGGCAGCGGGCCTCGGGCATCGGAGAGGATCGGCAGCGGTGCGGCTACCCGGCACGACGGACACGGCGCCGCACACGGTCGGCCGCAAGCGGGTCGAGCGGATGCGTTTGCTGCTCGCGCTGCTGGCCGCCCGCGGCCGGGAGACGCCGCTGACCCTGGACGAGCTCGTCGCCGAGCTGGGCGTGTCGAAGGCGACGCTGCGGCGCGACCTGGCCGCCCTGGAGGACGAGCGGCTCGTGGTGCGCACGCACGGCGGCGTACGGGCCGGGGGAGCGGCGCCGGAGATCCCGGTGCGGCTGCGCACCGCGCAGGCGAGCCTGGCCAAGCAGGCGATCGGCCGGGCCACCGCGCGACTGATCCCGCACGGCGGGCCGCACACCCTGGCCGTGTGCGGCGGCACCACCACGACCGAGGTCATCAGGGCCCTGCGCCGGCGGACCGGGCTGACCGTGATCACCAACGCGCTGCCGCTGGCCGCCGAGGCCGCCGCGTGGTCCGACATCCGGGTCATCATCACCGGCGGCCTGGTCCGCGCGCACTCGCTGGAGGCGGTCGGGCCGCTGTCCGAGCGGGCCTTCGGCTCTTTCACCGTGGCCACCGCGGTGCTCGGCGCCGACGGCGTGAGCGCCGAGCACGGCGTGACGACGCACGACGAGACCGAGGCGCGCACCGACCGCACCATGATCACGCACGCGCATCGGGTGATCGTCGTCGCGGACGGCACGAAGATCGGCAAGGCGACCGGGGCCCTGCTCACCGATCTGTCGGCGGTGCACGACCTGGTGACCGACGAGCACGCGGACCCCGCCGAACTCGATCTCATCCGCGCCGCCGGCGTGCGCGTGCACCTCGCCTGACCGGCCGCCGGAAAACGCGGAACCTTCACGCGAACTCACTATTGAAAGAGTTCTTCAATTCTCTCGCCGGCCCGCTCTGTGGAGAACGCTCAATCAGAATGCGCACTTGCGTCTCAGTCCTCGACGACGAATGAGCGTGGCTGATATCAATTCCAGCGACCCACACTCCGCTACTTCCTTTCCTTCAGGAGGTAACCGTGCATTTCAACCTACCCACCAGACGGTCCGGCCTGCTGCTCGCCGGCGCCGCCCTCGCCGCGGCCGGGCTGTTCGCCGCCGCCCCCGCCGCTTCGGCCGCTCCCGCGCTGCCGTCGCCCGTCGCCTGCTCCGCCTGCTGGCACCCCGCCGTGCAGACCTCGTGGAACTGGGTGCTGTCCAAGGCTCCGGCCGCGCCGTACCGCAGCGTGCAGATGTACGACGTGGACGGCTTCGACAACACCGCGGCCGACGTCGCGAACCTGCACGCGGCCGGTATCAAGGCCGTCTGCTACATCTCCGCGGGCACCTACGAGAACTGGCGCCCCGACGCCTCCGAGTTCCCCGCGGCGCTGCTCGGCGACTCGAACGGCTGGCCGGGTGAGGAGTGGCTGGACGTCCGCGACGTGCAGAACTCCGGGAGCAAGCTGCGGCAGATCATGGATGCGCGGCTGGACATGTGCAAGACCAAGGGCTTCGACATGGTCGAGTTCGACAACGTCGACGGCTACACCAACACGACCGGCTTCCCGCTGACCGCCGCCGACCAGCTGTACTTCAACGCCACGCTCGCGAACGACGCCCACAGCCGCGGCCTGAGCGTGCTGCAGAAGAACGACGACGAGCAGATCCCGAACCTGCTGCCCTACTTCGACGGCGCCCTCAACGAGCAGTGCAACCAGTACAGCGAGTGCACCACGGCGCAGAACGGCGACTACGGCTACGACCAGTACGTCGCCGCGGGCAAGCCCGTCTTCCAGGCCGAATACTCGCTCGCCACCTCGAAGTTCTGCGTCGCCGACAACAAGAACGACTTCAACGGCGTGCGCTTCGACATCAACCTCGACGACAGAACCTTCCAGCCCTGCCGCTGAAGTTCAACCGGCGAAGTGGAACGGCGAGAGCGCGATCTCGAGCATCGTGCGCGCAAGCTTGAGCAGGAGCAGCACGGTGATCCGCAGGACGTGCCAGAGCACGTAGCCCAGACCGCGCCCCGGCCTCTCCGGGGCGCGCGTCGGCTCGCCGGCGCCCTTCGGCGGGTCCCTCGGGCCGCTTCGCCTTCGGCGCCGGCTTCGCAGCTGGCTCCCGGGCCGGCTTGGGAGTCTTCGGCGGCTTCGACGGCGTGCCGGGGCGGGCGGTCCCGGCCGGGACGCGAGGCGGCGGCGGCTCCAACGGCGGCAGCAACCAGCAGTGGACGCTGGAATCGAACGGCTCGATCGTCGGCCTCTACTCCGACCTCTGCGTGACCACCACCGGTCAGGGCGGCTCCGTAGAACTAGACCCCTGCAACGGCTCGACGACGCAAAAATGGTCCTGGGGCTGAGGCTCACGCCTATTCGGCGCAGCCCACGCAGGTGCTTGCTGCTGGGCGTATCTCGAGACGTTCGGCCGGGATCGGCTCCCCACAGACCTCGCACCGTCCGTAGTCGCCGGACTCCAGACGCTCAAGGGCTCGATCGAAATCGGCTACGTGCTTGCGCGCTGCGCTGAGTAGCGAGGCTACGTGCGCGCGCTCGAAGGCGGTACTCGATCCCTCGGGATCGTGCTCGTCGTCCGCCGCGACCAGCGCGTTCGCTTCGACGAGTCCGTCGAACTCGCTGGCCAACGCTTCGACCTGCGCCAAGGCGCGGGCCTGCGCGTTCACGAGGAGAGTGCGGAGCTCGGACGAATCGGTCACAAACGGGACAGCGCCGGCGCCCTGCCGATCATTCCCGAGGCGTCGTCCGCATCCGCACGAACAAGCGGGTCACGAGGGCTTCTCGTACGTGGTCAAGCGGGCTGCCTGCTGATCGACGAGGGACAAGCAGGGCGGCGCGGTCGAGCTTGGCGGGGGTGTAGCAATGCACGATGATCGTCACATTGCCGACGGCGCCGTAGACGCGGCTGCCGGTGTCGCCGTACTTGTCCAGCGTCAGCGACAACACGAAGCCGCAGGTCGGCCCTTATCTGGTCCGCTCCCCGACCCCTGCTCCCCGGGGAGCAGGGGTCGGGGAGCACTGAAATCAGTACGCGAAAACCATAGAGGCCACGACAACCTCGGTGGTTGCCATGGCCTCTGGCCTGTACTGATACTGGTGGACCTTATTGGGACTTACTCCAACCAATTGAATCGCGCTGACCTGCTGAAACGCGCCCGGCGGTGGTTGAGTGAGGCCCACCAAGCGCCGATTCAAGATCCAAAAGTGAGCGTGCGGGCCAAGCCGAGGGTAATCGTGCCGCGCCGCATCGCTGATCGTCTGGGCGAGGAGACGGTGCGTGAGCTGGTCGAGGCTCGGCAAGCAGGCGCGAAGCTACGCGAGCTCGTCGAGCACTACGGGGTCAGCGAGAGCAGCCTGAAGCGGCTGCTCCGAACAGGCGCAGTCGATGACCTTCCAGCGGCTTCGGTACGTGCGCACGTCCTGGATCGGTGACGCCCCCCGGCTTTCGTGGAAGCCCCCGGGATCGGGCACGGCTGGCACCGCCCTTTGGGGAACCACGCGACGATCAGGGGTGTCGCGGTGGGCGACGAAGTCGACTCGGGGCCGTGCCAGCCCTGGCTGACCTGGCCCTGCGGGCAGGTAACTTTTCGGCGCCCAAGCCAATCGGGATCGTGGGCGGCACCGACGGCGTGGGCGTTGGCCGTGCTGGGCAGGGCGAGTCGGCGTGCCCAGTGTTCAGAGCGGTTGGGGCGCCTGCTGCAGACCGGAGAACACGGCGGCGATCAGCCGCCGTCCCTGCGCGAGACCGTCGTCGTTGTTCGCGACGCGCCACAGGAAGCTCATCAGCATGATGATGTCGGCGGGGTCGTGCCCGGCGGCGATGGTTCCCTCCGCCACGCAGGCATCGACCAGCTTCGCCACCGCGGCGGTGGTCGGCGCCCAGGAGGCGCTGATCACCTCCTGGGCCGCGGCGCTGTGCAGCGCGTCGCCGAGACCGTGCTTGATGCGGATATAGGCCGCCAGGGTCTCGAACCACTCGATGAACGCGGCCTTGGCCGAGTGGTGGTGGGCCAGCACCTCGTCGGCGGCGCTGGTC
>DASTAE010000030.1:0-8720 GCA_035712985.1 Actinospica sp.
CGAGTATGCCGTCGGTTACGTGGTGGTCTCCGACGGCAGAATCGTGCAGGTGGGCCCCGGAGCTGCCCCGGTCCTCCAGCACGATGGAGCCCGGGTGGTGGACGGTAGTGGGTGCCTTGCCACCCCCGGGCTCGTTAACTCCCACCATCATCTCTACCAGTGGATCTTCCGCGGCCTGGCCAGGGACGCCACCCTCTTCGACTGGCTCACCGAGCTGTATCCGAGGTGGGCCCGGATCGACGAGCCCGCGGTCCACGCGGCGGCCCGCGCCGGCCTCGGCTGGCTGGCGCTCGGCGGCTGCACCACCTCCGCCGACCACCACTACCTCTTCCCGCGCGGCTCCGGCGACCTGCTCGGCGCCACGATCCGCGCGGCCCGCGAGGTCGGCGTGCGGCTGGACGCGACCCGCGGCTCGATGGACCTCGGCCGCTCGGCCGGGGGGCTGCCGCCTGACTCGGTCGTCGAGGACCTCGACGAGATCCTCGCGGCGAGCAGGGCGGCCGTCGAGCGGTACCACGACCCGTCACCCGGCTCGCTGACCAGGATCGCGCTCGCGCCCTGCTCGCCCTTCTCGGTCACCGCCGAGCTGATGAAGCAGTCGGCGGTGCTGGCCCGCGAGCTCGGCGTGCGGCTGCACACGCACCTCGCCGAGACCGTCGAGGAGGACGCGTACTGCCGGGAGCAGTTCGGCGTCACCCCGGCGGAGTACGTCGAATCACTCGGCTGGATGGGTGAGGACGTCTGGTTCGCGCACGGAGTGCACCTCGACGACGCCGCGATCACTCGTATGGCCGACACCGGGACCGGCCTCGCGCACTGCCCCAGCTCGAACGGCCGACTCGGCGCGGGCCTCGCCCCGATCAAGGCCCTGCTGAACGCGGGCGCCCCGGTCGGCCTCGGCGTGGACGGAGCCGCCTCGCAGGAGTCCGGCATCCTCGTCGAGGAGCTGCGCCAGGCCGTCTACGTCTCCCGCTACCGGGCCCTGACCGGCGCCGCCGACAAGTCCCTCGACGCCAGAGCCGCGCTCCACCTGGCCACGGCCGGTGGCGCCCGGGTCCTCGGCCGACAGGACGAGATCGGCTCCCTGGCCCCCGGCTACTGCGCCGACGTCGCCCTCTGGAAACTCGACGGCCTCGGCCACGCCGACATCACCGACCCCGTCGCCGCCCTCGTCTTCGGCCCTCCCGCTCCGCTCAAGCTGCTGACCGTGCACGGCGAGATCGTCGTCGAGGACGGCGAGCTGCGGAACGTGGACGCCGCCGAGCTGGCCCGCGACGCGAAGGCCGCCCACCTGCGGATGATGGAGGCGAGCCGATGACCGTCACCGGCCCCGCCGCCTCCGCCTCCGCCTCCACTTCCGCCTCCACCCGCGAGAACAACGGAGTCGGCGGCAGCCCGCTTCGCCCCGACGGCACGCTCAAGGTCACCGGCGAGTTCGCCTACTCCTCGGACCTGTGGGCCGAGGGCATGCTCTACGGCTCGACCCTGCGCAGCCCGCACCCCCGCGCCCGGATCGTCGGCGTCGACACGTCCGCGGCCGAGGCGATGGCCGGCGTCCACGCGGTCCTGACCGGCGCCGACATCCCCGGCAAGAAGACCTACGGCCTGATCACGGACGACTGCCCGGTCCTGGCGATCGGCGAGGTGCGCTATCACGGCGAGCCGGTCGCCATCGTCGCCGCCGACGACCTCGACACCGCGCGGCGCGCCTGCAAGCTGATCGAGGTCGAGTACGAGGTCCTCGAACCCGTCTCCGACATGCGCCGCGCCGCGTTCGACCCGGACTGCCCGCGCGTGCACGCCAGCCGCGAGGACAACATCGTGCGCTACCAGCCGGTCCGTCGCGGCGATCCGGACGCCGCCGAGCTGCGCGAGCGCGTGGCCGTCGTCGTGACCCGCGAGTACGAGGTCGGCATGCAGGATCAGGCCTTCCTCGGCCCCGAGTCGGGACTCGCCATCCCGGCCGAGGACGGCGGCGTCGCCCTGCACGTGGCGACCCAGTGGCTGCACGTGGACCAGGAGCAGATGGCCCCCTGCCTGGCGCTGCCGCCGGAGAAGGTGCGGCTCACGCTCGCGGGCGTGGGCGGCGCGTTCGGCGGCCGCGAGGACCTGTCCATGCAGATCCACGCCTCGATGCTCGCGCTGCGCACGCACCGGCCGGTCAAGATGGTCTACGACCGCAGGGAATCCTTCTTCGGCCACGTGCACCGTCACCCGGCCCTGATGAAGTTCACCCATGCCGCCGACGCGCAGGGCCGTCTGGTGTACGCGAAGGCCGAGCTTCTCCTGGATGGCGGAGCGTATGCCTCGACCACAGAGGCCGTCGTCGGCAACGCCGCCTCACTCGGCATTGGGCCATACGAGTGCGACGACGTGCTCATTGAGGCATACGGGCTCTACACGAACAATCCGCCGTGCGGAGCAATGCGCGGCTTCGGAGCGGTCCAGGCCTGCTTCGCCTACGAATCCCAGATGGACGCGCTCGCCGCCGAACTCGGGATGGACCCCGTCGAAGTGCGCCGGATCAACGCCGTGCACGAGGGCTCCATCCTGCCCACCGGCCAACGGATCGAGGGCCCGGCCCCGCTCCGCGAGATCCTCGACGAGCTCGTGACCATGCCGCTGCCCGCCGACGGTCCGCAACTTCCTCCCGGCGGCTACGGCAACACGACCAAGGGCGAAGGCGTGCGCCGCGGCGTCGGTTACGGCGTCGGCATCAAGAACATCTGCTACTCGGAGGGCTTCGACGACTTCTCCACCGCCCGCGTGCGCCTCGAGATCTCCGGCGGCGAGCCGATAGCCTCCGTGCACACGGCGGCGGCGGAGGTCGGCCAGGGCCTCGTCACCCTGCAGGCCCAGATCGCGCGCACCGAGCTGGGCGTCGAGCACGCGGTGGTCCTCCCCGCCGACACGACCGTCGGCTCGGCGGGATCGTCCTCCGCATCCCGCCAGTCCTACATGACCGGCGGCGCCGTCAAGACGGCCTGCGAGGCCGTCCGCATGGAAGTGCTCGAACTGGCGCGGGTCCGGTTCCCCTCGCTCCTGTCCGAGACCGAGGAGTGGAACGACGTCCACCTCGCCGAATCCGCCCTCTACCTCGGCGAACGCCCGCTCGCCAAGCTCCGCGACGTGCTCGGCACGGACGTCGTCGAGGCCACCCGCGAGTACCACCACCGCCGCACCAACCCGCTCGATCCCGTGACCGGCCAGGGCGATTCGCACGTCCAGTTCGCCATGTGCGCGCATCGAGCCGTGGTCGATGTGGACATCGAACTCGGCCTCGTCCACGTGGTCCAGATGGATGTCGTCCAGGACGTAGGCAAGATCCTCAACCGCCTGTCCCTCGAAGGCCAGATCCAAGGCGGCACCGCGCAAGGCCTCGGCCTGGCCCTGATGGAGGAGATCCAGACCCGCGACGGCCTGGTCCGCAACCCCTCCTTCACCGACTACCTGATCCCGACGATCCTCGACATGCCGCCGCTCAACATGCGCATCCTCGAGTTCGCCGACCCCGAATCGCCCTACGGCCTGCGCGGCGCCGGCGAGCCCCCGACGCTGTCCTCGACCCCCGCGATCGTCGCCGCGGTCCGCGACGCCTGCGGCCAAGCGCTACGCCGCATCCCCCTGCGCCCCGAACACATCGCATTCGGCGACGCATCCGGTGATGAATCCAGTGGCGACGATGTCTGACCTCACCGACCGCATCGGGGCCTGGCACACCGCCGGCCATCCGTACGCGCTGGCCAGCATCGTGGACGTGCGGGGGAGCACCCCGCTCGACCTCGGCCCCGCCCTCGCCGTGGACGGGCAGGGCCGGGCCGTGGGCAGCGTGTCCGGCGGCTGTGTCGACGCGGCCGTGTACGACCTCTGCCTGCGCGTCCTCGGCAGCGCGTCCGACGGCCCCCTGCGCGAGACATACTCGGAAACGGACGAGGACGACCTCGCCCCCACCCTCGTCTGCGGCGGCGCGATCACCATCGAGGCCCGCCGCGTCGACCCCCGCCTCGAAGGGCCGCCGATGCCCGACCCGACCGACCCGCCGCGCCTGATCGTCTTCGGCGCCGTCGCCTTCACCGACGCCCTGGTGAAGCTGGGCAGGCTGCTCGACTACCACGTCACCGTCTGCGACGCCCGGCCCGTCTTCGCCACCAGGGAGCGCTACCCCTGGGCCGACGAGGTCGTGGTCAGCTGGCCGCACAAGTACCTCGTCGAGACCCCCGTGGACCACCGCACCGCCGTCTGCGTCCTGACCCACGACGAACGCTTCGACCTCCCCGTGCTCGAGGAGGCGCTCCGCATGCCCGTCGGCTACGTGGGCGCCATAGGCTCCCGCCGCACCTGCGCCCAGCGCCGCGCGCGCCTGGAAGCCCTCGGCGTCCCCCCGGAGCACCTGGCCCGCCTCCGCGCCCCGATCGGCCTCGACCTCGGCGCCCACACCCCCGAGGAGGTGGCCGTCTCCATCCTCGCCGAGATCATCGCCGCCTCCCGCGGCGGCTCCGGCCGCCCCCTGACGCAGACCGAGGGGCCGCTGCATCACGGCGACACTCCCAGAGCGGGAATGTGACCGGCTGCTAGTCTCCGAATCGTGATCAATCGGGGGCTGATCGAGCGGGTGGGGCGGGTCGTTCCGCCTGCCGGTCCGCAGCGTTCGATGGTGCCGTCGACGTTCGTCAATCTTCTGGGAAACGGACTCTTCAACACCGCGTCGGTGCTCTACTTCACTCTGGTCGTCCACCTCACCGCCGCCCAAGTGGGGATCGGCCTCACGATCGCCGGGCTCATCGGGCTGGTCGCGGGCATACCGGCGGGCATTCTCGCGGATCGGCACGGTCCGTGGACGGTGACTGTCGCGACGCTCGCCGTGCAGGCCCTCACCGTCTCCGCGTTCCTGGCGATCCACAGCGCGTTGCTGTTCACGCTCGTGGCCTGCGCGGACCGGATGGCGGCCTCGGCGAACAACGCGGCCCGCGGAGCGTTGATCGCGCGCGTCGGCGGTGGGAGGCCCGCGGAATTCCGGGCGAAGCTCCGCACCTTCGGCAACGCGGGGATCGTGCTCGGCGCGCTGGGTTCCGGAATCGCCGTCGAGATCGGCAGCCGGGCCGCATACACGGGATTGATCTTGGCGGACGCGGCCAGCTTCATCGCCGCGGCGCTGTTCCTTCTGCGAGTGCCGAGATACCCTCCGTCCCCGAGGCCCGCGAGCGACGAAACTCGAAGTGCGTTCGCCGATCGCCCATTCGCCGCGTTCGCAGCTCTTGAAGGGGCGATGGGGCTGCAGTACCAGGTCGTCTCGCTCATGCTGCCGATCTGGATCGCGACCCGCACGCACGCCCCGCACTGGACCGTGGCAGCGGCCTTCGCGCTCAACTCAGTCGTGTGCGTGCTGCTGCAGGCCCGCATCGGCGCGAGAGTGGCGACGACGCAGGAAGGCGGCAATGCCTTCCGTCGAGCAGGCCTCGTGTTCCTCGCGAGCTGTCCACTCATCGCACTCTCCGCCGACGTGCCCGGCACGCTCGCGCCCGTCCTCGTCATGGTCGCCATGTGCGTGCACAGCGTCGGCGAGATATGGGAGTCGTCCGCGAGCATGGCACTCGGCTTCGGTTTGGCACCCGACCACGCGCAAGGGCGGTATCAAGGTTCGCTCGGGCTCGGCTTCGATGCCGGGCAGGCCCTCGGCCCCGTCGTGCTGACCACGGTGTTCCTCGGCCTCGGGCAGCCCGGCTGGCTGCTGCTCGGCCTGTGCTTCGCGGGCCTCGGAGCACTCGGCCCGACGGTCACGAGGTGGGCCGAGCGCACCCCGCCCCGTCCGTTCGCCGCCGTTCCCCCGCCGCTTGACACCTCCCCCTAAGATTTCTGCTCGTGGCTGAACCCATAACCGTCGAGTTCGAGCTGGGCGCGGACGAGGTGACCCAGGAGCTGGGTCTGCGGTCCGAGCGCAGGAACAGTCTGTACACCGCGGCCCTGATGATCGTGGCCGCGGGCGTGTGCCTCGCGTTCTATCTGCAGGGCGACCGGCCGAAGATGTGGATGCCGGCGGCGCTGCTGGGGCTGTACGCGCTGGTCATGCTCTTCTACGTCTTCGTGCACCTGCCGCGCAGGATCCGGGCCGACGCGGCGCGGCTGGCCGGGACGGCGCGGGTGAAGTTCGCCGACGACGGGATCCGGTACGGGGGCGCGGGGACGGCCAAGGGGTACAGCTGGGGCAAGGTGAGCAGCGTGCTCGACCGGCCGAGCGCCTGGGTGATCACCGCGGGCAAGAAGTCCGAGGGCTTCGTCATCCCCAAGCAGGCCGTGCCCGCCGACCAGGCCGAGCAGTTCGCGTCCTCTCTGCGCGAATGGTCCGGCAAGGCCTATAAGCAGCGCAAGCGCTAGGCCGTACTCCGGAGACACGGCCTAGCCACGCGGCGGCGCGATCTGCGCTGCGCGCAACAAAGGCGCGGTACCGTATCGGCACTATGCGGCTGCGTGATCTGGTCGACAGCGCCGAGCTCGGTCTTCTCATGGTGACCGGGCGCCCCGGGCTGGACCGGGAGGTGCGCTCGGTCATGGTCACCGACCTGCCCGAACCGAGCCGCTACCTGCGCGGCGGCGAGCTCGTCGTCACCGGGCTGCTCTGGCGTTCGGCCCACCTGGGCGGGAACGGGGACTCCGAGTCGGCCAGCGAGCGCTTCGTCGCCGCCGTGGCCGAGGGCCACGCGGCGGCCATCGCCGCGGGTGACACGACCGACGAGGCCCTCCCGCCCGACCTGGTCGCCGCCTGCTCCCGGCACAACGTGCCGCTGCTGCACGTACCCGGACGGCTGTCCTTCGCTGAGCTGAGCGAGTGGTTCTCCCGGCGCACCTCCGAACTGCGCGCGCACGACACCGGCGAGCTGCTGGCCCGGCACCGCCGCCTGCTCGGGGCGGGCGCGCGGCACGGCGTGACCGGCATCCTCGAACTGATCGCCGCCGAGTCAGGCCTCGAAGGGCTGTTGATCAGCGCCGCGGGCGACGTGCTGGTCGAGCCTGGCACGCCGGTGATGCCGCAGTTCGTCCACGTGCTGACCCGCGAGGCGCTGCGCACGGCCGCGCAGCCGGAGCGCCGCGTCGAGTACCGCGGCGAGAGCTACAGCGTCTTCACGGTCAGCGGCGACTCGCCGACCCCGGTCGACGACTGGTACGTCGTCTTCGAGGGCGACTCGCGCGCCTGGCCTCCGCAGCGTCGCGACGTGGCCCGCGGCGCCGCGCGCCTGCTCAGCGCCGAGCGCCAGTGGCTCGCCGAGGCCCGCGAGCCGCTGCGCCAGCTCGGCCAGGAGCTCGCCGAGCTGGCATCGGAGGAGGGGCCGGTCGCCGAGATCGTGGCGCGGCTGCGGCCGGTCGGCCTCTCCGCGGTCGACGGGTTGCGCGTCGTGGCCGTCAGCGTCGAGGGCAACAACCGCGCGATCCGCGTCCTGCGCGCCCTGATCGACGATCCGCAGGGGACGAAGCCGCTGCCCGGCGCCGCCCTCGCCGACGGCCGCGCGATCGGCATCATCGGCGAGCCCAAGGACGGCGGCGACGCGCTCGAACGGCTGACCGCGCGCCTGAAGGCCATCAGCCTCGCGCTCGGCATGGACCGCGTCCGCGTCGGCGTGAGCGACCTGGTCACGACGGCGACCTCGCTGTCCGCCGCGGTCCGCGAGGCCGGATACGCGCTCGGCCTGGCCACGCGTGACCCCGAGCGCCTCCGCGTCGCCGGGCACACGGACCTGGCCACGCACCAGGCGCTGCTCGCGCACGTCCCCGAGGAGCTGCGTTCCGGCTACGTGCACCGGCTGCTCGGTCCGCTGCGCGCCCATGACGAAAGGCACCACGCGGCGCTCGAGGAGACGCTCGACGTGTTCCTGCAGTGTTCGGGATCCTGGAGCCGCTGCGCGGCGCAGCTGCACATCCACGTCAATACACTGCGCTACCGGATCGCCAGGATCGCCGAGCTGACCGGCCGCGATCCGACCAGGCTGGAGGACCAAGTGGACCTGTTTCTCGCGCTGCGGGCCCGGTGACGCGGATGGGCGTCGTGGCGGGAATCGTGCTCGCGGCCGGGTCCGGGAGCCGGATGGGCCGGCCTAAGGCAGTCGTCGAATATCGCGGCCGTCCGCTGCTCACGCGGGCGATCGAGACCGTCCTCGCAGGAGGCTGCGATCACGTGCTCGCGGTGCTCGGCGCGGAGACCGATCGAGCCTCGGCCTACGCGCGGGCCGCAGGTGCGAAGGTCGTCGTCAACGAGGCGTGGGCGCAGGGAATGGGCGTCTCCCTGCGAGCCGGCCTGGACGGCGTCGAAAGCGGATTCCCCGATGCGACGGCCGTCCTCGTGCTCCTCGTCGACCAGCCCGACATCACCCCCGAAGCCGTTCGCGCGGTCTTGAGCGCTGAGCGCGGCGCGGAGGACGACGGGATTCTCGCCGCCGCGGGTTACGAAGGTCGGCGCGGTCATCCGGTCCTGATCGGCCGCGCGCATTGGGACGCATTGCGCCCCACTCTCACCGGCGATGTCGGCGCGCGCGCATATCTGCAGGCCCACAGCGCGGAGATCATCCTCGTGCCCTGCGATGAATTCGGAGATCCGCGCGACCTCGACCGCCCGGAGGACCTCGGTGCCCAGGGCTGAGCTCCGACCTATGCCCAACGGCCGGGAAATCGTTCTCTCGCCGCGATGCACAGCCCTACCAAAGCTGATATGAAGGACAGCGACGCCGTTCTAC
>DASTAE010000031.1:0-9626 GCA_035712985.1 Actinospica sp.
TCGACCGCATCCCCGCCGGACGCTGGGGCCACGCCCAAGACCTCGCCGGCGCCACCGTCTTCCTCGCCTCCCCCGCCTCAGACTACATACACGGCACCACCCTCCCCGTCGACGGCGGATGGCTCGGCCGATGAGTCTCGACCTCGAAACCGAAGGTCGTGGCGGCGGCGATCACCGCTGGTGAACTGTTCCGCGTCACGCAACGGCCTTCGACGGCGCCGAACTCGCCCAGGTCGGACGGAGAAACGCGCTGGCCCAGCTGCCACGGCTCGCCGCCCGGCTGGGAGGGGTGGTCACAAGCGGCGGGGCTGCTCGGTCATAGCCCGCGCCGGCCGTTCATCGAGGAGGTCGCGACAGCCCCGGCCCCCTGTTCTCTCGCGGTCGGCGGGTCAGGTGGGGACGGAGACCTGCGTGTTCTTCGCCGGGTTGAGCATCCAGAACAGCTGGTCGATGCCCTCGGCGGACGTATCGACCGCGAGCACGCCGTACACCTCGCCGCCCGCGAGCATCACGGCGCAGACCTGGCCGTTCATCGTCGTGAACCTCGTCTCGACGTTCTCCCAGAACCAGGACATCGCGGCCAGGAACTTCGCCACCCACGGTGCGCCGACCACGGCGCGGCGGGCGATCTTGTGCCTGCCGTTGCCGTCGGAGACGCTGACGACCTCGGCCGAGAACAACTGCTCCAACGCCGTCATCTCGCCGGAGCGCGCGGCGTCGAGGAAGGTGGTCAGCAGCGTGCGCTGCGCGGCCGCGTCCACGGAGAGGCTCCGCTCGCGCGTCATGTGCTTGCGCGCCCGGCTCACCAACTGGCGCACGGCCGGCTCGGTCGACTTCAGGATGTCGGCGATCTCCCCGTACGCGTAGTCGAAGGCCTCGCGCAGCACGTACGCGGCGCGCTCGTTCGGCGTGAGCTTCTCCATCAGCACCAGCGCCGCGAACTTCAGCGCCTCGCCCCGTTCGGCGCCCAGGTACGGGTCGGCGCTCGTGTCGACCGGCTCGGGCAGCCACGGCCCGACATACGTCTCGCGCCGCACCCGTGCGGACTGGAGTTCGTTGATGGCCAGCCGGGTCGTCGTCGTGGCCAGGTACGCGGCCGGGTTGGCCACCGCGCTCCGGTCGCAGGTCTGCCAGCGCAGCCAGACCTCTTGGACCAGGTCCTCGGCCTCGGTGACGCTGCTGAGCATGCGGTACGCGATCCCGAACAGCCGAGGCCGCACGCGCATGAAGACGGCGGCCGCCTCCTCGAGGTCATCGGCACTGCCGGGTCCGGCCGCCAGATCCGACTCCGTCACCCATCGCCCCTATCCGGTCGCACTGCGGCTTGCACTCCCTCTCATCGTGGGCCACGCCGCCTGGCCGCACCAACTCGGGGTCGGCGTGTCACAACCTCGGGGGCTGTCCTGTCTCAGCTTGCGACAGAGGTTCCGGACCGGCCGGAACACGGACGAGAGGCAGCATCATGAAGATCGTCGTCATCGGCGGCACCGGCCTGATCGGCTCGAAGCTGATCGGCAAGCTGCGCGAGCACGGCCACGAGGCGGTGCCCGCCGCGCCGAACACCGGCGTGAACACGCTGACCGGCGAGGGCCTGGCCGAGGTGCTCGAGGGCGCCGAGGTGGTGGTCGACGTCTCCAACTCGCCCTCGTGGGCTGACGAGGACGTGCTCCACTTCTTCCGCACCTCGACGACGAACCTGCTCGACGCCGAGGAGAAGGCGGGGGTGGGTCACCACGTCGCGCTGTCCGTGGTCGGCACCGACCGGCTGCTCGAGAGCGGCTACTTCCGGGCGAAGATCGCGCAGGAGCAGCTCATCAAGGACTCCGGCCGCCCCTACACCATCGTGCGCGCGACCCAGTTCTTCGAGTTCGTCGGCGGCATCGCCGACGAGGCCACCCACGGCGAGACCGTGCGCGTCTCGGACGCCCTGATCCAGCCGATGGCGGGCGAGGACGTGGCCGCCGCCGTCGGCCGGGCCGCGGTCGCGGCCCCGGTCAACGGCACCGTGGAGGTCGGCGGTCCCGAAACGTTCGGCCTCGACGAGCTGGTCCGCGAGGCGCTGTCGTTCCGCGGCGACCCGCGCACCGTCGTGACCGACCGTGACGCGCGCTACTTCGGCATCCTGCTGACCAAGGACATGCTGCTGCCCGGACCCGACGCGCAGCTCGCCGCGACGCGGTTCGAGCAGTGGCTGCCGCTGAACCCGCCGCCGGCGAAGTAGCCGCGTCGGGCCGGAGCGGCGGCCGTCCGCGGCCCCGGCTCAGGACGTGCGCCGGAAGCCGAAGCCGTGCAGGCCGGGCAGCCGGTGGCGCGGCTTGCGCTCCGGCGGTCCGGCGGGGACCATCCAGAAGAATGGCTCCATCCCGACGGCCCCGCGCCGGACCGCCAGGACGGCATCCGCGTTCGGGCCGTCCGGACCGCCGACCGGGTAGACCCTCGCGTGCTCGACCGACGCGTAGAGCCGGGTGCCGTGGTGGACACAGCCCAGGACCTCGTCCTCGCCGATCACGATGCGCACCACCTCCCGGTCGCCCTCACAGGGCGAGGGGTCGTCCAGGTGCGCGGCCCCGCAGCGCCGGGGCGGCTCGTTCGCGGTGCCGTCGGTCGGGACCATGGCGGGTTCCTTTCAGGAGCGCTCCATCCACAGTGCATCCCCGCGGCGACGGCCGTAACGGTATCCGGCCATTCGGGGGAAGATCCGGTTCGGCCGGCCTCACAGTCCGCCGGAGGCGGTCAGCACCGTGCCGTCGGTGGTGACCGCGGTGACGTGGTAGGTGTCGAGCGCGAAGTCGTGGCCACTCGCCGGACGGTTGAACTGGAAGCCGAAGCGGTAGACGGCGGGCTTCAGCGACTGGCCGGGCTTGAGGGTGACCTGGTACTCGAGGCCGCCGGACACCGGGGTCGCCGAGGTCTCGATGCTCGCCGGGACGATGGTGGTCCACATCCCGGTCGAGACCACGCTCGAGCCGCCGGAGACGGTGACGGTGATGCGCAGTTCGCTGATGGTCTTGGCCGGCGTGACGGTGAGGTTCTCCTGGGCCCAGTACTGGGTGCTGTGCGCGTCCACGGACGCGGTCGCCGCCAGTTGCCCGCCCGAGCCGGCGCTCCCGGTCGCGGTGGTGGCGGGAGACGTGGCGCCTTCGGTGGGTGCGGAGCTCGGGGACGGCGGGTTCGCGCTCGCGATCGTGGCCGTCGCGGACTGGGAGGTCTTCGGCGAGGTGACGGGGACGACCGTGCGCGGAGTCGCGGTGACGGCGATGCCGACCCCGACGGCCACGGCCACCGTCGCGGAGGCCAGTACGGCGGCGATGCCGAGGGGGATTCCGAGCAGGCGCACGCGCATCGGGCCCATGGCTCGGCGGCGCGGCGTGCCGGGCGCGGCCTCATCGTCCGTCAGTCGCTCGAATCTGGCCGTGATGCGCGCGAGATCCGCGTCGTGGCCCTGTGCGTGCCGCCGCAACCGGTCCGCGAGCCACTCGCCGTCCGGCTGCGAGTCGTGTGTGCGCTTCATCGGTTCGCTCCTTCGGTCGCGGACCGACGACGGCCGCCGTTCGCAGCGGCCGACGCCGCGCGCGTGCCGCGCAGCTGGACCGCGAGTTCCTCCAGTCCCCGGGAGCTCTGGCTTTTCACCGTGCCCACGCTGATGCCGAGCGTCGAAGCCGTTTCGCGCTCGGAGAGGTCATAGTAGTAGCGCAGCACTACGCAGGCGCGCTTGCGGGCCGGCAGACGCAGCAGCGCCGTCTGCAGGTCGACCGTCGCGTCGCTGTCCGGGTGCGGCGCCTGCTCGCCGCGGCCGCCGCCCCACAGCCGCCAGCCGCGGCGCTCCTTCACCTGCCGGTCGGTGCGGTTCGCGGCGATATTGGCCGCGATCCGCCGCACGTACGCGAGCGGGCGGTCCGCCGTGGACACCCGCGCCCAGCCCTTCCAGGCCTCGGCCAGGGCCTCCGCCGCCACGTCGTCCGCCGCGGCGTGCTCGCCGACCAGCAGATAGGCGAAGCGCGCCAACTCGTTGTAGTGCGCGGCGAAGAACGCCGCGAACTCGGCGTCTGCGCCGCCCGGCCGGCGACGCTCGCCCCCGCCTTCCGCATCGATCACCGGCGGAATATAGCAGGGACGAGTTACTGGCTCATCAACCATCAGTTGGGAGATCACCTTCGATGGCTAGTCGGTAGTGCCGGTCACCGTGGTGCCGTGCCTGGTGATGTGTGCGTGGCGAAGGCGGCGCCCGCGACCAGGCCCAGCCGCCGCCTGTCCGGCCTCGCGGTCCGGAGAGTTGACTTCACGCTGCGTTCCTTCGGGGAGGTCCGTTCGGTTGACACCCCCTTGTGGGCCCGAGCGCCGTAAAAGGTTGCCGCGCGTTCCAGGAAATCTCGCCGGGATCGACAGATCACGATCGGATAACGTTCGGCAACCTTTTCCGGCCCGCGAAGGCACTACGCGAATGAAGGAACCGGACGTGGCGAGAGGACGAGGCGTGAGCGCGAACCATCGGGACACGGAGCAGCCCGCGAAGCACAGAAAATGGCTGATGGCCACGGTGGCCGTGGCGACGCTGGCCGCCGTCGGCGTGATCGCGAGCGTGGCCCTGGGCTCCCCGCCGCAGCGCACCGTCGCGACCGGATACGCCGCGGTCAGCCAGGGCGCCGACACGAGCGCAAGCGCCTCCCCGACGGGAATCCCGATTCCCAGCGCCTCCGCGACGCAGGCCTCGAGCACACCGAGCGCCTCCGCGAGCAGCGCGAAGCCGAGCGCCTCGGCCGCTTCCAGTTCGGCCGCCGCGTCGACCGCGGCCTCCTCGCACGGCTCGAGCTCCGGCTCCGGCTCCGGCTCGGGCTCGACCTCCTCCTCGGCCTCGCTGGCCGGGCGGATCCGGCCCGGCGTCACGTACAACGGAGTCGCGACCGAGTACGCCGCCGCGGACGGCAACGGCGCCTGCCTCTACGGCCCGGCGGCGAACATGATGATCGCAGCGATGAACTACACCGACTACGAGAACTCGAAGGCCTGCGGGGACCACATCCTCGTGCGCGCCTCCAACGGCGCCACCGTCACCGTGCTGATCACCAACGAGTGCCCGCTGCCCTGCGCACCGGGTCAGCTCGACCTGAGCCAGCAGGCCTTCGCGAAGATCGCCGACCCCTCGGCCGGACGCATCTCCGTCACCTGGCAACTGCTCAGCCCCAGCAACGCCGGCACCATCTCGTTCCGCTACCAGACCGGATCGAGCCAGTGGTGGTGCAACATCCAGACCATCGGCCAGCGCAACCCCGTCGCAGAACTCGAAGTGCACACCAGCAGCGGATGGACGCAGTTGCCGCGCACCAGCTACAACTACTTCCAATCCGCGCACGGCGCGGGCTGCGGCGGTGAGATCAGGATCACCGACATTTACGGCCAGCAGTTGACCGCGTCCGGCATCTCGGTCGAACCCGGCGTCGCGCAGACGACTCAACTGCAGTTCGCACAGCACTAGGGAGCGCTACCGCGGCGGCGGCGGGCTCGCCGACCGGCCCAGCCGCCGCAACGCCTCCTACTGGAACCAGTCGGGCGTCTTGATGTCCCCTCCGCCGAGAGCCTCGTCAGACACCGGTGATGGTCCACTCGTTGTTGGTGCTGGAGTTCGGCGTCCAGAGAACGGCCGTGGATCCGTTGCCGGTGGATCCCGCGCCGTCGAGGGCGGTGCCGGTGCCGCGGTTGACGATCTGGTAGCGGCCGCCGCCCACGCTGTTGAGGCTCCACTGCTGGTTGTTGCCGCCGTTCCACGTGGTCTGACGGCAGGGTGCGCCGTTGGAGGTGTTGCCCCAGCTGTCGGCGACCATGCCGTTGGTGTTGTTGACGATCCGGTAGTAACCGTTGCCGACGGCGACGAACTGCCACTGCAGGTTGGTGCTTCCGTCCCACGTCCATTGCTTGAGGTTCGAGCCGGACGCCACGCTGCCGCCGCTGTCGAGCACGAGTCCAGTCGTGGCATTCGCGATCTTCACCCACGAGCCGGTCACCACCGGATTGAGCGTGGGGATCGGGCCCTTGAAGGTGAGCTTGAACGTATAGGCCAGCGCGCTGAAAGGCGGGTTCGAGGACGGCATCGTGATGTGCAGTCCGCCGCCGTCCTGCGTGTACGACGACAGGTTCGTGTAGCTGCCCGCCGCGTTGTTGATCAGCTGGATCGAGGCGAGGCTGCTGAGGTTGATCTGGTTGGAACTCAGCGTCGTGATGGTGGTGGTGCCGCCCTGCCAGCCGAGGGTGGTGGCGTAGAGGATCGTGTTGTCCTGGCTGCGGGTGAAGCGGATGTCTTGCGGGGTGCCGGCCTTCGGTCCGGCGAAGGAGCCGCCGCCCATCGCGGTGGGTCCCTCGCCGTAGCTCGACCAGGCGCGCGTGGCGTAGATCGACTCGCCGAACCGGCCGAGCCAGTCGCCCATGCCCCGCAGCAGCGACTGCTGGTCGGCGGGGATGGTGCCGTCGGCCATCGGGGCGATGTTCAGCAGCAGGTTGCCACCCTTGCTGACGTGGTCGATCAGCGAGTGCAGCATCGTCTTCGTGTCGTAGAGGCTGATGCCGGTCACGTAGCACCACGTGGACGCCGAGACACTGTCGTCGGTGAGCCAGTACGGGGTCAACAGGCCGCCGGCGCCCCCGCGCTCGTAGTCGAAGACCTCCCCGAGCGGGTCGAACCCGTCCTTGTACGTGGCGACCACGTCCTTGTTCCAGGACACCGCCGCGTTGTAGTAGTCGGCCAGGAACTGCAGCCGGTAGCTCTCCTGGACGCCGCTGAGGTCGAAGTCCTGCCAGATCAGGTCCGGCTGGTAGCCGGTGATCACCTCGTGCAGCTTGTTGTACCAGAGCTGGTTCTCCGTCGCAGCTCCCTGCTGGCCGAACAGGATGCGCAGGCTCGGGTCGGACTGGTTCGGCACGTACTGGTAGTAGCCGAGGAAGTGGTAGGCGTGGTGCAGGGAGCACATGAACTTCAGGCCCTGGGCGCGGATCGCCTGCGCGTGCAGGCTCAGCAGGTCGAGCTTGGGTCCGCGGGCGACCGAGTTCCACGGGTTGGCCTGGCTGTTCCACATCGAGAAGCCGTCGTGGTGCTCGGCGACCGGGCCGGCGAAGCGCGCGCCCGCCGCCTTGAACAGCGCCGCCCAGGCGTTCGGGTCCCAGTTGCCGCCCTGGGAGGCGAGCTTGGGCGCGAACTGCACGTGGTTGCCCGACTTGTCCACACCGCCGTCGATGAAGAAGCTGTACGGCCACACCGAGGGATCGCCGTACGTGGCGATGTGGTGCTGGTTCTCGATCGAGCCGGAGTTGTACATGTTGCGCGGGTACCACTCGTTGCTGAACGCCGGCACGCTGAAGGCGCCCCAGTGGTAGTAGATGCCGAACTTCGCGTCCTGGAACCACGTCGGGGCCGGCGGGTGCTGGTCGACGGAGGACCAGCTGGCGGTGTAGCTCTGCGGACCGGTGTTCGCGGCGGCGTCAGGGGCGAAGCGAAGCAGGCCGAAGGTGGTCGCGGCACCGGCACCCGCCGCGAGCAGCGTACGACGGCTCATGGGGAACGAAGACGAGGATGCGGGCATGGCGGGATTCCTTTCCGTGGGTGGGCAGGAGGCGGTGGCGTAGCGGTCCGGACCCCCTGGCGGCGGCTGGGGGGTCCGGACCGCGGCTCAACGGAGCGCGACGGGCAGACCGTTAGCCGGTCAGCCGCGCGTCCACTTCTGGTTGCCGCCGCCGTTGCAGGTCCAGAGCTCGAGCAGGGTGCCGTTGGCGGTCCCGGCTCCGGTGGCGTCCAGGCACAGGCCGGACTGAGTGCCGGTGACCGTGCCGTTGGAGTTGAACGTCCACTGCTGGTTCGCGGCGCCGGTGCACGGCCAGATGTCGACCTTGGTCCCGGCGCTGGTGCCCTGGCCGCTGGCGTCGAGGCAGTCGCTGCCGTACACCCGCAGCTCGTCGGCCGCGGTGTACGTCCACTGCTGGTTCGAGCCGCCGTTGCAGTCCCACAGCTCCACCTGCGTGCCGGAGGTCTGGCTCGAGCCCGGCACGTCGACGCAGCGCCCTGACGCGGTGCCGACGATCGTGCTCGTGCCGCCGCCCGTTCCGCCGCCGCTGCCGGGGGTGATCGACAGGTTGTCGAACTGCGCGGTCTCACCCTGGCTGGTGGCGTAGCCGATCTGGCCGGCGCCCCAGGTGGAGTTGTTCGCGGAGCCGACGGCCGTGCCGTCGACGGAGGCGGTGATGGTGCTGCCCGCGAAGGTGAGGGCGAGGGTGTGCCACTTGCCGGTGCCGAGCGCGGTGGTGGTGCCGCCGGCGAGCGTGGTGACGTTCCCGTTCGTGTTCGAGTTCAGGATCGACCACGCGCCGGTGTCACTGACGCGCAGGTGGTAGGCGTTCAGTCCGGCCGATCCGGTGTACGACTGCGAACTCGCCCTTCCGATGAGCTCGGCGTATCCGGACTTTTCGAGCATGACGTCGGAGCTGACGGTGTAGTTGCTCCAGCTCAGGTCGCCGAGCAGCGTGTGCGGGTCGGAGAGCGTGTCCCAGGTGATCGGGGCCTGCGCGCTCATCTGGCGCACGCACTGGCCGCTGCGTCCGCCGCCGCAGTTCACGATCTCGAACGAGCCCTGCCAGTCCATCAGGTACTTGGCCTCGCTGCCGACGGTGTCGCCGTCGAAGGAGTCGCTGTAGGGGAGCCCGAGCGTGCCCTGCGCGGGTCCGGCCGCGGTTCCCTTCCCCTGGCCGGTCGTGGTCGTCACCGAGTAGACGTACCCGGGCTGCACCGTCAGGCTGAAGCTGCCGCCGGACGGGGTGATGTCGGTGGTGTGCACGAAGTAGTCGGCCTGGTTGTTCGAGTTCACGTTCGTGGCCCAGACGTGCACCTGGCCGGTGGAAAGGCCGCCGGTGACGTTGAAGTTCAACGTCTGGGCGCTGGTGGCGTCAATCGTCTCGATGATCGTCGAGTAGTCGCTGTTGTTCGGCGACTTGAGCGACACGTAGCTTCCGTTGTTCCGGTTGCCCCCGATGTAGCCGTCGGAGGAGTTGAGGTAGTGCCAGCCGGGCGCGGTGAACTGCGTGGTCTGGGCCATCACCCAAGCGTTCTTGCCGATCGAGTAGTAGCCGGACCACGGTTGCGGCGCGAGCGCGAGGCCCATCGTGGCGTACGGCAGGTTGGGCGTGATCGCCGCGACGATCGGCCAGTTGAGATACGCCGTCATCCCGCCGTCGATATAACCCCGGTTGAGGCCGCGCGCCATCGCCTGGGCACCCGCGTTGTAGTCATCCGAGCCGTTCTCGCTGGCCCACAGCGGTTTCCCGGAGGAAGTGGCCGCCGAGGGCACCGTGCACGTGGCCTGCGACGAGCGATAGCCGCACGGGTAGTGCGCGCCGAGCACGCCCACCGACGCGGCGAACGCCGAGTTGCTGTCGACGTCGTTCGCGATGGTCCAGTCGGAGTCGGCGCCGACGATCGTCACCGCGGAGTACCCGTCGGCGTTCAGGGTGCTGCGAAGCTGCTCGTACCAGGAGATGTTGTAGCCGCGCTCGTTCCAGCCGCCGAGGTAGTCGATGGTCAGTCCGTGCGACTTGGCGCAGCCGAGCCAGGAGACCAGATAGTTGATCATGTCGGTGGACCAGAAGTTCCC
>DASTAE010000032.1:0-4631 GCA_035712985.1 Actinospica sp.
CCTCGACCTGGTCGAGATCGCGCCCACCTCGCGCCCGCCGGTGGCCAAGCTCATGGACTACGGCAAGTTCAAGTACGAGTCCGCGATGAAGGCCCGTGAGGCGCGCAAGAACCAGGCGCACACGATCATCAAGGAGATGAAGCTCCGGCCGAAGATCGATCCGCACGACTACGAGACCAAGAAGGGTCACGTCGTCCGGTTCCTGAACGCCGGGGACAAGGTCAAGATCACGATCATGTTCCGAGGCCGGGAGCAGTCCCGACCGGAACTCGGCCGCAGGCTGCTGGACCGGCTCGCCGCGGACGTCGAGGAGCTCGGTTTCGTCGAGTTCGCGCCCAAGCAGGACGGGCGCAACATGATCATGGTGCTCGGCCCGCGCAAGAAGAAGGTCGACGCGATGGCGGAGGCCCGCGCCGCGAAGGCCGCCCGCGCCGCGCAGACCGGCCGGGACGACGCTCCGGCCGAGCTCGAGACCGAGGTCGAGGCCCCGGTGGAGACGATCGAGGCCGTCGAGACCGTCGAGACCGTCGAGACCGTCGAGACGCCGACCGAGGAGAGCGCGGAGTAGTTCCGCGTCTCGCGACGGAGAACCGAATTCGGCGACCGGCACACCGCCGCCGCCCCGAGGCACGATCGCGCCGCGCCGTCCGTCCCCAGGGGGCGGACGGCGGCGGGATCGGCACGCGAAATGAGATGGAGAACGGCAGCCATGCCGAAGAACAAGACGCACAGCGGTGCCAAGAAGCGATTCCGGGTGACCGGCACCGGCAAGATCATGCGGGGCCAGGCGGGCAAGCGCCACCTGCTCGAGCACAAGTCCTCGCGCTACACCCGCCGCGTGACCGGCGAGGTCGTCCTCGCCCCGGCCGACGTGAAGAAGATCAAGCGCCTGCTCGGCCACTGATCGCCGTACCGCGCACCACCCCCAAGACCCCTGAGATTTAAGGGGCCGCGCCGCGCCCGAAGCGCCGTGCCCGGTCCCGCCCCGAGGAGAGATTCGACATGGCACGCGTGAAGCGGGCGGTCAACGCCCACAAGAAGCGCCGGGCGATCCTGGAGCAGGCGAGTGGCTACCGCGGCCAGCGTTCGCGCCTGTACCGCAAGGCCAAGGAGCAGGTCACCCACTCGCTGGTCTACGCGTACCGGGACCGCAAGAAGCGCAAGGGCGACTTCCGCCGGCTGTGGATCCAGCGCATCAACGCCGCGGCGCGCGCCAACGGCCTGACCTACAACCGCTTCATCCAGGGCCTGAAGGCCGCGGGCGTCGAGGTGGACCGCAAGATCCTGGCCGACCTGGCCGTCAACGACGCCGCCGCGTTCGCCGCGCTCGTCGAGGTGGCCCAGAAGGCGCTGCCGGCCGACGTGAACGCGCCGAAGGCCGAGCGGGTCGCGGCCTGACCCGCCGCGAGCTTCCCGGCGACCCCCGGATGGCAGGCCCGCGCGACGCGGTGATCACCTCGGTCAAGTCGACCAGGGTGGTGGCGGCGCGCCGGCTTGCCTCCCGTGCTTTCCGGTCCAGGCAGCGCCAGTTCCTGGCCGAGGGCCCGCAGGCGGTGCGCGAGGCGGCGGCCGAGAAGGGCCTGCTGATCGAGCTCTTCGCGACCCTCGACGCGGCCGAGCGGCACCCGGGGATCCTGGACGCGGCCCGGGCGGGCGGCGCCACCGTGACCCTGGCGACGGACGAGGTGGTGGCCTCGCTCGGCGACACCGTCGCGGGCCAGGGCCTGGTCGGCGTCTGCCGCTTCCTGGACCAGCCCCTCGCGGCCGTCCTGGAGCGCGAGGCCAGGCTCGTCGTGCTGCTGGCCCACATCCGCGACCCCGGAAACGCCGGCTCCGTGCTGCGCGCCGCCGACGCCGCGGGAGCCGACGCCGTGCTCTTCAGCAGCGAATCGGTGGACGTCTACAACCCCAAGGTCGTCCGCACCTCGGTGGGCTCGCTCTTCCACCTCCCGGTGGTCACCGGCGTGGACCTGCCCCAGGCGGCGGCCGCCCTGCGGGCGCGAGGCGTCAGGGTCCTGGCCGCCGACGGCTCAGGTCCCGCGGACCTCGACGACGAGGCCGACAGCGGCGCCCTGGCCGCCCCCACCTGCTGGATGTTCGGCAACGAGGCCTGGGGCCTGCCCGAGCCCGTGCGCGCCCTGGCCGACCGGACCGTCCGCGTCCCCATCCACGGCCGCGCCGAGTCCCTGAACCTCGCCACCGCCGCGGCCGTCTGCCTCTACGCCTCGGCCCGGGCCCAGCGCCGTTCCTCGCAGTGATCTTCCTCACCGGTACCATCCGCCTCCGCGGCCGCATCAGCCCCACACCGCCGCGCTGAGCGCGGGTCGGCGAGGGCGGCCCTTGCGCTCCATCCCTGCACCTAGACGTCTGGAGACAGGGGCGTATGTCCGCCAAGGCTGGCGCTACGGTGGCGGGACCGGGAATGATGGGGTGTCAGCGAGGCATGATGGGACCCGGTCCGCGGCGGTCGCCCGGAGTCCGCGGCTTCGCCGTGCACGGACGGACATGAGCGGTCAGGGAGAGGACCCAAGTCCTTTGGAGTCATACAACAGGCCGGACGACGCCGCGTCCGGGCCGCGCTACGACGAACTGCCGGACGGCGTCGTGATCGTGGACGCGCAGGGCCGGGTCACGGTCTTCAACCGGGCCGCCGAGCGGATCACCCGGCTGTCCGCGGCCGAGGCGCTCGGCAGGCCGCTCGACGAGGCGCTGCCGCTGCTGGATCTGGAGGGCCGGCTCTGGTGGGCCTGCACCGATCCGTACGGCGGCCTGGCGATCCGCACCGGCCAGCCGGAGACGCGGCTGCTGCTGCCGGACGGGCGGGACGTGCTGGTCACGGCGCGCTACCTGCGCGAGCGCGGCGGCCCGATCGAGCGCGTGGTCATCGGCCTGCGCGACACCTCGGCCCGCGCCCGGGTCGAGCGGCGGCACGCCGACCTGATCGCCACGGTCGCGCACGAGCTGCGCTCCCCGCTGACCAGCGTCAAGGGCTTCACGGCCACGCTGCTGGCGAAATGGGAGCGCTTCACCGACGACCAGCGCAAGCTGATGCTGGAGACGGTGGACGCCGACGCCGACCGGGTCACCCGGCTGATCGCCGAGCTGCTCGACATCGCACGGATCGACTCGGGGCGGCTGCAGCTCGGATGCTATCCGATCGACCTCGTGGAGCTGGTCACGGACCAGGTCGCCGGGATGATCGCGGCCGGCCAGCCCGCCGAGCGCTTCGACGTACAATCGACGAGGCTGCCCGCGGTCTGGGCCGACCCCGACAAGCTGCGGCAGGTCGTGGCGAACCTGCTGGAAAACGCGGTGCGGCACGGTGACGGACGTGTCACCATCGCCTTCGAGGCGCTGACCGAGGACGAGGACGACGAGCGGAAGGGGGAGGGCCAGCCCATGATCGCGATGACCGTGGACGACGAGGGGCCCGGCATCCCCGAGGCCATGCTCGGCCGCGTCTTCACCCGCTTCTGGCGCGGCAACCGCCGCGGCGGGACCGGTCTCGGCCTCTACATCGTCAAGGGCATCGTCGAGGCGCACGGCGGCACCATCACCGTCGGCCGGGCCCCCGGCGGCGGCGCCCGCTTCCGATTTACCATGCCCGCTGCCTGACGGGTCCTTCGCGCAATCGACGATCCGGTCTCGGGCAGCGGGCGTTCCCGCCTGCCCGTCGGCCCGCGCCCGTTAGAATCGGGTGCCCGCCGAGACAGTGACCCACATGCCAGGTGGCATGTAGAGAAGCGGAAGTAGAGCCGAACCCATGTCCGCACCGAATAAGAGCTACGACCCCGTGGAGGTCGAGGTGCTCAAGCCCGAGGCCGTCGACCAGGCCCGGGACCAGGCCCTGGCGGCGATCGCCGCGGCCGCCGACCTCGACGCCCTGCACGAGGCCGAGATCGCCCACGCGAAGGACCGTTCGCCGCTGGCTCTGGCCAACCGCGAGATCGGCGCGCTGCCGCCGGCCGCCAAGGCCGAGGCGGGTAAGCGGGTCGGCCAGGCGCGCGCGGCGGTCTCCAAGGCGGTCGCCGAGCGCCGCGCCGAGCTCGAGGCCGAGCGCGACGCGCGGGTGCTCGTCGAGGAGGCCGTCGACGTCACGCTGCCCTGGGACCGCGCCCCGCGCGGCGGCCGACACCCGCTGACCACGCTCACCGAGCGCGTCGCCGAGGTCTTCGGCGCCCTCGGCTGGGAGGTCAACGAGGGTCCCGAGGTCGAGGCCGAGTGGATGAACTTCGACGCCCTGAACATCGGGCGCGACCACCCGGCGCGCAGTCCGCAGGACACCTTCTTCATCGACACCCCGGGCTACGAGCCGGACGCCGACGACGGCCGCGACTCGCTGATCCTGCGCACCCAGACCTCCCCGGTGCAGATCCGCACGATGCTCAAACGGCAGCCGCCGCTGCACATGGTCGCGATCGGCCGCACCTTCCGCACCGACGCCCTGGACGCCACGCACACCCCGGTCTTCAACCAGATCGAGGGCCTGGTCGTGGACGAGGGGATCGGCATGGCCGACCTCAAGGGCACCCTCGACTACTTCGTGCAGGAGATGTTCGGCGCGGGCCTGCGGTCCCGGCTGCGCCCGAACTACTTCCCCTTCACCGAGCCGAGCGCCGAGCTCGACATGC